>NZ_JBDIAB010000093.1:0-10757 GCF_039812165.1 Microbacterium sp.
GACGACGACATCCTGCGGGCAGTCGCCGAGCTGGTGGTCGAGCGGGGCTATGCGCGCGTCACGATCGACGAGGTCGTCGCACGCGCACGCACGAACAAGCCGGCGTTCTACCGGCGGTTCCGTGACCTCGCCGATGTCGTGCCGCGCCTGCTCGCCGCCCGTCACGGCACTGATGAGGACATCGACACCGGAAACCTGGTTGGGGATCTCGTCGAGGTGCAGCGGCGTCAGCGCGATCTCTTCACCGATCCGGTCGTGACGCGAGGGCTCGTCGGCTGGCTCGCCGAGGTCGACACCGAGCCGGTTCGCGCCGCGCCGTTCCTGGCCGGCTACCTGGGGCCGCGGCGTGCCTACACGTCCGTGATCCTGGGGCGCGCCGAGGCGCGGGGCGAGATCCGGCCGGGTGCCGATCCCGCCTGGATCGCCGATCTCCTCACCGGGCCGCTCCTCATGCGGGCGGTCATGCCGGGACTTCCCCCCGCGGACGACCTGCTGGTCGCCCGTACCGTCCACGCCGTGCTCGATGTGCTGGGCTTCCGTGGCGAGCGAACGGGCCTGGCGGCATCCGGCTCCTGAGCGCTCGAGCCTCGTGGGTCACGCGGCTCGAGCGTGCCCTGACCGCAGACGAGCGACCCGGCGCGGACTGCCGCTGTCCGCGCCGGGCGATCTGCACGAGCGCTAGACGCTCGCGGGCACCTCGTCCTCCGCGGGGGCGTTGCCCGGATCCTGCGCCCACAGGTCGGGTCCGAACACCTCGTAGTGGATCTTCTCGCTGTCGAGGCCCTTCTCGATCAGCGCGAGACGAGTGCCCCGCATGAACGGCAGCGGGCCGCACATGAAGGCCGTGGCGTCCGCGGGGATCTCGATGTCGGACAGGTCCATGAAGCCCTGTCGCGCCGGCCGCAGCGTGGGGGCCGACTCCGCGCCGACCTCGTACCAGTTCTGCGAGCGGATGTCGGACATCGCCAGCACCTGGCGCCGCAGCCCCGCGTAGAGCGCGTGGTTCTCGTGCGACTTGTCGGCGTGGAACAGCCACACCGGACGGTCGGGCTGGCGCCGTGAGAGATCCTCGATGATGGCGGCGATCGGCGTGATGCCGATTCCGGCCGAGACCAGCACCAGGGGGCCGTCTGCGTCGTCGAGCACCATGTCGCCGGCCGGCTGCGAGACGTCGAGGATCGTGCCTGGCTGCGCGTTCTCGTGCAGCCACGTCGAGACCTGGCCGTCGGGCGCGCCGTCGATGCCGCGGACGCGCTTGATCGTCACCCGCAGGGAGTCGCCGCGAGGACCGGACGAGATCGTGTACTGGCGCGGCTGGCGCTCGCCGGTGGGCAGGTCCACGGCGATCGCGACGTATTGGCCGGTGCTGTGGGCGGGCACCTCGCCCTCGACGGGTGCGAGGAGCAGCGAGAAGACCTCGTCGGACTCTTCGAAGCGCTCGACCACGCGGTACTCGCGCCACGGATGCGCCGGGTCGGTGCCCGCGAGGGCGTAGAGCTTGGCCTCCTCCGCGATGAGCGAGCAGCCGAACAGCCAGTACACCTCGTCCCACGCGGCGGCGATCTCGGGGGTGATCGCGTCGCCGAGGACTGTCTTGACGGCCTTCAGCAGGTGGTGGCCGACGATCGTGTACTGGGTCGCGCCGATGCCGAGCGAGACGTGCTTGTGCGCGATGCGCTGCATCACCGGCGTGAAGTCGGGAGCGGCGGGGTCGATCAGCTGCACCGCGAACGCCACGACCGAGGCGGCGAGGGCCTGCGGCTGCTCGCCGATCGCCTGGTTCGCCTTGTTGAACACCTGCAGCAGCTCCGGGTGCGCGGCGAACATGTCGGGATAGAACGTGCGGGTGATCTGTTCGGCGTGCGCCGCGACCACCCCGGCCGTGGCCGCGACGATCTGCTCCGACTCCGGTGAGAGCTTCATTCTGCCTCCTTGCATGGGTCCGCCCTGCCGGGCCTTCCGCCAGAGGATGCCAGAACGGCCGCGGCCGGCGGGCCGGCGTTGACCGTGGTAATTCCCGTGCGCGAGTCGGCGCGATGACCAGGAACGGTCAGGGCGATGCGTGGGGGCGATGCCCGGGGAGGGTCAGAGCGACGCGTAGGCCTCGAACGTCGCGGCATCCGGCAGCGGATCGAAGAACACGGCCTCGAACTGCACCTTGCCGCCACCGGTAGGAAGGCGGTCGACGTAGGTCCGGGTGCCGCCGACGATGCTCCCGTCGGCGGCGCGGGCGACGACGGCGACGGAGACGAGCTCGTGCTCGTCCTCGAAGTCGCCGCTGATCGTCCCGGTCACGCTCGTCGAGTAGTCGTCGGTGACCGGCACGAGGTCCTCGATCGTGAAGGCCCCGGTCTCGTCGCGGGGGCTGCGGATCGCGGAGGAAGCAGCGGGCACCTGCACGTTGAGCGAGGCGATCTCGCCCTGACCGACGGAGAAGAAGGTGCCGGTGAGGGCCGTCCGCCCGGACAGCAGCGTGGTGTACTCCGGCGCCGTGTCGAGGATCGTGCCGGCCGCGTCGAGCGCCTCGATGTCGATGGAGGCGAAGTCGAACACGTGATCGGGGTTGGGGTTCTCGAGGATGACGACATACCACCACATGGTCGGGTCGAACGACTCCCGGCCGAAGGCGACCTCGACGACCTCGAGCTCCTGACGCCCGTCGGCCGTGTCCGCGCCGTCCTCGGCGGGACTGGTCGCGACGGGGCCTTCGCCTTCGCCGACGACCCCGCGCACCGCGGGGGCGAGTGCCAGGAGCGATGCGACGACGACGACGATCGACACGATCCAGGCGACGACGGCGAGGACCAGCGCGGCGATGCCGAGGCCTTTGCCGCCCTGCTTCCGGCTCACGAGCACGATGATGGCGAGCACGACCGCGGCCAGCAGGAGCGCCCAGGAGAACCAGTTGACGATCGGGAGGAACGACCCGACCGCGCCGACCCCGGCCAGCGCCAGTGCGACGATGGCGAGCGTCTTCGGCCGGGTGTCGGGGGCGGGGGATGCCGGTGGTCCGGACGGCTGGGTGAGCCCGGCGGCACCGTAGGGAGGCTGTCCGGGTGCGCCGTACGGAGGTTGACCGGGTGCGCCGTACGGCTGGCCGGGTGCGCTGTAGGGAGGCTGGCCGGGTGCGCCGTACGGAGGCTGGCCGGGCATGGGCGCGCCGTAGGGCGGCTGTCCGGGCACCGCGTAGGGCTGGCCGGGCGCGGGTGCGGCGTAGGGTCCGCCCGGCGGGGCGGAGGGCGACTGCGCGGGGTCGCCGGTCGGCTGGAGGGGATCGTCCTGGTCGCGATCGCTCGGGTCGGACATCGTGTTCTCCTCCGCTGATGGGGACATGCGTCGAGGCGATCGTGAGCCGTGCCGCTGCTCGGCGCCGTCGCCCGAGTGGGTGCGACGACGATGCTGCCCCCCGGCTGCCCCCGCCTACGGGCTGCCGCCCGTCGACTCCCACAGTAGCGGCGTGAGCGTGCATCCGGCGGACCTCCTGCGTCGATGTCGGAAGGGGGAGATAGCTTCGATCATGTTCCCACAAGCTTAGAATAGATGTTCTAATAGAGGCGAAGGAGAGTGATCGTGCAGCCAGTCCGGGCCGGAAGCGGCGAGCTCCATCGGCTTCGCACCCAGTTGGAGCGGGTGCAGGCGAAGCGGCTGAGCGTTCCCGTGCTTCCAGCCGATCCGGCGCTGGCGGGACTGCTGCCCGGAGGAGGGCTCCGACCGGGGGCCGCCTATTCGCTGGGCGGCTCGATGTCGCTGCTGTTCGCGCTGCTGGCGCCACCCTCCCGCGCGGGTTCCTGGTGCGGCGTGGTCGGCATGCCTGCGCTCGGCGTCGAGGCCGCCGAGCGCGTGGGGGTCGAGCTGTCCCGGCTGGTGCTCATCGCCGAGCCCGGAACGCGCTGGCTCGCGGTGACGGCCACGATCGCCGAGGTGCTGCCGGTCGTGGCCGTGCGTCCAGGGTCGCGGGCGAGGGATGCCGATGTCGCGCGGCTGGCGGCACGCCTGCGCGACCGCGGCACGGTGCTGCTGGTGCAGGGGCCGTGGGCGCAGGCGGAGGCGGTGATCGACGTCGCCGAGCCGCACTGGTCGGGGCTCGGCGACGGACACGGCTGCCTGTCCGAACGGGAGCTGACCGTGTCGGTCTCCAGCCGCCGGTTCCCGAGACCACGTCGGGGGCGGATGCTGCTGCCCGCGCAGGACGGCACGGTCGCCCCTTCGCAGGGCCCGGGTCTGCCCGCCCTGACGCAGCACGCGCCGGTGCAGCGGGGGCCCGAGCGGATCCGGGCGGCGGGCTGACATGGATGTCGCTCCCGTCCGCAGCCTCGTGCTGTGGGTGCCCGACTGGCCGGTCGTGGCGCTCACCCGCGAGGACGCCTCGCCGCCCGATCCCGCGCAGCCGATCGCGGTGCTCGACCACGGGGTCGTGGCCTCCTGCTCCGACGCCGCCCGCGCCGACGGGGTGCGGCGCGGGCAGCGCCGGCGCGACGCGCAGGCCCGGTGTCCGGGCCTGCGCATCGCCGAGGCCGATCCGCTGCGCGATCAGCGGGCCTTCGCCCCGCTGATCGCGCGGGTCGAGGCCCTCGCCCCCGGGGTTCAGCTGGTGCGGCCGGGGCTGTGCGCGTTGCGCGCGCGGGGTCCCGCCCGCTACTACGGGGGTGAGGCGGAGGCCGCCGGGGTGCTCCTCGGCGCGTTCGCCGAGGCGGGGGTCCCGCAGGCTCGCGCGGGGGTGGCCGACGGTCCGTTCACGGCGGAGCAGGCGGCCCGGGCGGCGCGTGGGCGCGATGCGGTCCGAGTGGTGCCGACGGGAGGCTCCGCGGACTTCCTCGCGCCGTTGCCGGTGACGGTGCTGGGAGACGAGCTGGCCGGGCTCTTCGCCCGGCTGGGCGTGCGCACCCTGGGAGAGGTCGCCGGTCTCACCCGGGAGCGGCTCGTGGAGCGGTTCGGGGCGCGCGGGGAGCGCCTGCACGCCCTCGCCTCCGGAGCGGACTCCCGACCGGTGACGCCGCGGACGCCGCCGCCCGAACGGCATCGCGAGGTCGTGTTCGAGCCGCCGCTGGAGCTGGCCGAGCAGGTCGCGTTCGGCATGCGCCAGGCCGCCGAGCAGTTCGTCGCCGGGCTCGGGGCGACGGAGCTGGTGTGCACCGAGCTGCGCGTGGTGCTCGTCGGGGAGCGCGGGGAGCGCAGCGACCGGGTGTGGCTGCACCCGGGGTCGTTCGACGCGGCGGCCGTCGTCGACCGGGTGCGCTGGCAGCTGGCCGAGACCGACGGGTTCGACAGCGGCGTCACGCGGGTGCGCATCGAGCCCGAGGCGGTGGACGAGGCATCCCACCACGTCGCGACCCTCTTCGGATCGGGGGCCGAGGAGCGGGTGCACCACGCGCTGTCGCGCGTGCAGGCGATGCTCGGCCATCGCGGGGTCGTCACCGCCGCGGTGGGCGGCGGACGGTGGCTGAGCGAGCGGCAGCTGCTCGTGCCGTGGGGCGATCGGGTCGCGGCATCCGATCGCCACGTGCCGTGGCCGGGGAGTCTGCCCGATCCGCTGCCGGCGACGGTGTTCGAGCAGGCGCCGACGGTCGTGGTCGCCGATGCCGGGGGCGAGCCGGTCGTCGTCGGCGAGCGCGGCGAGGTGAGCGCTGCGCCCGTCGTGCTGACGGTGGCGGGGCGGTCGAGGGTGGTCGAGGCCTGGGCGGGGCCGTGGCCGGTGATCGAGCGGGGGTGGGATGCCGCGCGGTCCCGGCGTGCGCACCGGTTCCAGGTCGTCGACGCGGAGCAGACCGCGTGGCTGCTCGTGTGCGAGGGCGGCGCGTGGCGTGCGGAGGGGAGGTACGACTGATGGGCTTCCACAATCCCTCGGTGCCGTGGTCGGAGATGGAGCGCCTGCTCAGCGACCGGCGGCGGCCGTCGGGGGTGCCCGCCGACGCGGACGGGGGCGACAGCCCGGGGTGGTCGCGCAAGCGCGGCGCGTACCGCCCGCCGCCGATCGTGCGGCCGGACGACCCGGTGCCGTACGCCGAGCTGCACGCGCACTCGTCGTTCTCGTTCCTCGACGGGGCGTCCTCGCCCGAGGAGCTGGCCGAAGAGGCCGAGCGCCTGGGCCTGCACGCCCTGGCGGTCACCGACCACGACGGGTTCTACGGCATCGTGCGGTTCGCCGAGGCCGCCGAGCGGCTCGCCGTGAAGACCGTGTTCGGGGCCGAGCTGACGCTCGGGCTGTCCGGATCGGGCGTGCGCGCCGACCGGCTGCGGCACGCGCCCGATCCGGAGGGGGAGCACCTGCTGGTCCTCGCACGCGGGGAGGAGGGGTATCACCGGCTCGCCCGGGCGATCACCGACGCGCAGCTCGCGGGACCCGAGAAGGGCAGCCCCCGTTACGACCTCGACGAGCTCGCCGCGCACGCGGGCGGCCCCGGCGATCCGCACTGGGCCGTGCTGACCGGGTGCCGCAAGGGGCCCGTGCGGCGGGCGCTCGCCGAGGGCGGGGCCGAGGCGGCGGGTGCGGCGCTCGACCTGCTCGTGGACCGGTTCGGGTGGGTCGAGGTGGAGCTCGTCGACCACGGGAACCCGCTGGACTCGCGCGACAACGACGTGCTGGCGGCGCTCGCCGCGGAGCGCGGGCTGCCCGTGGTCGCGACGAACAACGTGCACTACGCCGTCCCGGAGCGCGCCCATCTGGCCGCGGCGATCGCCGCCGTGCGCGCGAACCGCGGGCTCGACGAGCTGGACGGGTGGCTGCCGGCCCATCACGGCGCGCACCTGCGGTCGGGAGCGGAGATGACGCGCCGGTTCCGGCGGTACCCGGGCGCCGTCGCCCGCACGGTCGCCCTGGCCGACGAGCTCGCCTTCCCGCTGCGCCGCGCCCGGCCCGCGCTGCCGAAGCTCCCCGTGCCCGCGGGGCACACGCCGATGTCGTGGCTGCGTCACCTCGTGTGGCAGGCGGTGCCGTCGACCTATCCGCGACTGCGGCCGGACGAGCGGGCGCGCATCGAGCGGGAGCTCGGCGTCATCGAGCAGAAGGACTTCCCGGGCTACTTCCTCATCGTGCACGGGATCGTCGCCGAGGCGCGGGATCGCGGCATCCTGTGCCAGGGTCGGGGCTCGGCGGCCAACAGCGCCGTCTGCTTCCTGCTCGGCATCACGGCGATCGACCCGATCGGGTTCAATCTGCCGTTCGAGCGGTTCCTGTCGGCGCTGCGCGACGAGGAGCCCGACATCGACGTCGACTTCGACTCCGAGCGGCGCGAGGAGATCATCCAGTGGGTGTACGGGGAGTACGGTCGCGACCGGGCTGCGCAGGTGGCGAACGTCATCCAGTACCGGCCGAAGAACGCCGTGCGCGACATGGCGAAGGCGCTCGGGCACTCGCCCGGTCAGCAGGACGCCTGGTCGAAGCAGGTCGAGCGCTGGGGCGCGATGCTGGCCAGCGGCTCGGACCACGACATCCCCGATCGCGTGATCGCGTATGCGAGCGAGCTGCTGAAGGCGCCGCGTCACCTCGGCATCCATTCCGGCGGCATGGTGCTCACCGATCGCCCGGTGGGCGAGGTGGTGCCGATCGAGCACGCCCGCATGAAAGACCGCACCGTCATCCAGTGGGACAAGGACGACGCCGCCTGGATGGGGCTCGTGAAGTTCGACCTGCTGGGCCTCGGGATGCTCTCCGCGCTCAGGCACTGCTTCGACCTCATCGCCCAGGCCACGGCGGAGCGGTGGGACCTCGCGACGATCCCCAAGGAGGAGCCGGCGGTCTACGACATGCTGTGCCGGGCCGACTCGATCGGCGTGTTCCAGATCGAGTCGCGCGCGCAGATGGGTCTGCTGCCGCGGTTGCAGCCGCGACGGTTCTACGAGCTCGTGATCGAGATCGCCCTCATCCGCCCCGGCCCCATCCAGGGCGGCGCGGTGCACCCGTACGTGCGGCGCAAGCTGGGGAAGGAGGAGGTCACCTACCCGCACCCCAAGCTCGAGCCGGTCCTGGAGCGCACGCTCGGCATCCCCGTCTTCCAGGAGCAGCTCATGCAGATGGGCATGGCCGTGGGCGGGCTCAGCGGCGAGGACGCCGACCTGCTGCGACGGGCGATGGGCTCCAAGCGCGGCGTCGAGCGCATCGAGTCGCTCAAAGAGAAGCTCTACGCCGGCATGGCGGAGAACGACATCGTGGGGGATGCCGCCGACGACATCTACGCGAGGATCCAGGCGTTCGCGAACTTCGGGTTCGCCGAGTCGCACTCGCTGTCGTTCGCGCTGCTCGTGTACGCGTCGTCGTGGCTGAAGCTGCACTATCCGGGCGCGTTCCTCGCCGGGCTGCTGCGCGCTCAGCCGATGGGGTTCTACTCGCCCGCGACCCTCGTCGCCGACGCACGGCGCCACGGCGTCGAGGTGCGCCGCCCCGACCTGCTGCGCTCCGGCGTCGAGCC
The DNA here is from genome assembly GCF_039812165.1 of Microbacterium sp. Lineage (GTDB taxonomy): Bacteria > Actinomycetota > Actinomycetes > Actinomycetales > Microbacteriaceae > Microbacterium. The sequence goes on from NZ_JBDIAB010000093.1 coordinate 8,406, forward strand.
CACCCTGGAGCCGGTGGAGGCGGATGCCGCTCCTCGGCCGCAGGACGTGGGCCTCGCCTCGTGCCTCGATCGGAAACAGCCGAAGCCGGTCCCGTTCGAGCCCAAGGCTCCGGACGAGTCCGCCGCCCACCGCCGCGACGGCGACCTGGCGGTGCGGCTGGGGCTGGCGGGCGTGGCCGGCATCGGCAAGGCGTTCGCGACGCGCCTCGTCGACGAGCGGGACCGGGGCGGCCCCTACCGGGGCCTGCGCGACCTGGTCCGGCGCACCGGGGCGACCGTGGCGCACCTGGAGGCGCTCGCCACCGCGGGGGCGTTCGAATGCCTCGGGCTGTCCCGGCGGGAGGCGCTCTGGCTCGCCGCCTCCGCCGCTCAAGACCGCGTCGAGTTCCTCCCCGACTCGGTCGTCGCGGTGCAGCCGCCGCTGTTCCCCGATCCCACGAGCTACGAGGTGCTCGCCGCCGACCTGTGGGCGACGGGCGTCTCCACCGACGACCATCCGCTGACCCACTACCGGTCGCAGCTGGACGCCCGCGGCGTCCTCGTCTCGCGGGAGCTGCGCGTCCACGAGACCGGGCGGAGGATCGAGGTGGCGGGGCTCGTGACGCACCGGCAGCGGCCGGCGACGGCATCCGGCGTGACGTTCCTCAACCTCGAGGACGAGCACGGTCTCATCAACGTCGTGTGCTCGGCCGGCGTGTGGTCCCGGTACCGGCGGATCCTGCGCGACTCGCCGGCGCTCATCGCGCGGGGGATGCTGGAGCGTTCGCCCGAGGGGGTCACGAACCTCCTCGCCGACGCGTTCGAAGACCTGCGTGTGGGAGTGCGGCACCGCTCCCGGGACTTCCAATGACCGGCCCGGGTCGTGCGGCTCGGGCGACCGCACGTCTCAGGACGGCCGGCCGTCAGGGGCGCTGGCCGTCGGGGGCTCCGCCGCCACCGCCGTCAGGGCCGGCGCCGCCGGGACCGCCGCCGCCGGGACCCGTCTCGGTGAGGCCGGTGCCGGCCGTGGCCGTCGCCACGGTCGCGCCGTCGATCACGACGCCGTAGCTGCTCCCGGCGGTGAGCGCCGCATCGCTGACCAGCACGGCGCCGAACGACGCCGCGGCGGTGTACGAGACGACGACCGCTCCCGCGGCATCCACGATCTCGACGACCGAGCCGGCCGATCCCGACACGGATGCCGAGACCCAGGTCTGCGCGCCGACGGGGACCTTGAGCGTGCTGCCGCCGACGAACAGGGTGCCGCCGTCGAGCGTGATGGCGCCGTTGGCGTCGACCGCGCCCTCGCCGCCGCCGGTCGGGCCGTAGACCGCGACCTCTCCGCCGGAGACGGTGATCGAGCCGTTCGAGTCCAGCGCGTCGCCGACGGCCACGACGCGGACCGTGCCGCCGGAGATCACGAGCGTCTCGCCGGTGTCGGCCTCGCCCGCCATCCCGCCGCCCATGCCGCCGTCGGTCGTGGCCTCCGAGTTGCCGGCGGCGTTGATGCCGTCGTCGCTCGCGGTGACGTCCACCGTGCCGCCCGAGATCGCCACGTCGACGCCCTCGAGGCCTTCGACGGCACCGGTGACGGTGACCTCGCCGGAGCGGATCTCGAGGCGCTGCTCGGCGTGCACGCCGTCGTCGCCCGCCGCGATCGTGAGCGTGCCGCCGCCGATGCCGACCGAGCCGTCCGAGTGCACGCCGTCGTCCGCGGCGTCGATCGTCACGTCGCCGCCGTCGACGACGGCGACGACGCCCGCCGAGACGCCCTTGGGGGAGTCGTCGGCGGCGGTCGCGGAGCCGCCCGCGGTGATCGACACGGCGCCGCCGGTGATCACGGCGTCGGTGGCGGCGGCCACGCCGTCGTCGCCGCTCGTGAGCGTGAGCGTGCCGCCCGAGATCCACACGAAGCCCTGTGCGGCGTCCTGATCCTGGTCGCTCTTGAGCGCGTCGCCGTCCGCGGCGACCGTGACCGTGCCACCGGAGACGAGGAGCGCGTCCTTGCCGCGCAGGCCGTCGTCCACGGCGGTCACGGCGATCTCGCCCGAGACGACGACGAGGTCGTCGGTGCTCGTGATGCCGTCGTTGCCGTTGCCGGTGACCTGCAGCGAGCCGGAGCCCGTGATCGTCAGGTCGGCGTCCGCGTAGATCGCGGCGTCGGCCGCGGTGTCGTCGGCGTACGACGAGGCATCCGACACCGCGTTGTCGCCCTCGAGCGAGATCACGACGTCGTCGGCGGTCGTGACGGTGATGGCGGGCGCGTCGGATGCCTCGATCGTGGCGTCGTCGAGGATGAGCACGACCTGCGCGTCGTCGGGGGCGGCCACGACGACCTGGCCCTCGAGCGACCCCGACAGCCGGAACACGCCG
>NZ_JBDIAB010000094.1:0-10742 GCF_039812165.1 Microbacterium sp.
GTGGGCGTGGGCGTCGGGATGCCCGGGATCGTCGGGGTCGGAGCCGGAGTCGGCGTGGTGCCGATCGAGCCCGGATTGACCGTGCCCGGACCGCACGTGAGGCTCGTGCTGCTGGTGCTCGTCGTCGACGAGGTCGTCGAACCGCCGCCGGTCGACGGGGTCGAGCCGGTCGTCGTCTGGCGGCAGTTGGGGCCGAACGGCGACGACGGCGCGGCGGGGGCCGCGGGGGCACCGGGCACGACGATCGTGACCACGCGGCCGGACGTGTCGACGACGACCGCGTCGGCGGGCACGACGACCTCGACCGGGGTTGCCACGGTCTCGGTCTGCACCGGACCCGCCGGCTCGGCCGGATCGGGTGTCTCGACGACGGGTGCGACGACACGGACGGGAGCGTTCGCACCGGCGTCCGCGGCGCTCGCCTGAGTCGGCAAACCCCAGGTCAGCTGACCGATCGCGAGCGAGAGCGCGAGGGCCCCGACGAGCATCGAGCGCAGTCGGCGGGGAGCGCGGGGGCGCGCGACGGAGCGTCCGCGGCGTCCGCCGCGTCTTCCGTCTCCCGAATCTCGAAGACTCATGAGGGCCTTTCCTGCCCGCGAGTTCTTCGGAGTTCCCCAGCCCCCTGAGCGCGACTCGGCGGTTGCCGAACGTACTCGTGGGCAATGTATCCCGTGCGAGCCGCTGCGCACAAGGAGAATTCCCGACTCTTTCCGGGCGCCCTCCCCCACCGGCCTTCGAGACCTGTCGGGCGCGGCGGCGGCGGGCTAGCATGGCGCCCACGGGGGCCTGTGAGCGGGAGGCGCCATGGCGCACGACGATGCCGACGACACGACGCCGCCCGACGTGCTCGAGCTGCGCGTCCACGGCGTGAACAACACGACCGCCGCCTCCCTCCTCGACCTCCGACCCCAGGACGTCGAGCTCGTCGCGGGCGACAAGCTCGGCAGCTTCTGGCGACCGACGGCATCCGCTCTCGACGGCCTCACGCCCGGAAAACGGGGGTATGTCCCCGAAGGCATTCAACGCGAGGCGTATTCTTGGGGCGGCATGGTGCGCACGACGCCCGACGTCGGATCGGTCGGGGCCGGCGGCGTCGTGGCCGGAGTCGCCGCACGGGTCATCTACGCCCTGATCCTGCCGTTCAGCCTGGCCAACGCGGCGCAGTGGTCGTGGCGGCTCTCGCCCGACAGCTCCCGCGAGCGCGGGGTCCGCCGCTTCGCCGGGGCGACGCGCCTGTTCGGCGTGCTGCTGACGTTGCTCTTCACGTGCACCGGCACGACCATCGCGCTCGACGTGGGCGCGCTCCAGTGCGCGGCCGACCCGACCCTGTGCGCACCGGTGGCCGAGCTGTTCGCCATCTTCGAGCCCTGGACGGCGGGTCAGCGGCTCGCACTGTTCGCCCTCGTCCCGGTCGGCGCGGTGCTGGCGCTGTGGATGCTGTCCGAGATCGCGCGGGTCCGCTACGACGTCCTCCCCGGCATGCCCCCGGCGAAGGACGCCTCGGCCTCCGGCGCCGCCGACGCCGACCCAACCGCTCTGCTGGCGCGCCGTGGCTTCTGGTCGAACCGGTCCACCGCGCCGCTGGCGCGCCTGCACCTCGCGGCGGCCGTGCTGCTCACGGTGCTGCTGACCGCGGGGCACGCGGCGATCGTCTGGAACTCGGACTGCAACGGGCTCGGCGTCGACGACGCGTGCCTGTCGGACGCCCCGGCATCCGGGTCGTTCCGCGTCTTCGCCTCGCTCGCCGTCGTCGCGGCCGCGGGCCTGCTCACGACGCTCGTGTTCGTCTTCCTGACCCCGACCACGACGATCGTGCCGGACGACGACGGCGGCTGGGGCGCCCGCTGGAGCCGCTTCCTGCTGTTCGGGTCGCTCGTGCTCCTGGGCGCCCTCCTCCTCGCCCTCCTCTTCGACCGCTCCGGCAGTCGCGAACCGGGAAGGCTCTACGGCGCGGGTGTGACCCCGCTCGTCATCGTGTCGCTCGCCGCGCTGATCGCGGCGAGCGGCGTGTTCTGGCGCCCGCGGCGCGACCGTCGGCACACCGCCTGGAACGGCTGCGGGCCGGGGGTCCTGATGGCGGTGGCGCTCGCGATCGGCACCGCGACGAGCTCGATCGTCGTGGTCACGGCGGGCGACTTCCTCAATGGCGCGAAGGGCGCCGCGGCGCTCGTGCGCGACGCCGCGAAGCCCCCGGGCACGGCGCCCGACCTCGTCGTCTCGAGCTGCTGGGTCGCTCTCGGCGCCGCGGTCACGGTCGGCCTCGTCGTCGCGCTCGTGTGGGCGGGGCTCGCCCTCGCGGGGCGCCGCGACGTCACCGCAAGAGCGCGGGCGTGGGGCGCTCCGGCCGGGCCCGACGACATCCACGTGATCGACGGAGGCGTCCTCCCGCCCTCGCCGAAGGTGCTCTACGGACGCATCGAGGCCAAGCGCCGCTTCGCCGCGCGCGCCCATCTCGCCGAGCCGCTCGGGGCGATCGTCACGCTGTGCATGTCGGCGACCGTCGTGGTCGGCTGTGTCTGGGCCTGGTCGGCCTACGCGCAGCACGTGTCGCTGTGGGGTGTCCTGCCGTGGCTCTCGCCGCACGTCGTGCGCACGTTCCTCGCCGTCGCGCTGCCGGCGCTCGCATGGATCGGCCTCGGACTCGTCGCGGCGCTCGCCCTCGGGGCGGCGACGCGCAGCAGCCGTCCCCTCGGCATGGTGTGGGACATCGTCTGCTATCTGCCGCGCACGGGGCATCCGTTCGGGCCGCCCTCCTACGCGGTGCGGGCCGTGCCCGAGATCGCCGGCCGTCTCGTGGACTGGCTCGACGGCGCCCCGTCGCGCCGCGCCGTGCTGTCGGCCCACAGCATGGGCGCGGTGCTGTCGGTGTCGGCGCTCGGGGTGCTCGCCAGCACGTCGACGACGCGCCCCTACCTGGCGCGCATCTCGCTGCTGACGTTCGGCGTGCAGCTGCGCGCGTTCTTCGGACGGCTGGTCCCCGAGCTCCTCGGACCCGCGGAGCTCGACACGCAGCCGTGTCTCGCGCCGCGCGTGCGCGCCGAGGATCCCTGGCACGCCGACTTCGTCGCTCAGGGCGGCGCGAGCGAGCCGGCCGCGGTCGTCGACCCGCTCGCCGCGGCCGCTCGGAGGACGACCGGCCCGGATGCCGTCCTGGGCGCTGGACCGACGAGCCGCCGGTCGCGCCGCACGGCGGCCGACGACCCCGCCGGTGCCACGGCGAGCGGCGCGGCCGGCAGCGGCGGCATCGCGTGGGGCGGCGCGACGACTCCCAGCGGCATGCCGGTGGGATGTCTCCAGGGGGCGCTCCTCCCGCCCGGCGGCGTGCCGTGGGTGAGCCTGTGGCGCCCGACCGACTACCTCGGGTTCCCCGCCATGAGCACCGCGCGGGCGCATCCGGGCTTCCGCAACGAGGTCGACCGCATCGCCGAGGAGCTCGACCTGAGCGGCTACATGGTCGCGGTCGGCACCCACGGCGAGTACTACCGCGTCGCCGCCTACGACCGCGCCCTCCGCGACCTCACCGGCCTCGGCTGACACCCGCCGCGAGACCTCACCCCCGCGGCCCGAGACGGTGCGGCAGCCCGGTCGCGCGGACCGGGCGGGACCGCGCACGCGGGGCGATGTCGGGCGATCGGCCCGCTCGCGTATCAATCCCGTTCGTCCGCGCTCCTTCCGGTGACCACAACGGCGATCGGGGAGGCGGCCATGACGGATGCCGACGCGCCACGCGTGCTGGAACTGCGCGTCCACGGGGTGAACAACACGAAGCCCGCCGACCTGCTCGATCTGCCCCCTTACGACGTGCGGCAGGTCGCGGGCGACACCAGGTCGTCGTTCTGGCTCGCCCAGCCCGATCTCCCGCCGCCGAAGGGCCGTCGAGGATACGTTCCACCCGGCATCCGTCGCGAGGCCTATTCGTGGGGCGGGCTCGTCCGCAACGACGCGGGCTCCTCCAGCTGGATGCGGGCGGTCGTCCTCGCCTTCCAGGTGCTGGTGCTCCCCCTGAGCATAGGGAACGCGGCGATGTGGACCCGCTACCTCACGACCGACGCCGACTCCGACGCCGATCGGGTCCGGGCGCGCCTCACCGCGGGCGCGGCGCGGCTCTTCGGACTCGTGCTGACGCTGATCTTCGCGTCGACGGCCATCACGGTCGCCGTCGACATGTTCGCCCTGCAATGCGTCGGCGGAACGGTCTGCACGGGCCCGTGGAAGGGCGCCTGGACCTGGGTGACGGGGTACACGGCGGCGGACGCCCTCACCGCCGGACGCGTCCTGGCCGTGGCGGCGCTCCTCCCGGTCCTGACCGTGTTCCTCCTCGTGTTCTTCGCGCGCGTCGCACGGCGCCGCTACGACCGGCTGCACGTCATGCCCGGTGCGATCGGCGACAACGCGCGGTCCGCTCAGGACGCCGCCGCCGAGACGCGCGCGCCCTTCCTGCGACAGCCCGCGTTCTGGTCGAACCAGGTCACCTCGAGCCTGGGGCTCGTCCACTTCGCGGCCGCCGTCGCGCTGACGGCGGGCGAGGTCGCGCTGCATGCCGCCGTGAGGTCCGCCGAGCCGCCGCAGGCGTCCGGACTGTGGGCCGTGACGATCGCGGCCGCGATCGCGCTGGCGGCGACGATCGCGGTCACCGTGGTCCTGCCGACCGGACGCGTGTCGTCGGCGGTCGTCGGAGCCCCGCGCTGGACGGGCATCGTGAGCTGGACGCTCCTCGGCGTCTCGCTCGCCACCGCGCTCGCTCTCGTGGTGCTGCTGTGGAACGCGACCGGTCCGCTGCCCGGCCCGCTCGTGACGGCCGGGTTCCCGCCGCTCGTCCTCGTCTCGCTGGGGTCGGCGATCGCCCTGAGCGGTCTGCTGTGGCGCGGGGGCCACCGGCCGGGCACCGCGTGGCACGGCAATGCGCCCGCCGTGTTCATGACCGTGTCGCTCACGCTCGGAATGCTCACGAGCGCCGCCGTCATCTCGATCGCGAGCATCGCTGCAGCGGGGCTCGACGGACCCCGGCTGCTCAGTCGTGCGCTCCTCGGCGTCTCGGACGGCCTGATCGTGCCGACGGTCTTCCTCATCGCGGGCGGCGCCATCGCCTTCGCCCTCATCCCGTTCCTGTTGTTCGTGGCGGCCACCGCGCTGTGCGCGCTCGGCCGGTCGTTCTCCGAGCGGATCACGTCGTGGCAGCCCCCGGCGGTCGACGACGAGTTGACGAAGAAGGTCGCCCGACGTCGCCGGCTCGCGTCGCTCGTGCACGTCATGGAGCCCGTGGTGGCGGTCCTCGCCGCGTTCGGCGCCGCAGCGGTCGTCGTGTCGGTCGTGATCGCATGGAGCATCCCCCCGCTCTCACCCGTCGATCGGCTTCAGGCCGCACCGGCCGACCCCGTGCTCGAGTGGTGCATCGGGTTCATGGTGGGGGCCATCGCCGTCGTGGGGCTCGCGCTCGCCGTGATCGTCGCCGCGTTCGGCGTCCTGTGGCCGACGCCGGGACTCGTGGCGATCGTGTGGGACATCACCTGCTTCCTGCCGCGCACGGCGCAGCCGTTCGGGCCGCCGTGCTACGCCGAGCGCGCGGTCCCGCATGTCGCGCAACGGCTGCACGACTGGCTGGACGGAGACCCCGAGCGCCGCGCCGTGCTCGCGGCGCACAGCATGGGCGGCGTGATCGCGGTCGCGGCGCTCGCCCTCCTGTCGGCCACCTACGCCTCCCCCGCCGAGGAGAGGGACGCGATGCGGCGCGTGTCGCTCCTGACGTTCGGCGTGCAGCTGCGGGTGCTGTTCGGCCGGCTGCTCCCCGAGCTCGTGGGCCCGGCCGTGCTCGGCACCTATCCGGCCCGCGCACCTCGCCCGTGGCGGAGGGATCCCTGGTCGCAGGACGCCGACCACGACGCGCGCAGCTGGGCGTCACCGCCGTCGCCGGGGACGATCGACCGGCTGCAGGGCTCGCTGCTGCCGGATGCCGGTGTGCGCTGGATCAGCCTGTGGCGGCTCACCGACTATCTCGGCTTCCCCGCCGTCTCGGGAGCGCCCTCGGTCACGCGCGACGGCGTCGAGTGGAGGAACGGGGTCGACCGGTACGCGGAGGAGGTGGACCGGACGGACCGTCCGTTCGTCGTGGTCACCCACAACGACTACATCCGCGTCGCCGCGTACGACCGCGCGCTCCTCGACCTCACCGGCCTGGGCTGAGCGACACCGACCGCGGCCGCGGCCGCGAGACCTCCCGGTGACGACGGCCTCCCGCGAGACAGCGTGCGCACCGCGCCGACGCACCCGGCGGCACGGCACGACGAAGGGGGCGGATGCCGCGGCATCCGCCCCCTTCGCAGAACCCCTTACAGGGACTCGACGATCTCCCGCATGAGCGCGGCCGCCTCGGACGGCGTCTTGCCGACGCGCACGCCGGCCGCCTCGAGGGCCTCCTTCTTGGCCTGCGCGGTGCCCGCCGAGCCGGAGACGATCGCGCCGGCGTGGCCCATCGTCTTGCCCTCGGGCGCGGTGAAGCCGGCGACGTAGCCGACGACCGGCTTGGTCACGTTGGCCTTGATGAAGTCGGCCGCACGCTCCTCGGCGTCGCCGCCGATCTCGCCGATCATGACGATCGCCTTCGTGCCGGGGTCGGCCTCGAACGCCGCGAGCGCGTCGATGTGCGTCGTGCCGATGACCGGGTCGCCGCCGATGCCGATCGCGGTCGAGAAGCCCAGGTCGCGCAGCTCGAACATCATCTGATAGGTCAGCGTGCCCGACTTCGACACGAGGCCGATGGGACCTGCGCCGGTGATGTTCGCCGGCGTGATGCCCACGAGCGACTCGCCGGGCGTGATGATGCCGGGGCAGTTCGGGCCGATGATGCGCGTCTTGTTGCCCTTCGCGGTCGCGTACGCCCATGCCTCGGCGGTGTCGCCGACCGGCACGCCCTCGGTGATGACCACGAGCAGCGGGATCTCGGCGTCGATCGCCTCGACCATGGCGCTCTTGGTGAACGCGGGCGGCACGAAGGCGATGGAGACGTCGGCGCCGGTCTGCTCGATCGCCTCGGCGACCGAGCCGAAGACGGGAAGCTCGACGTCGGCGCCCGAGGCGTCCTTGTGGAGCACCGTCGTGCCGGCCTTGCGCGCGTTGACGCCGCCGACGATCTGGGTGCCCGCCTTGAGCATGAGCGCCGTGTGCTTGGTCGCCTCGCCGCCGGTGATGCCCTGGACGATGACCTTGGAGTCCTTGTTGAGGAAGATCGACATTTCTCTGGCTTTCCTGATTCGGTCCGGGTTCAGGCGTTGGCGAGCTCGGCGGCCTTGTCGGCGCCCTCGTCCATGGTCGCGGCGAGGGTCACGAGCGGGTGGTTCGCCTCCTGCAGGATGCGGCGGCCCTCCTCGACGGCGTTGCCGTCGAGGCGCACGACGAGGGGCTTGGATGCCGCCGCGCCGAGCTCGGCGAGCGCGCCGACGATGCCCTTGGCGACCGCGTCGCACGCGGTGATGCCGCCGAACACGTTCACGAACACGCTCTTGACCTGCGGGTCGCCGAGGATGACGTCGAGGCCCGCGGCCATGACCTCGGCCGAGGCGCCGCCGCCGATGTCGAGGAAGTTGGCGGGCTTGACGCCGCCGTGGTTCTCGCCGGCGTAGGCGACGACGTCGAGCGTCGACATCACGAGGCCCGCCCCGTTGCCGATGATGCCCACCTCGCCGTCGAGCTTGACGTAGTTGAGGTCGTTCTCCTTGGCCTTGGCCTCGAGCGGGTCGGTCGCGGCCTTGTCCTCGAGGAGGGCGTGCCCGGGATGCCGGAACTCGGCGTTGTCGTCGAGCGAGACCTTGCCGTCGAGGGCGATGATGTCGCCGTCCTCGGTCTGCACGAGGGGGTTGACCTCGACGAGCGTCGCGTCCTCCCCCTTGTAGACCTGGAAGAGCTTCACGAACACGTCCGCGACCTTGGGGGCGAGCTCGTCGTCGAAGTTCGCGGCCTTCGCGATCTCGAGCGCCTTCGCGGCGTCGATGCCGGTGAGCGGGTCGACCTCGACGCGGGCGAGCGCCTCGGGCTTCTCGACCGCGAGCTGCTCGATCTCCATGCCGCCCTCGACCGAGCACAGCGACAGGTACGAGCGGTTGGCGCGGTCGAGCAGCACCGAGAAGTAGAACTCGCGCGCGATGCGGGCGCCGGCGGCGACCATGACGCGCTTGACGACGTGGCCCTTGATGTCCAGGCCCAGGATCGCCTTCGCGGCCTCGTACGCCTCGTCGGGGTTCTTGGCGACCTTGACGCCGCCGGCCTTGCCGCGGCCGCCGGTCTTCACCTGCGCCTTGACGACGACCACGCCGCCGAGTCGCTCGGCCGCGGCCTTCGCCTCCTCGGGGGTGTCCGCGACGAGACCGGCGAGCACCGGCACCTCGTACTTCTCGAATAGGTCTCGTGCCTGGTACTCGTAGAGGTCCACGTGCCGTCCTTCGCTGGGAGCGAGCGGAGGCGCCGCCGTCGGCGCCGATATGTCGGAGATGTCGAGATTGTCGACCGATTCCCCAGCTTAGTACCGGAATGCGGGAGCGCAGGAAGGTCGCCGGACCCCGCGACGCCGCCGCGGTCCCAGGGCTCCGCGCGACGGCGGCGGCCGCGCGGCCCGGGCTCCCGGCATCCGCCCTCGCCCCCTCCCGTGCCCGCTAGGCTCATCCCGACATGAGCGCTCGTCCCGGTTCCTCCCGAAACGCCGTCGTCGCCGCCGCTCTCGAGCTGTTCGCGACGCAGGGCTTCGAGGCGACCTCGGTGGAGCAGATCGCGCAGGCGGCCGGGGTGTCGCGCTCGACGTTCTTCCGCCAGTTCGGCGGCAAGGACGACGTCGTGTTCGCCGACCACGAGCTGCTCCTCGAGCAGCTGCGCCAGTTCCTGCGGCAGCCGCACGACGATCCGTGGTCGGCCGTGTGCGCGGCATCCGTGCTGGTCTTCCGTCACTTCGCCGCCGACCCCGAGCTGGCCCGCCGCCGGTACTCGATCGTGCGCGACGTGCCGGCGCTGCGCGACCGCGAGATCATCGCGGTGTTCCAGTACGAGCGCCTCTTCGACGAGTACCTGCGCGGCGCCCTGCCCGGCCTCGACCCGCTCGACGCCGTGGCGTTCGCCGCGACGGTCACCGCGGTGCACAACCACGTGCTGCGGCGGCTGCTCCGCGGCGGCAAGCGGGTGCCGGTGTCGGTGCTGACGTCGGCCTACGACGACGTGCTGCGCCGGTTCGGCGTGCATCCCGACGGCGTGCCCGCGGCGGCGGACGACGTCGTGGTGGCGGTCTTCCCGCGACGGATGCCGGCCGCCGAGGTCGCCCGTCGCCTCCGCACCGAACTCGACTGAGTCTCACACGTCGGCAGTCTCTCCTCGGTCCGGCGTCACTCCCCGTTCCGTCGACTCACTGCGTCCGCGCCCGGTCACTGCGGTGCAGCACAGTGACCCGACGCGAGCGCAGTGAGTCGGCGTACGCGCGGGCGTGGCGGGGTGAGGCATCCGCGCATGCCCGGATGCATCTCAGTGCCGGGTTCTGTGATACTCCGTATCAGGTAGCCTGGCCGCATGACCCTCCCCGGTGAGGCCGTCCCGGCCTACGACGTGTCCCAGCGCCTCGGCACCGACTACTACGCGGTGTTCGCCGACATCCCCGACGCCGACCGCGCCGTGTGGCAGCGCGCGCAGGCGTTCGTCGACGAGGTCGGCGACCGCATGCACGCCGCGTGGGATGCCGCCGACTACCCCCTCGACCTCGTGCGCCGTCTGGGCGAGCTCGATCTCCTGAACGACGGCGTGGAGCACCCGCTCGTCACGCCGTTCTCTCCGCTCGCCGCGGGCCTGGTCACGATGGAGGTCTCGCGGGGCGACGGCTCGCTCGGCACCGTCGTCGCCGTCCAGGGCGGGCTCGCGCTGCGCACGCTCGCACTGCACGGCAGCCCCGAGCAGCAGGAGCGGTGGCTGCGGCCGGTCGCGCGCGCCGAGGTGCTCGCCGCATTCGCCCTCACCGAGCCCGATCACGGCTCCGACGCCGTCTCGCTCGAGACCGTCGCCCGCCGCGACGGCGAGGAATGGGTGCTGCGCGGCACGAAGAAGTGGATCGGCAACGGCGCGTCTGGCGGCATCACCCTCGTATGGGCGCGCGTCGACGACGAGGGCGCGCCCGACCACGGGAACGTGCGCTGCTTCCTCGTGGAGCAGTCGGCCCCGGGCTACCGGGGCACGGTCATCACCGGCAAGGGGTCGCTGCGCGGCATCCATCAGGCGCACATCGCGCTCGACGACGTCAGGCTGCCGCTAGACGCGGCCCTGCCGGGCGCGCGGACGTTCAAGGACGCCTCGACCGTCCTCTCCGCGACACGCTCCGGCGTCGCGTGGTCGGCGCTCGGCCACGCGACCGCGTGCTACGAGGCGGCGCTGCAGTACGCGTCGCAGCGCCGGCAGTTCGGCAAGCCGCTCGCGAAGCTGCAGATGGTGCAGGAGCGGCTCGCGCAGATGCTGGAGGAGCTGACCGGGATGCAGCTGTACTGCCGGCATCTCGCCGATCTCGAGACGTCCGGGGGCCTGCGCCCGACGCAGGCGTCGCTCGCGAAGTACCACAACACGCGCGCGGCCCGTCGCATCGCGGCGATCGCGCGCGACCTGCTCGGAGGCAACGGCATCCTGCTCGAGCACGGGGTCATGCAGCACCTCGCCGACATCGAGGCGATCCACACCTACGAGGGCACCGAGTCGATCCAGGCGCTGCTGATCGGCCGCGACATCACCGG
>NZ_JBDIAB010000095.1:0-10731 GCF_039812165.1 Microbacterium sp.
GATCGAACGCGATCGGCATGTTCGACGCGTTCCTCGACGACGAGGGCGTCGCCCTCTACGGCGTCGAGGCCGCCGGCGACGGCGTCGACACCGAGCGGCACGCCGCCTCGATCGAGCGCGGGCGCCCGGGCGTGCTGCACGGCGCGATGACGTACGTGCTGCAGGACGAGGACGGCCAGACGATCGAGTCGCACTCGATCTCGGCGGGACTCGACTACCCGGGCGTGGGTCCCGAGCACGCGTGGCTCGCCTCGATCGGACGCGTCTCGTACATCCCGGCGACGGATGCCGAGGCGATGGACGCCCTGCGCCTGCTCAGCCGCACCGAGGGCATCATCCCCGCGATCGAGTCCGCGCACGCCCTCGCCGGCGCATTGCGACTGGGCCGCGAGCTCGGGCCCGACGCGATCATCGCGGTGAGCCTGTCGGGCCGCGGCGACAAGGACATGGACACCGCCGCGCGTTGGTTCGGTCTGTACGACGACGCCGAGGGGCCGGTGGACACGCCGCCCGCCGACGAGGCGGCATCCGGAGAGGGGACCGAGCTGTGAGCCGCGTCGCCGCCGCGATCGACGCGGCCCGCGCCGAGGGGCGCGGCGCGTTCGTCGGCTACCTCCCGCTGGGCTTTCCGGATCTGCGGACGAGCATCGAGGCCGCGGTCACGCTCGCCGAGAACGGCGCCGACGTCCTCGAGCTCGGGCCGCCGTACTCCGACCCGGTCATGGACGGCACGGTCATCCAGGAGGCGACGCAAGCGGCGCTCGCCGGCGGCTTCCGTCTGCGCGACACGTTCACGGCGGTGCGCGAGATCTCCGCGCGCGTCGACGTCCCGATCCTCGTGATGACGTACTGGAACCCCGTGCTGCAGTACGGCGTCGACCGCTACGCCGACGACCTGCTCGCCGCCGGCGGCGCCGGGCTCATCACGCCCGACATCACGCCGGAGGCGGCCGCGGCCTGGATCGCGGCGTCGGAGCGCACCGGGCTCGACCGCGTGTTCCTGGCCGCGCCGACCTCCACCGACGAGCGGCTTGAGCTGATCGCGCGCGCGAGCACGGGCTTCGTCTACACGGTCTCGACGATGGGCATCACGGGCGAGCGCGCCGAGCTGGATGCCGCGGCCCGCACGCTCGTGGCGCGCTTGCGCACCCACGGCGTCGAGCACGCGTGCGTCGGCATCGGCATCTCCACGCCCGACCAGGTCGCCGGCGTGCTCGAGTACGCCGACGGCGCGATCGTGGGCACGGCCCTGGTCCGCGCCCTCCGCGACGGGGGACTGGAGGGGCTCGCCGAGACGACGCGCGCCCTCACGTCCGGCACGTCACGCTGACTCTCCGAGTCACTGCCGTACCGCCGAGTCACTGCTCTGCAACGCAGTGACCGGGCGAGAAGGCAGTGACTCGGCTGCGCGAGCGTGGACCCGAAACCGTCGGGTGGTGACTGAGCGTCGGCATCGACCAGCGCTCGGGCGAGCCTAGACTCGTACGCATGCCTTTCGTGCCCGTCAGCATCCCGAGCCCGCCGATCAGCAGCTTCACGCTCGGCCCGGTGACGATCCACATCTACGCGCTGTGCATCATGGCGGGCATCGTCGTGGCGACGCTCATGACCAACCGCCGCCTCACGCGCCGCGGCGCCGAGCCCTGGGTCGTCATCGACATCGCGCTGCTCGCCGTGCCGCTCGCGCTCATCGTGGCGCGCTTCTACCATGTCTTCACGCACTCGTCGTACTACTTCCGCGCGGGCGCCCAGTGGTGGAACCCGTTCGAGCGCGACGCGATCTGGAACATCTGGGACGGCGGCATCGCCATCTTCGGCGCGCTCATCGGCGGTGCCGTGGGGGCGTGGCTCGGATGCCGGTGGACCGGCATCCGCTTCTGGAGCTTCGCCGACGCGCTGGCCCCGGGCCTGCTGCTCGCGCAGGCGATCGGCCGGTTCGGCAACTGGTTCAATCACGAGCTGTTCGGCCAGCCGACCGACCTGCCGTGGGGCCTGGAGATCAGTTCCGACAACCCCGCGTTCCCGCCGGGACTGGCCGAGGGCACGCTGTTCCACCCGACGTTCCTGTACGAGGTCGTGTGGAACACGCTCGGCGTCGTCGTCCTCCTGTGGGCCGGCAAGCGCTTCGTGCTGCAGTGGGGGCGCCTGTTCGGGCTGTACCTCGTGTGGTACGGCGCGGGCCGCATCGTGTGGGAGTCGATCCGCATCGACCCGAGCGACATCATCCTCGGCATCCGCACGAACGTGTGGGCCGCGATCCTCGCCGTGGCGCTGGGCGTCGTCATCGTGATCGTCCAGGGCCGCCGTCATCCGTCGCTCGAGCCGTCGGTGTACGTCCAGGGACGCGGTCCCCGCGGGGCTGTACAATCGCAGAACACCGACGACTTCGTGGACGTAAGCGAGCCGCCCGCACTCGATGTCGATGCGGCCGGCGCCACAAGCACCGCAGCCGCCAAGTAACAGCCACCCGGGCCGACGTCGTCCCATCCTGAGTTCAGAGTGAGGACGGTAGGTATGCCGACGAGCCCCGATCACGGCGCCCACGGCGCCCACGGCGCGTTCCCGCCCCGTCAGGGCATGTACAACCCCGCGTTCGAGAAGGACGCGTGCGGTCTGGCCATGGTCGCGACGCTGCGCGGGACCGCCGGCCACGACATCGTGGAGCTGGCTCTCACGGCGCTGCGCAACCTCGAGCACCGCGGCGCCATCGGCTCCGACGCGGGCACGGGCGACGGCGCCGGCATCCTGACGCAGATGCCGGACGCCTTCTTCCGCGCCGTCACCGGCTTCGAGCTGCCGGTCGTGGGGGAGTACGCCGCCGGCCTGGCGTTCCTGCCGCGCGACGACGCCGAGCGCGCCGCGCTCAAGGCCGAGATCGAGCGCCTCGCGGCGTCCGAGGGCCTCACGGTGCTCGGCTGGCGCGTCGTCCCCACCGCGCAGGACAACCTCGGCAAGCTCGCCTACCAGGCGCGCCCCGCGTTCGAGCAGCTCTTCCTCTCGCGCCCCGCCATCGGCGGCGCGCCGGCGATGTCCGGGCTCGAACTCGACCGACTCGCATATCGGCTCCGCAAGCGCGCCCAACACGAACTGGGCGCGTATTTCGTCTCGCTGTCCTGCCGCACGATCGGCTACAAGGGCATGGTCACGACGCTCCAGCTGGAGCCGTTCTACCCCGACCTGCAGGACGAGCGCTTCGCCAGCGAGCTCGCGGTCGTGCACTCCCGCTACTCCACGAACACGTTCCCGTCGTGGCCGCTCGCGCAGCCGCTGCGCATGCTCGCCCACAACGGCGAGATCAACACGGTCGAGGGCAACCGCAACTGGATGCGCGCCCGCCAGTCCCAGCTCGCCTCCGAGCTCCTCGGCGACATCCGGCCGCTGCTGCCGATCTGCACCGAGGGCGCGAGCGACTCGGCATCCTTCGACGAGGTCCTGGAGCTGCTCACCCTCACCGGTCGCAGCCTGCCCCACGCGATCATGATGATGGTGCCGGAGGCGTACGAGAAGCAGGCCGACATCGACCCGAAGCTGCGCGCCTTCTACGACTACCACTCGCTGCAGATGGAGCCGTGGGACGGTCCCGCCGCGCTCATCTTCACCGACGGCACCGTCGTCGGGGCGACCCTCGACCGTAACGGGCTGCGCCCCGGGCGCTGGACCGAGACCACCGACGGCCTCGTCGTCATCGGCAGCGAGACGGGCGTGCTCGACTTCGCGCCCGAGCGCATCAAGCGCCGCGGCCGCCTGCAGCCGGGCCGCATGTTCCTCGTCGACACCGCGCAGGGCCGCATCGTCGAGGACGAGGAGATCAAGGCCACGCTCGCCGCCCAGGAGCCCTGGGACCTGTGGCTGCGTCAGCGCCTGCAGCTGTCGGAGCTGCCCGAGCGCGAGCACATCGTGCACCCGGTCGCGTCGATCATGCGCCGTCAGCGCACGTTCGGCTACACCGAGGAGGAGGTGCGGATCCTGCTGACCCCGATGGGCCAGCACGGCGTCGAGCCCCTCGGCGCGATGGGCTCCGACACGCCGATCGCGGTGCTCAGCAAGCGTCCCCGGCTGCTGTTCGACTACTTCGCCCAGCAGTTCGCGCAGGTCACGAACCCGCCGCTGGACTCGATCCGCGAAGAGGTCGTCACGAGCCTGCGCGCGAGCCTCGGCGGCGAGCGCAACCTGCTGTCGTGGGGTCCCGACCACGCCCGGCAGATCACGCTGGACTTCCCGGTCATCGACAACGACGAGCTGGCGAAGATCCAGAACATCGGGCGGACCATGCCCGGCCGCCGCACGGTGACGGTCAAGGGCCTCTACCACTTCGACGCCGGTCCCGGCACGATGAAGGCGCGTCTCGACGAGATCTGCGCCGAGGTCGACGAGGCCATCGCCGCGGGCACCGAGTTCATCGTCCTCAGCGACCGCGACTCGAACAAGGACCTCGTCCCCATCCCGTCGCTGCTCATGCTCTCGGCCGTGCACCACCACCTGATCCGGCAGGAGAACCGGATGAAGGTGGGCATCGTCGTCGAGGCCGGCGACGTGCGCGAGGTGCATCACGTCGCGACGCTCATCGGCTACGGCGCGTCTGCGGTGAACCCGTACCTGGCGATGGAGACCGTCGAGTACCTCGTGCGCGCGGGCTTCATCACCGGCATCACGCCCGAGAAGGCGGTCAAGAACCTCATCTACGCGCTCGGCAAGGGCGTGCTGAAGATCATGTCGAAGATGGGCATCTCGACCGTGTCGTCGTACGCGGGCGCACAGGCGTTCGAGGCGGTCGGCCTCTCGCAGGAGCTCGTCGACGCCTACTTCACCGGCACCGAGACGAAGCTCGACGGCATCGGCATCGACGACATCGAGGCCGAGAACCAGATCCGGCACGACTACGCGTATCCCGAGGACGAGGCCGCGCGCGCCCACGAGCGCCTGTGGACCGGCGGCGAGTACCAGTGGCGCCGCGACGGCTCGCCGCACCTGTTCACGCCCGACACGGTGTTCCGCCTGCAGCACTCCACGCGCACGCGACGCTACGACGTCTTCCGCGAGTACACGCGGCTGATCGACGACCAGGCGGCCGAGCTGAAGACCCTGCGCGGCATGTTCCGCCTGCGCACCGGCACGCGTCCGCCGGTGCCGATCGACGAGGTCGAGCCGGTGTCGTCGATCGTGAAGCGCTTCTCCACCGGCGCGATGAGCTACGGCTCGATCTCGAAGGAGGCGCACGAGACGCTCGCCATCGCGATGAACCGTCTCGGCGCGAAGTCGAACACCGGCGAGGGCGGCGAGGACCTCGAGCGCCTCCTCGACCCGGAGCGGCGCAGCGCGATCAAGCAGGTGGCGTCCGGCCGGTTCGGCGTCACGAGCATGTACCTCACGCACGCCGACGACATCCAGATCAAGCTCGCCCAGGGCGCCAAGCCCGGCGAGGGCGGCCAGCTGCCGCCCGCGAAGGTCTACCCGTGGATCGCGCGCACGCGCGGCGGCACGCCCGGCGTGGGCCTCATCTCGCCCCCGCCGCACCACGACATCTACTCGATCGAAGACCTCAAGCAGCTGATCTTCGACCTCAAGCGCGCCAACCCGGGCGCCCGCGTGCACGTCAAGCTCGTGAGCCAGTCCGGCATCGGCGCGGTCGCGGCCGGCACGGCCAAGGCGCTCGCCGACGTCATCCTGGTCTCCGGCCACGACGGCGGCACCGGCGCGAGCCCGCTGAACTCGCTCAAGCACGCCGGCACCCCGTGGGAGCTGGGCCTGGCCGAGACCCAGCAGACGCTCATGCTCAACGACATGCGCGATCGCGTGGTCGTGCAGGCCGACGGCCAGCTCAAGACCGGCCGCGACGTCGTGATCGCCGCACTGCTGGGCGCCGAGGAGTACGGCTTCGCGACCACGGCGCTCGTGGTCGAGGGCTGCATCATGATGCGCGTGTGCCACCTCGACACGTGCCCGGTGGGTGTGGCGACGCAGAACCCGGTGCTGCGGGCCCGCTTCGGCGGCAAGCCCGAGTTCGTCGTGAACTTCATGGAGTTCATCGCCCAGGAGGTGCGCGAGTACCTCGCCGAGCTCGGCTTCCGCTCCCTCGACGAGGCCATCGGCCACAACGAGCTGCTCGACGTCGACGGCGCGATCACGCACTGGAAGGCGAACGGGCTCGACCTCACGCCGATCCTGCGCGGCCCCGACTTCGCGCCCGACGCGCCGCGTCGCCGCACGCGCGCGCAGGACCACGAGCTCGAGCGCCACTTCGACGTGTCGCTCATCGAGATGGCCCACGACGCGCTCGTCGACCGGGCCCCGGTCGTGATCGAGCTGCCGATCCGCAACACCGAGCGCGCCGTCGGCACGATGCTCGGCCACGAGGTGACGGTGCGCCACGGCGAGGCCGGGCTTCCGCGCGAGGCGATCGACGTCACGCTGCACGGCACGGCCGGCCAGTCGTTCGGCGCGTTCCTCCCGCCGGGGATCGCCCTCCGGCTCGAGGGCGACGCCAACGACTACGTCGGCAAGGGCCTCTCCGGCGGCGACATCACGATCCGTCCGGCGCGCACGGCGACGTTCGCACCGCACGAGAACGTCATCGCCGGCAACGTCATCGGCTACGGGGCCACAGCGGGCACGATCTTCATCTCCGGCATCGTCGGCGAGCGGTTCCTGGTGCGCAACTCCGGGGCGACCGCCGTCGTCGAGGGCGTCGGCGATCACGCCCTGGAGTACATGACCGGCGGGGTCGCGGTGATCCTCGGCGCCACCGGGCGCAACCTCGGCGCCGGCATGTCGGGCGGCACCGCCTACGTGCACGCGCTGCCGCGCGAGCGCGTCAACGAGCAGTCCCTGGGCGGCGGCGAGCTGATCCTCGGCCCGCTCGACCGCGCCGACCTCGAAGTGCTGCGGAGCCTGCTCGTCGAGCACCACGAGCGCACCGGCTCGCCGCTGGCCGGCTCGATGCTCGCCGACTTCGACACCGTCGCCGCCGAGTTCGTCAAGGTGACGCCGCGGGACTACGCCGCGGTGCTGCAGACCCGTCAGGACGCCGTCGCCGAGGGGCTGGACCCCGACGGCGACGTCGTCTGGACCCGCATCCTGGAGGTGACCGGTGGCTGACCCGAAGGGCTTCCTCAACGTCACGAAGCGCGAGCTGCCGCCGCGCCGCCCCGTGCCCGTGCGCATCATGGACTGGAAAGAGGTCTACGAGCCCGGCGACAGCGCGGTGCTCCGCCGCCAGGCGGGGCGCTGCATGGACTGCGGCATCCCGTTCTGCCACCAGGGCTGCCCGCTGGGCAACCTCATCCCGGAGTGGAACGACCTCACGTGGCGCGGCGAGTCGCGCAGCGCCATCGAGCGGCTGCACGCGACGAACAACTTCCCGGAGTTCACCGGGCGTCTGTGCCCGGCGCCGTGCGAGAGCGCGTGCGTGCTGGGCATCAACCAGCCGGCGGTCACGATCAAGCAGATCGAGGTCTCGATCATCGACGAGGCCTTCTCGCGCGGCTGGGTCGAGCCCGAGCCGCCCGCGCGCCTCACCGGCAAGACCGTCGCGGTCGTCGGCTCCGGTCCGGCCGGCCTCGCCGCCGCCCAGCAGCTCACGCGCGCCGGCCACACGGTCGCCGTGTACGAGCGCGACGACCGCATCGGCGGGCTGCTGCGCTACGGCATCCCGGACTTCAAGATGGAGAAGCGCCACCTCGAGGCGCGCCTGCGCCAGATGCAGGACGAGGGCACGCGCTTCCGCGCCGGCGTGGAGATCGGCCGCGACATCACGTGGGAGGACCTGCGCACGCGCTACGACGCGGTCGTGGTCGCCACCGGCGCCACGCTGCCGCGCGACCTGCCGATCCCGGGCCGCGACCTCGACGGCGTGCACTTCGCGATGGAGTACCTCGTCGAGTCGAACCGGGCGACGGCGGGGGATGCCGTGGACCACCAGATCACCGCGAAGGGCAAGCACGTCATCGTGATCGGCGGCGGCGACACGGGCGCCGACTGCATCGGCACCGCGCACCGCCAGGGCGCGCTGAGCGTCACGAACCTCGCGATCGGCCGCCGCCCCCCGTCGGAGCGCCCCGACCACCAGCCGTGGCCGATGGCCCCGACGGTGTTCGAGGTGCAGTCCGCGCACGAGGAGGGCGGCGAGCGCGCCTACCTCGCGTCGACGGTCGAGTTCCTCGGCAACGACGCCGGCGAGGTGCGGACGCTGCGCGTCGCCGAGACCGAGTTCGTCGACGGCCGCCGCGTGCCGCGCAGCGGCACCGAGCGCGACATCCCCGCCGACCTCGTGCTGATCGCGATGGGCTTCACCGGCCCGGAGAGCGCCGTGCTGGAGGAGCAGCTGGGCACCGCGTTCACCGCTCGCGGCAACGTCGAGCGCGACGCGGCGTACCAGACCACGACGCCGGGCGTGTTCGTGGCGGGCGACGCCGGCCGCGGCCAGTCGCTCATCGTATGGGCCATCGCCGAGGGCCGCGCGGCCGCCGCCGCCGTCGACCGCCACCTCATGGGACGCACCGCGCTGCCCTCGCCGGTCGCACCGACCGACACTGCGATCGGCCTCCAGCCCGCGTAGGCTGGGGCGGACGCGTCCGCGCCCACGAGGCGCCGAGTCCGAACCAACACGAAACCGCCGAGCCCGAATCAACGAACCGGAGTCACACACGTGAGACGTGCGAAGATCGTCGCCACCCTTGGTCCTGCGACGTCCACCTACGAGATGGTCCGTGCCATCATCGAGGCGGGCGTGGACGTCACCCGCTTCAACCTCAGCCACGGCGACTACTCCGTGCACGAGAACAACTTCGCCAACGTGCGCAAGGCATCCGAGGACGCCGACCGTCCGGTCGCCGTGCTCGTCGACCTGCAGGGGCCGAAGATCCGCCTCGGCCGCTTCGAGGACGGCCCGCACGACCTCGCGCCCGGCGACATCTTCAAGATCACCGTCGAGGACGTCCCCGGCACCAAGGAGCTCGTCTCGACGACCTTCAAGGGACTGCCGAACGACGTCGCGCCCGGCGACTTCCTCCTCATCGACGACGGCAAGGTGCGCGTCAAGGTGCTCGAGACCGACGGCGTCGTCGTCACCACCGAGGTGATCGTCGGCGGTCCCGTCTCGAACAACAAGGGCATCAACCTGCCCGGCGTCGCGGTCAACGTGCCGGCCCTGTCCGAGAAGGACGAGGACGACCTGCGCTGGGCGCTGCGCATCGGCGCCGACCTCATCGCCCTGTCGTTCGTGCGCGACGCGAAGGACGTCCAGCGCGTGCACGTGATCATGGCCGAGGAGGGACGCCGTATCCCGGTCATCGCCAAGATCGAGAAGCCGCAGGCGGTCGACAACCTCGAGGGCATCATCGAGGCGTTCGACGGCATCATGGTCGCGCGCGGCGACCTCGGCGTCGAGCTGCCGCTGGAGGCGGTGCCGATCGTGCAGAAGGAGGCGGTCGAGCTGTGCCGCCGCATGGCCAAGCCGGTCATCGTCGCCACGCAGATGCTCGAGTCGATGATCGGGAGCCCGGTGCCCACGCGCGCCGAGACGAGCGACGTCGCCAACGCGGTGCTCGACGGAGCGGACGCGGTCATGCTCTCGGGCGAGACCAGCGTGGGCGAGTACCCGGTGATCGTCGTGGAGACGATGGCGCGCATCATCGAGTCCACCGAGGACCACGGCCTCGAGCGCATCGCGCCGGTGACCGCCAAGCCGCGCACCCAGGGAGGTGCGATCACCCTCGCCGCGAACGAGGTGGCCGAGTTCGTCGACGCCAAGTATCTGTGCGTCTTCACCGAGTCGGGCGACTCCGTGCGTCGGATGTCGCGGCTGCGCTCGAAGATCCCGATGTACGCGTTCACGCCGCTGCAGGGCATCCGTCGCCGCCTCGCGGTCACGTGGGGCGTGCAGTCGGCGCTCGTCGCGCGCGTCACCCACACCGACCGCATGTTCATCCAGGTGGACGACTACCTGCTGTCGAACGACCTCGCGAAGGTCGGCGACAAGGTCGTCGTCATCTCCGGGTCGCCTCCCGGGATCGTGGGCTCCACCAACGACATCCGCGTCCACAAGGTCGGCGACGCCGTCCACGGCGCCGCGCCGATCTACCAGGCCGAGCGGTAAGAGGACGTGAAGACACGGGATGCCTCGGGCGAGGCATCCCGTGTCTTCGTCATTCCTCCGTCGCGCCGAAGCTGAGGCTCTCGCGCCGCGGGGGACGGACGAAGTCGTGCGCGTCGGCCGCCGCGAGCACGGTGAGCGAGACGAGGCGCGGCGCCCACGTGCCGTCGTGGCCGACGACCCAGCCGCCCACGACGAGCAGGTCGTCGGCGGCCCCCTCGGTGGCCACGCCGGTCAGGGCGACGCGCCCGTGGGTCTCGTGGTCGAAGACCGCCCGGACGAGCGCGCCGTGCGGCGGCAGCTCGAACGGGACGGCGTCGGGCTCGTCGGCGTCCGCGTGCGGGCCGAGGCGCCGCAGCTCCTTGTCGGGCCGGCGCGCGGAGTCGGTCAGCAGCACGCCGCCCACCTTGAGCGCGCCGCCCACGCCCTCGCGGACGATGCCGTCGACGAGGAACGCGCCGTGCCGGCGGGAGAGGAAGACCGCGCGGACCTCGTCGCCCACGGTCGCGTCGGCGAGCGCCTGCGTGAGGCCCGGCAGGTCGCGCCGACCCGCGGCGCCCTCGAGGTCGGCCGTGTCGGTTCGTGTCGCATCGTCCATACCGGCACCATATCCGCTGCCGCGGACACCGACGCACCCGACG
>NZ_JBDIAB010000096.1:0-10706 GCF_039812165.1 Microbacterium sp.
CGCGGCGGCAGACCAAGGCGGGTCGCCGGTCGACCGGCGCGGGGTCAGGTGCGGGGCTCGTGGCGGCGGGGCTTGAGGCGGTCCGGGGCGTCGAGCGCCGGCATCCACTCGCACGTGAACGAGCCCTCGTAGCCGAAGAGGAGGCCGAACCGGTCGTTGCGCACCTCGAGCGCGATGTGGAAGCGGCCGTCGGCGTCGTCGAAGCGCTCGGTGAGCCGCGCCCGGCCGCTGAGGGGCATCGGGAAGCGGAACGCGATCGGGCCCTCGTAGAAGCGCTGCGCGTCGGAGGTCAGGACGAGCCCGCCGTCGTCGTCGACGCGCAGGTCGAGGTCGACCGCGAGGTGCTGGTGCGTGCCGAGATAGTCGACGATGCGGCCGCGGTCGAGGATCATGGTCGCGTCGAAGCGGCGCCGGCGTCCGCGGATGTCGTACTCGCGCACGAACGTGACCGTCTCTCGTCCGAGCGGATCGCGGTACGGGTAGTTCTCGATCGTGAACGGCACGTCGACGCCGACGTCGGGCACGAGGATGTTGCGGAGCCGCCCGACCTGCAGGAACGGCACGGTCCACCACGGCCCGCGGCGGATCCGCGTCATGACGCCGCGGCCGATGCACGCCTCGCCGGCCTCGAGCCCGACGCCGAACCTCCGCCGCATCATCGGGTGGAGGCGCGCGAAGTCCTCTCCCAGCGCTCGCGCGAAGATCGAGCTCATCGCCCGGCCCCCGGGTCGGGAAGGGCGGCGAGCGTCTCCGGCGCCCCGCCGAGCGGGTCGGCGCGACGCGTGCCGCCGGCGGGCGCACGACGGCAGCGCCCGGCCCGCGGGCGATCGCGGCGCCAGAGCAGGAGCGCGCTCCAGAGCGGCCAGCGCTCGGGCGGGATGCCGTCCTCCACCCAGATCCGCAGCCGGTCGAAGCTCCACGCCGTCGCCCAGCCGAGGAGCGGGCGCACGATGACGTCGAGCACGCCCCAGCCGGGCTCGTAGTCGTAGCCGGTGACGAAGCGCACACCGTCGGCCGTCGGCGTGTAGCGCCAGTAGCCGCGACCCGACCGGATCGGCGACAGCCGGTCGGTCGTGGAGAACCGCAGCGCGGACGTGCGCAAGCCGTCGGGGCGCGCGACCTCGCCGATGCTCACGCCGACGCCCTCGATCGTGTGCAACGGCGTCCGCCGGGTGTACGCGAAGCGGGTGGCCCCGGCATCCGTCGTGTCCGTGGCGACGATGCGCGAGAACCGCACGTCCCAGCGCACGTGCTGGACAGGGTCCTGCGTGACCGCCCACACCCGCTCGAGCGGCGCGCGGACGACCGTCTCGACGTGGATCCCCCGGCGCGCCATGCCTCGAGGCTACGCCGCTGTGAGCCGCGGCCCCGGAAGGTCGCGTCAAGGAGCGGTCGGCGCGACGCTCGTCTCGATCGCGGTGAGGCTGAGCACCTCGTCGACCCCGAAGCCGAAGACGGCCATCGTGGAGAGCTGGCGCTCGCCGATCACGAGGCCGGTCGCCGGGTCGACGATGATCTCGGCGCGCTGGCCGCCGCGCAGCATCTCGGTGCGCCCGATCGCGGGGAGCCGCCCCCCTGGGGTATCCATGGACACGGAAGGCGAAGCACATGACGACGAGTTCCCGGCGACCGGGATGAGCTGCACCGATTCCGCTCGCTCACCGACTGACCGCCTCGACCGAGGAGAACCATGACCACCGAGACAGCCCCCACCGAGACGCACGAGCACCACGGCGACCACGCGCACGGCTACATCACCGACAAGGACAAGTACCTCAACCGCCTCAAGCGCATCGAGGGTCAGGCACGCGGCATCCACAAGATGATCGAGGAGGAGAAGTACTGCATCGACATCCTCACGCAGGTGAGCGCGCTCACGAGCGCCCTGCAGGTCGTCGCGGTGGGCCTCCTCGACGACCACCTCAAGCACTGCGTCGTCGACGCCGCCCGGCTCGGCGGCGCCGAGGCCGACGAGAAGATCAAGGAGGCGACGCAGGCGATCGCGCGGCTCGTGCGCTCGTGATCGGGATGCCGTCGACCCCGGGCACGGCGAAGGCCCGGCGCCGGAGGTGATCCCTCCGACGCCGGGCCGAACGGCCGCGTGCGGGCACAGCCCGCGGCACGCTACTTCTCGAAGGCGTCCTTGACGTTGCGGCCGGCGTCCTTGACGTCCTCCGCCGCGTCCTTGACGTGACCCTCGACCTGATCGGCCTTGCCCTCGGCGACGAGCTCCTCGTTGTCGGTGACCTTGCCGACCGTCTCCTTCGCCTTGCCGACGAGCTTGTCGGCGGCGTTCTTGATCCGGTCTCCCGCGCTCATGGTGCCTTCCTTTCCCGTCTCCCGACCTTCGGGAGCACCGTCTTCGTGGCCCGCTGATCGGTCGATCAGCTGCCGAGCTTCTGCAACTGGCGCCGCGTCTTCTCGACCGACGCGTGCGCCTTCTTCGCGAGCTTCTTGCGGGACCTCTTCGCCGCCGGGTCGGTCCACAGCCGCTCCAGCTGGTGGCGGACGTCCTCGTAGTCCTTGCCGCGGGACTTCGCCGATTCGACGCCCACGAGGTAGGCCGCGACCACGAGGATCGCGACGATCAGCACGTTCTTGCCCATTCCGTTCACTCCTGTCCGCGCGATCGCCGACCGATCGCGCTGCGTCCGGGTGGTCCCGGTCCGGACACGCAGACATCGCCGCGTGCCGGGATCAGCTTCCGTCGTCGCGCCGACAGCGTCGAGGGGGTTGACACGACCGCGGGCGGTCGCCTAACGCCGCGACCGTGGTCCCCGGCTCGTCGC
The DNA here is from genome assembly GCF_039812165.1 of Microbacterium sp. GTDB lineage: Bacteria > Actinomycetota > Actinomycetes > Actinomycetales > Microbacteriaceae > Microbacterium. The sequence continues at coordinate 2,790 of NZ_JBDIAB010000096.1, forward strand.
GGCCGTGTCGAGCCCGCCCGAACGCGAGTATCACCGGCCCCCGAGCGTCGTCAACCCCCGTGGCGGATCGAGCGCCGGGTGTCATGCTCGACGCACGATCCACGCGGGCGGCAGGTCCGCGCGGCGCGTCGGAAACGGAAGGACTCTCCCCCATGAACGTCGCACTCGTCATCATCATCGTCATCGCCATCGTCCTGGCCATCGTCGGCGGCATGAACGCCGCCCTCAACTGGCTGATCTGGGTGGCCCTCATCGTGGGCGTGATCGCCATCATCGCGTTCCTGTTCCGCGTCATCTCCGGCAGGAACCGCGTGTAGCGGCGACATCGACCGCGCACCGCCGTGGCATCGGGCCGGTGCGCAGGCCGGGACGGGTGCCGCGGCGCGGACGTCTCCGGCCGTCCCTGGCGGGGCGACGGCACCCTTCACGCCGTCGCCCCGCCGTCTCCGATCCAAGCCGGTGATAGGTTTCTGCGCATGCAGGACGGCCGGGCGGTGAGGCTCCAGGACATCGCCGCGCGTGTAGGCCTGTCCCGCACCGCCGTCTCGAACGCGATCACGGGTCGCGGGCGCGTGTCGCCCGAGCGCCGCGAGGAGATCGTGCGGGTGGCCCGCGAGATGGGTTACCAGCCCAACGCGGTCGCGCGGCACCTGCGCGGCGCGCGCACCGGCATGATCGCACTGCACCTCCCGCCGGCGACGACGACGCTGGCGTACTACGTCGAGGCGACGTTCGGGATCGTGGACGCCGCGAGCGAGCGTGGGCTCCTCGTGACGCTCCTCCCGTCGGCGACGAGCCCGTCCGCGCTCCTCCACCTGCCCGTCGACGGGATCATCCTGCTCGACGCGGTCACCGGCGACCCCGTCTCCACGGCGCTGCTGTCGGGCCGCGTGCCGGTCGTCACCGGCGAGCCGTCGCCACCCGGACTGCGCGGCGCCGCCGGCGTGGTCACGTCGGACCACGCCGCGGCCATCGGCGAGCTGCTCGTCCACCTCGAGCGCAACGGCGCGCGGCGCCCGGCTCTGATCGTGCCCGACGTGCGCATGAGCTGGTGCCTCGCCGTCGCGACCGCCTTCGAGTCGTGGTGCCGGGCGGCGGGACTCGAGCCTCGCGTCGTCACGCTGCCGCATCCGGCTCCCGCCGAGCTCCTGCAGCGCACCGCGGTGGAGCTCGTCACCGCCGATCCGCCGTGCGACGCCGTGGTCGCGATGTCGGACGGCACCGCGCTCAGCGTGCTGACCGGCGTCGAGCAGGCCGGCCTCCGCGCCGGCAGCGACGTCCTGGTCGCGGCGTGCGTGGACTCGGAGCCGCTGACCTACGTGCACCCGTCGATCACCGCGATCGACCTGAACCCGCGCGAGTTCGGCCGCCAGTGCCTGCTCCTGATCGACCGCCTGATCCAGGGAGAGCAGTCACCGCCTCCCACGCTCGTCCCGATCTCGCTCCGCCTTCGCGACTCGACGCGCGGCCGGTGACGGTCAGCCCTCGTGGGTGACGCGCCCGTCGCGCACCGTGAGCAGCACCCGGCCCCCCGCGAGCACATCGGGCACGACGGTGAGCGGATCGATATCGAGGACGACGAGGTCGGCCCGCTCCCCCTCTCGGATCGCGCCGCCGGTTCCCCCGATCGACCGATGCGCGTGCGTCGTGTACCCCTCCAGCGCCTCCTGGGCCGTCAGGCCCTGCACGAGACCGACCGGCACGGCGCCCGTGCGACCCGCACGCCGCCGCAGCTGGGCGTCGGCCATGATCGTCAACGGCGGGAAGGGCGCGATCGGCCAGTCGGAGCCGAGCGCGAGGACGGCACCGGCATCCCGCACGTCTCGCGTGCGCCACGCGTGCGCGGCGCGGTCGGCCCCCAGACGTCGTGACCACTCGTCGCTGCCGTCGGCGCGGACGTAGTGCGTGCAGTGCGTCGGCTGCATGCTCGTAGCGATGCCCGCGCGCCCGATGAGGGCGATCGTCTCGTCGGTGACCGACTCGAGGTGCTCGATGCGATGCTGCACGCCGGTGGAGGGCAGGGCGGCGAGCGTCTCGGCGACCACGAACGCGCCGCGCTCGCCGATCGCGTGCGTCGCGGTGGGCACGCCGTGGTCGTGGAAGAAGCGGATGCGACGCGCATAGGCGCCGGCATCCGCCCAGAACGACGCGAGCCCTTCGCCACGGGTGTCCGGGGAATCGAGCCAGGCCGTGCCGCCCTCCACGGTGCCGTCGATGAAGAACTTGATGCCCTCGATGCGCCACTGCCGTCCGTGCCGACCCTGCAGCCCGAGCAGCCGCTCGACGTCCTCGTCGGTCGAGGTCGGCTCGCACCACGGCGAGATCCTCAGCCGCACCGGCAGCTCCTCCTGTGCCTCGGCGGCCTCCAGCAGCGCGATCGTGTCGGCGGCCTGCATGTCGAGCACGTGCGTCTCGGTGATCCCCGCCGCCGCCATCGCGCGCAAGAGCGCGAGCAGCTCGGCTGCGCGCTCCGGCACGGACCGGACCGGCATGACGTCCTGCACGAAGCGCATGGCCGTGAACTCGATCAGATGCCCCGAGGGTCGTCCGGTGCCGTCGTCGGCGATCGACGCGCCGTCGTCGAACCGGCTCGGTGCGGTGATGCCCGCGAGCGCGAGCGCCGCGTCGGAGGCGATCGCCGAGTGCGCGTCGAAGAGGGTCACGAAGGCGGGGCGATCCGCACCGAAGGCGCTGTGCAGGATGCCGTTGCCGATGGGGTCGCCGGAGAAGACGTTCGGGTCCAGCCCCCAGCCGACGAACCACTCGCCGTCCGCGAGCGCGTCACGGCCCGCCTCGAGCACCGCGAGGAGCGTCTCGGGATCGGCGATGCCGTCGAGCGAGGTGCCGCGGGCGACGTCGAGGCTCAGGATCGGGTGCGAGTGCGCGTCGACCAGGCCCGGCACGATCGTGGCGTCGTCGCGCTCCAGCACGCGGGTGTCCGGCCCGGCGAGCGCGCGGACCTCGTGGGCGGAGCCCACCGCCGCGATCAGGCCGTCCGCGACGGCGACGGCCTCGGCGACGGGGGCGTCGGGGCCCGGGTCGGCGTCGGGGTCGAGCCGGTGCACGCGTGCACCGACGATGATGAGCTCTGGATGGGTCGTCCTGGACACGGGATCCTCCCTCGGGCCGGCTTCGACGCCTGCCATCGTCGCACAGTCGCGACCGCGCGGGTCCGTCCCGTGGGACGGGCGGAAACTGGCTGTTCCGTCGAACGCGGCGATGGCGTAACGTTACAGCAACCGTCGCGAGCGTCGTGTCCGCACGCCGACGCCTCGTCCGCGAACGCGTGTCAGAGAGGATGCCCGCATGTCCGAGTCCCTGCCGCCCGAGTCGCTGGTCTCACCGACGGAGGTGACCGCGCAGGTCACCAAGGGACGCTTCAAGCGGGTGCTCGGCACCCCCTCGCTCGTGCTGTTCGGACTCGTGTACATGGTCCCGCTGACCGTGTTCAGCACCTACGGCATCGTCACCGAGCTCACCGGCGGCCGGCTCGTCGACGCCTACATCATCACGCTCATCGCGATGACCTTCACGGCCCGGTCGTACGCGCGCATGTCGGTGGCGTACCCGTACTCGGGGTCGGCGTACGTGTACACGCAGCAGAGCTTCGGCGGCGCGGTCGGGTTCCTCGCCGGATGGACGCTGCTGCTCGACTACCTCTTCCTGCCGATGATCAACTACCTGATCCTCAGCCTGTACCTGAGCGAGTGGCTGCCCGCGGTCCCGCCCTGGCTGTGGGTCGTGATCTCGATCGTCCTCGTGATGACCCTCAACATCATCGGCATCATCTCGGTCGCGCGCGCCAACATCGCCATCATCGCGTTCCAGACCGCGTTCATCGTCGTGTTCGTCGCGCTCGCGTTCTCGTCGGCGCTCGGCAACGGCGTCGACCTCGCGGCCCCCTTCACGGGCGACGGCTCGGTGGAGGGGGTGGGGCCGCTGTTCGCCGGCGCCGCGATCCTCTGTCTGTCGTTCCTCGGGTTCGACTCCGTGTCGACCCTCGCGGAGGAGGCGAAGGATGCCACCCGCACGATCCCCCGGGCGATCATCATCACCACGATCGCGGCCGGTCTCGTCTTCATCCTGATCTCCTACACGGCGCAGATCGCCTACCCCTCGAACGACTTCGAGTCGGTCGACACCGCGAGCATCGATGTCGTCGCCGCCGTCGGCGGCCAGTGGCTGTCGTCGCTGTTCATGGCGGGCTTCATCGCCGGCGCTCTCGGGTCCGCGCTGACCTCGCAGGCGTCGGTCGCACGCATCCTGTTCTCGATGGGTCGCGACGGGGTGCTGCCGCGACGCGTGTTCGGGCAGCTCAACCGCCGGTTCGGCACACCGGTCCCGGCGATCCTGATCGTCTCCGCGGTGTCGCTCCTGGCGATGGTCTTCGATCTCACGACGCTGTCGAGCATGATCAGCTTCGGTGCGCTGATGGCCTTCTCCGTCGTCAACCTCGCGGTCATCAAGCACTACTTCGTCGACCGCAAGGAGCGCTCGGGCGCCGCGGTCATCTCCAGTCTCGTCCTCCCGCTCATCGGCTTCGGCCTCACGGTGTGGTTGTGGACCAGTCTGTCCGGGCTGACCTTCGCGATCGGGCTCTCGTGGCTCGCCGGCGGGTTCGTCATCCTGCTGATCGTCACGCGGTTCTTCCGGCGGCCGACGCCGATGCTCGACCTCCACGAGCACTAGGCGCCCGGGCCGGCCGGCCATCCGCACGTGCTCCCAGCACGTCGACCCGTCCAGGCGTCGGGCTGCTCCATGAGCTCGGTCCCGGCCCCTACACTGGCGACGTGTCCGCGCGCGTCCCGACCAGCTCCGACCAGCCCGCCCCGCGCGTGACCGCGCCGTCTCTGCGCGCGGAGTCGGAGGCCGTCTACGCGGCGCTCTCGGCCGGCGCGCTCGGCGCGGTCTACGGCCTCGTGGCGGCGATGGTGTGGCCGTCGCTGCCGCTGTCCGGCACCCACTGGGCCTTCGGCGGCGCCGCCGCGATCGGCGCGGCGGTCGTGGCGGGCGCGGCATCCGGAACGGGCTACTGGCGTGCTCGAGGTCGGCCCGGCCAGCAATGGCGTCAGTCGCTCTCGGCGTGGGAGTTCACCGTCAACACGATCTCGGTGGTGATCGTGCACGTGGCCCTCGCCGCGCTGGCCGTGCTCGTCGTCTTCCTCGTGCTCAGTCGCGGCTTCCTCGGGCTGCGCGTCGACACGTTCTGGGCGGTCGTGCTGATGGCGGCGTCACTGGGCCTCACCGGCTACCTGGTGTACCTGTCGGTGTCGCGGATGGACACGCAGCGCATGTCGTCGCTGCTGATGGTCTTCATCACGACCGGCACGCTCACGGCGATGGTGACCACGCCCGACCCGCAGTGGTGGAAGGTGCACTTCAGCGAGCTCGGCACGTTCGACGCCCTGTCGAGCGTCGTGTTCAACGGCACCCTCATCGCGGGCGGCCTGCTCGTGACGACGTTCGGCGTCTACCTCGGCAACGACATGCAGCTGCTCGTGAGCCACCGGCGGCTGCGGAACCCCCGCTCGCCGCGCCTCGTCACGACGCTGTTCGTCGTGATGGGCATCATGCTCGCCGGCGTCGGCCTCGTGCCCGTGGACGTCAACCTCATCGTCCACAACCTCTCGGCGTCCGGCATGGCGGTGATGTACCTCGTCCTGCTGATCAGCGGTCCGAGGTTCCTCCGCGGCATGCCGCGCACCTACTTCGTCTCGAGCTGGGCGTTCCTGATCGCGCTGGTGGCCACCGTGGTGCTGTTCGTCTTCGGCTACTTCTCGCTGACGGCGCTGGAGATCATCGCGTTCGCGCTCATCTTCGGCTGGATCGCGGTCTTCATCCGCTTCCTCGGCGTGACCGGCCAGCGCGAGTAGTCCGCGCCGGATGCCGGCGATCGTCGCCCGAGCCAGTCTCGGGCCGTGCGCCACGCCACGGCGCGCGACGGCATGAACCAGTGGAAGAAGAACCACCGCGCGAGCCACGCCGGCCAGCCGGTGAGCGAGACGCCGTAGAGCTCCGCCGCGCCCCGGCCGACCCCGAAGCTCGCGCCCTGGCCGAGGCCCGGGAACCGGAACGGCAGCTGTCGGCGCCCACGCAGGGAGCGCACCACGTTGCCGCCGATGCGCAGCCCGTGATGGATCGCCCACAGCGCGCTCGTCGGGCACGTGCCGCCGAACGGCTTCGGCACCGCCGCGACGTCGCCGCCGGCCCACACGCCGGGGAGCACCTGCAGGAACCGGTTGGTCAGCAGCCGTCCGGCGCCGTCGCGCAACAGGCCCTCGGTGCCGGGGAGCGCCACCGGCGCCTGCCCCACCGTCGAGATCACGGTCGCGGATGCGACGACGTCGCCGTCGTCGAGCCGCGCGCCGTCGGCCGACACCGCGGCGAGCCGCGTGCCGACGCGCACCTCGACGCCCGTCTGCCGCACCTGCTCCGCGGCGTAGTCGGCGACCCCGTCGAAGCGGGGCCGGAGCGTCGGCAGCAGCTCGCGGCCCGAGCCGACCAGCACGACGCGCGGCGCGACGCCCGCGAGCGGGGGATGCGCGGCGATCTCCGCGCGCAGGCGCTGGGCGACCGCCGCCGAGGCCTCGACGCCCGTGAAGCCCGCGCCGGCGACGACGACCGTCAGCAGGCGCGCGCGTTCGGCGGGGTCGACGACGGATGCGGCGCGCGCGGCGACCTCGGCGAGGTGCGCGTCGAGCGCGACCAGCGCCCCGTCGTTCTTGAGCGACCAGCCGTGCTCGCGCAGGCCCGGCACGCGCTCGTGGGCGTCACGGCTTCCGACGCCGATCACGAGGCGGTCGTACCGGAGGGTGCGGACGCCGGCATCCGTCAGCACGTCGACGCCCCGGGTCTGCAGGTCGACGCGGGCGACCGCGCCCCGCACGAGGCGGACGCCGGGCAGCAGGTCGGCGAGCGGCGTGAACGCCCGCTCGACGCCGACGTGGCCGGTCAGCACCTCGGCCGTCCAGCCGTGGAAGGCGTGCGCGTCGCTCAGCGAGACGAGCGTGACGCGCGCGTCGTCGCGACCACGCAGCGAGCGCACGATGCGCCGCGCCGACCAGACGCCGACGTACCCGCCGCCGAGGACGAGGATCTCCATGGACATGTCAGCCTCCGATCGCGGCGAGCGCGCCGGCCGGCTCGGGCCAGGCCACCGGCCGGCCGAACGAGAGCGGGTCGGCGAGCGTGAAGCCCAGGTGCGCGAAGCGCCGGGCGGCGTCGCGCATGCGCAGCGCGTGGTCGACGCGCGCCTGCCCCGTCTCGTGCCGATCGGTGGCGTCGTCGAAGGCCATGAGCATCGTCTCGCACAGACACGCGTACGCGAGGCCCTTCGGCAGCCCGATGTCTCCGCGGATCCGGATGCCGGGCACCGCGGCCACGCCGCCGTCGATCACGAGGACGTCGGGGCGCTCCTGCGCGAGCGCGGGATCGGTGTTGCGGGGCTGCGTGTCGTCGAGCACGACGGCGCCGCGCTTGAGGTGCTCGGGGCCGATCAGTGCCTCGGTGGCGGAGGTCAGGACGAGGACCAGGTCGGCGTCGCGGACGGCATCCATCGTCGTGGCCGTCCGTACCGCGACGCCCGGCTGCCGCGCGCCGAACTCGGCGGCGAGGGCGTTCAGGCGGAGCGGGTTGCGGGCGACGAGCGTGAGGTCTGCGCCGAGCGGCTCGTCGGCCAGCAGCCGGACGACGCACGATCCGACGCTGCCCGACGCGCCCACGATCGCGACGTGCCCGCCGGCCGCGGCCGGCAGCAGGCGCCGGAGCGCCTCGACCGTGAGGTGCGCGGTGAACGCGTTGCCGGTCGTCATCGTGACGCCGGGCCGCTCGCGCAAGAGGCGGCCGGCGCCGGTGGCCGGCGCCGTGAGCGCGCCGAGCCCGACGACGCTCGCGCCGAGCTCCTCGGCCCGGTCGACG
>NZ_JBDIAB010000097.1:0-10705 GCF_039812165.1 Microbacterium sp.
CCGGCGGCCCACGCGCGTCCCGCGGCGCGGAGCGTCCACCCGGGGCCGGCGCCGGTGAGGTCGTCGATCGCGGCGACGGCGGCGTCGGCGCCCTTGACCATGCCGCGGCCGTGATCGCCGTCGCCGGCCACGGCGTCGATCCGGCCGAGCTCGTCCTCGTTCTCGCGCAGCGTGCGCTGCAGGCTCCTGAGTCCCTCGACGACGAGGGGGGCGAGCGCGGCTGCGGCCGCGGAAGGCGTCGGCGCGGTCTCGTCCTCGGTCCTCGCCGCGCCGAACACCGCCGGCGTGAGACCGGCGACCGCGGAGGTCTGCTTGCGGTAGCCGGGGGCGTAGGCGTCGGCGCGCCACGTGGCCTCGAGCTCGTCGTCGAGCCACATGAGGGTCAGCGAGCAGCCGCCCATGTCGAGGCTCGTGACGAGCTCGCCGACCTCGACGTCGACCGGCGTGAGCCCGGCCGCCTCCAGGAGCGGCCGGATCTCGTTCCAGAGCAGGAAGAGCTCCTCGTACTTGGTGGTGCCGAGGCCGTTGACGATGACGCCCACGCGCGTGTCGTCGGTGTCGGGCCGCTCGGCGAGGATGCCGTCGACCAGCATCGCGGCCAGCTCGCGCGCCGGCACGAGGGGCGCGTCGCGGATGCCCGGCTCGCCGTGGATGCCGAGCCCCACGCCCATGTGCCGATCGGGGACGGTGAACAGCGGCTCGTGCGCCCCCGGCATCGTGCATCCGGAGAAGGCGACGCCGAAGGTCCGCGTCGCCGCGTTCGCGGCACGGCCGACCCGCTCGACGTCGTCGATGCCGGCGCCGGCGGCGGCCGCGGCGCCGAGCGCCTTGAAGACGGTGAAGTCGCCGGCGATCCCCCGGCGCTGCTCGTCGACCGGCGACGAGGCGACGTCGTCGGTGACGAGGACGATGCGGGTGTCGATGCCCTCACGGCGCAGCCGGTCGGCCGCGATGCCGAAGTTCATGACGTCGCCGGCGTAGTTGCCGAACGTGAGGATGACGCCGCGCCCCTGATCGGCCGCCTTGGCGACGGAGTACACCTGCGCGGCGGACGGAGAGGTGAAGATGTTGCCCACGACGGCGCCGGAGGCGAAGCCGGGGCCGACGAGGCCGGCGAACGCCGGGTAGTGGCCCGAGCCACCCCCTACAACGACCGCGACGATCGGGTCGGGTCCGCGGTGTCCGACGACACCGCCGGGCACGGCGCGGAGCCTGTCGGAGTAGAGGTCGACGAAGCCGGCGAGCTGGTCCTCCGAGAACTCGGCGGGGTCGTTGTAGAGGGTGGTCATGAGCGTCTCCTTGTCGGTCTGACCGGTTATCGGGTCTGGCCGGGAAGGCCCTCGTAGGCGATGTTGCCGGCGGCGAGGTTCTCGTCCACCAGCTTCGCGAGCGTCTTGAGGAACGCCTCGCGCTCGGTGACGACGTTCTTCATCGCGTCGGACACGTTGCTGGCGTCGATCGCGGGCATCACGTAGACCGGGTTGCGGTCGACGTCCTCTCCGCGGACGATCTTGGCCGCGACGGCGAGTCCCGTGGCCAGCTCCACCGTGCCGTGCTGGAGAGAGGTGCCGATCATGTCGCCGGCCTTGACCGCGTTCAGGCCGTCCTCGATGCCGTCGATGCCGACGACCTTGACGTCGGAGAGCCCGGCTTCGCGCAGGGCCTGGATGGCGCCGAGGGCCATGTCGTCGTTCTGCGAGATGACGCCGTCGATCTCGCCGCCGAACGCGGAGATCCAGTTCTTCATCTTGTTCACGGCCTCGTCGCGCTTCCAGTTCGCGGTGTCCTTCGCGAGGACGTTCAGGCCCGTGTTCTGGGCCAGGACGTTCTCGATGCCCTGGCCGCGGTCGAGCTGCGGCGACGAGCCCAGCGGACCCTCGAGGATGACGACGTTGCCGGTGCCGGAGAGCGCCTCGACCATCTGGCCGGCCTCCTGCTCGCCCGCCGCGACGTCGTCGGGCTGGACGCTCGCGTCGACCTCGACGCCGGTGAGCGAGGTGTTCACCGCGATCACGGGGATCTTCGCGGCCTTCGCGGCCTCGACCTGCGGGCCGAGCGAGTCGGCCTGGACCGGGACGATGATGATCGCGTCGACGCCGGCGCTGACGTACTGGTCGACCTGGTTGGCCTGGGTGGAGACGTCTCCGCCCGCGGAGTTCCACTGCAGGTCGATGTCGTTGGCGGCGGCGTACGCCTCCATGCCCTCCTTGCCCTGCGTGATGAACGAGGACATGTCGTACACGGTGACGCCGACGGTGATGGTGTCTTCGCCGCCCGCGTCGGGGTCGCCGGCGCCGCAGCCGGTCAGCGCGATGACGGTCCCGGCGGCGATCGCCGCAGCGGCGATCGTGGTGCGGAGCTTTCGCTTCATGGTGAGTTCCTTCGAACGGTGAGGAGTGATGCCTGGATGTTCAGTTGTCGGGGGGATGGTCTATTTGCGACGTTTGGCGGCCCATACGTCCACCGCGACGGCGGCGACGATGATGACGCCCTTGATGACGTTCTGCCAGTACGCGGGCACGAGCAGCAGGTCGAGGCCGTTGTTGATCGTCTGGATCAGCAGCAGACCGATCGCGGTGCCCCAGATGGTGCCGCGTCCGCCCATGAGGCTGGCGCCGCCGATCACGACCGCGGCGATGGCGTCGAGCTCGTAGCCCTGGCCGAGGTTCGGCGCACCGGTGATCACACGGGACGAGAGCATCAGGCCGGAGAGCCCGGCGAGCAGTCCGCTGATCACGTACACGCTGAACAGCACGCCCTTGGAGCGGACGCCGGCGATCTCGGCGGCCAGCCGGTTGCCGCCGACCGCGTAGACGCGGAGGCCGTAGCTCGTGCGGCGCATGATGAACGCGAACGCGAGGATCGCGACGATCATCAGGATGACGGGGATCGTGAAGCCCGCGACCGCGGTGTTGGCCCACACCCCGTACGAGGCGGGCAGGCCGTTGATCGGCGCGCCGTTGCCGATGACGTAGGCGACGCCGGATGCCAGGGTGAGCATGCCCAGCGTCGCGATGAAGGGCGGGACGTTGAGGCGGCTGACCACCAGGCCGTTGATCGCTCCGGCGACGAGACCGGCCAGCACCGCGGCGATGAGCGGGTACAGCGGGTTGTCGCCGATGTTCTTCGCCGACCAGGCGGCGGCCATGGCGCTCGCGGCGATGACGCTCCCGACCGACAGGTCGATGCCGCCGGTCAGGATCACGAGGGTCTGGCCGAGCGCGATCAACGCGAACGGCGCGGCCGCGATCAGGATCGTCAGGAGGTTGTCGGGGGTCGCGAACCGCGCGCTGCGGTAGGCGAAGAACGCGACGATGGCCAGCATCACCACGATCATGATGTGCCTGACCAGGAAGTCTCCGACGAGGCTCCCCCACCGCCTGGAGTCCTGCGTCGATACGACGTCGGCGTTCGTGGTGCTCATGCTGTCGGCTCCTCGGGAGTTGAGATGGTGGATGCGTCCAGCCCGGACGCGAGACGGAAGATCGTGTCCTGCACCTCGGGGGACGCGAGCTGCTGGCGCGTGAGCTCGCCGGCCACGCTGAAGTCGCGCATCACCAGGGCGCGGTGGGCGAGGGAGAGGATCTCGGGCATGTCGCTGGAGGCCATGACCACGGCCATGCCCTGGCCGGCGAGATCGACGATGATGCGGTAGATCTCGCTGCGCGCACCGACGTCGACGCCGCGCGTGGGCTCGTCCAGGAGCAGCGCGTCGACGCTCCCGGTCAGCCATCGGCCCAGCACGACCTTCTGCTGGTTGCCGCCGGAGAGGTTCTCCATGTGCTGGCCGAGGCCGTTGCTCTTCAGCCGCATGGCGGCCATGACCTCGCCGACGGCGCTCTTGCGCGAGCGCTCGGTCAGCACGCCGAAGCGCGAGAACGCCGCGATGCGCGGCAGGGTCGCGTTGTCGAGCACGCTCATCGAGAGCACGGCGCCGGCGCCCTTGCGGTCCTCGGGGACGATGGCGACGTGCTGCGCGATCGACGAGCCGGGGTGCCCGGGCCGCAGGACCGAGCCGGAGACGGTGACAGTCCCCGAGACCGGCTTGCGGATGCCGTAGATGCACTCGATGAGCTCCGACCGGCCCGCGCCGACCAGGCCCGCGAGCCCGAGGATCTCGCCTCGGCGCACCGAGAACGACACCGGCTCGGCTCCGGGAGCCACGACGAGGTCGTCGACGACCAGGACCACGTCGTCGGCGTGGTCGCCGAGGTCGGGGAACAGGTTCTCGAGCTCGCGCCCGATCATCGCGGTGACGATGCCGTCGTCGCTGATGTCGGCGAGCGCGGAGTCGGTGATGAGCCGGCCGTCGCGCAGCACGACGACCCGGTCGGCCATCGCCCGGATCTCCTCCATCTTGTGCGTGGTGAACAGGATGGCCACGCCCTGCTCGCGCAGGCTCTTCACGACGGCGACGAGATGCGCGACCTCGCGCTCGGCGATCGCGCTCGTCGGCTCGTCGAGCAGCAGCACGCGCGCGCCGCGGCTGGTCGCCTTGACGATCTCGATGATCTGGCGCACGCCGACGGGGAGCGTTCCGATCTGCACGGTCGGATCGATGTCGAGCCCGAACTCGTGCAGGCTCGCCGCCGCCTGCGTGATCATGGCTCGGCGGTTGAGGGTCCCGAGCGACGTGCGCACCTCGCGTCCGACGAAGAGGTTCTCGTAGACGGTCAGCTCCGGGATGGAGGCGAGCTCCTGCGGGACGATGGCGACGCCGAGCTCGGTCGCCGCCTTGGTGCTCCCGGCGGGGAGCGCCTCGCCCCTGACCTGCACCTCGCCGGCATCCGGTCGGTACTGGCCCGACGCGATCTTCATCAGCGTCGACTTCCCGGCACCGTTCTCGCCGGCCAGAGCGGTGACGGTCCCGGGCCTCAGTTCGAGATCGACGCCCTTGAGGACCGGCACTCCGCCGAAGGACATCTCGATGCCTTCGCAGAGCAGGGCGATCTCGGGGTCTGCATCCACCACGGTGTGGGGCACGCTCAGCTCCTTCGCTCAGGTCGCACATCTGTGCAACAAGGCGAAGATACGCGCAGCATGTTCAGTCTGCAACTAGTACTGCTCATATGAGCATCATGAGGTGCGCCGATGCGACGCGGCGGCCATGGCCGCCGCCGGATCGGTGCGCGCGACTCAGTACGCGCGCGGCGCGCGGCGATGACGCTCGCGCACCTCCGTGACCCACGAGCGGTTCGGAGCCGGATCGCTGACCACGACGGGCAGGGGGTCCCACTCGGGTCGCGCGCCGGTCAGGCTCCACGCCGCCTGCCACGCCGCTCCGAACGCGGCGTGCTCATGATGCTCCGGCCACTGGATCGGACGACCCATGAGATCGGCCAGCGCCTGCCGGAGCGATCGCGCGCGAGCGCCTCCCCCGACGAGGAGCACCCGGGCGGGCGCGCCGTGCGCGCGGGCGAGGGTGTCGGCGGCGTCCGCGATCGCGCACCCGAGCCCCAGCACCACGGCGCGCGCGATCGTCGCCGGCGTCATCGCGTGGCGGGACAGCCCCGCGAACGAGCCGGACGCCCACGGCGCGGGCGGATTGCGCTCGCCGTCGAGGTAGGGCACGAAGAGGACGCCGTCGGCGTCGGACGGCGCCTCGGCGGCGAGGCGGTCCAGTCGCTCCAGGCTCAGACCGAGCATCCGCGCGGTCGCGGAGAGCACGCGCGCACCGTTCAGCATCACGAAGATCGGGATGAAGCCGTCGCGGGCGTCGGCCATCGTGTCGACCGTCCCCGTGACGTCGCGCGTGGGCTCGTCGGTCCGCATCGAGACGGTGGTGCTCGTTCCGACCGAGATGACGAGATCGCCCGGCCGCGTGTCGAGCGCGATGTGCGTGGCCGCGTTGTCGCCGCAGCCCGGCGCCAGGATCAGGCCGCTCTCGGTCGTCCCCGCGATCGACTGCGGGGCGAGCACCGCGGGGGTGCGGACGGGATGCCCGAGCGCGAGCTCGGCCAGCTCGGGGTCGTACCGTTCGGAGTACGGCGACCAGTAGCCGGTCGCCGAGGCGTCGGAGCGGTCGGTCGTCGCCGGCCGCTCGCCGCCGAGGATGCGCCACGTGAGCCAGTCGTGCGGGAGCATCACGGTCTCCACCCGTCGCGCGAGGGACGGCTCGTGGTCGGCGAGCCATCGCAGCCTGCTGACCGGATGGGCGGCATCCGGCAGGAATCCCACCCGATCGAGCCATGCCGCGTCGCCGAGCTCGTCCCGCAGCTCCTGCGCGGCGGCCGCCGCCCGCACGTCGTTCCACAGGATGGCCGGCCTCAGCGGCATCCCCTCCGGGTCGAGGACGATCGTCGTGTGCTGCTGCGCCGTGACGCTGAGCGCCTCCACGCCCGCGGGATCGGCGCCGCCCGCCCCGTGCAGCGCCGCCCACCAGTGCTCGGGGTCGAGCTCGGTGCCGTCGGGGTGCGGCAGGGCGCTCGATCGCACGAGCACACCGGTGTGCAGGTCGACGACGACGAGCTTGGTCTGCTGCGTCGACGAGTCGATCCCCGCCACCAGTCGCTGTCGCATGCTCAGCCGGCAACCAGTCGGCTCGCCGTGAACGCGTCGGTGACGAGGCCCGTGATCAGGCCGGAGGTGAGCACCGCGCGGATCGCCCGGGTCTTCGAGGGGCCGCCGGCGATCGCCACCCGCGTGGGGATCGCGCGCAGCTGCTGCTCGGTGACGGCGATGCACCGGTCGTCGAGGTCATGGATCACGTCGCCGCGGTCGGTGACGAGCGTCGAGGCGACCTCGGCGACCACTCCGCGCCGCAGCAGCATCGAGCGGTCGGCGTCGGTGATCGCGGGGTTCATCATCATCAGCGAGTTCGGCGGCACCCAGGACCCGACCGCGCAGAGGGCGACGGTGACCTCGTCGAACATCTCGACGGCCGCCTTCACACCGGGCTGCCTGAGCACGCCCCGCGCGGTCTGCGCGTCGCTCATCACGAGCGAGGCGTAGATCGGCCACGGCTGCACGCCGGGGAAGCTGGAGAGCCTCCGGATGACCTCGAGCCCGCTCTCCTGGATCGGCCCCGCCACGCCCGCCAGCTGCACCGCCGCACGGCAGGGGAGCTCCTGCAGCTGACGGGCCATCACGTTCAGGGTGCGTCCGGAGGTGAGCCCGAGGATGTCGTCGGGCCCCACGAGCTCGTCGACGAGGCTCGCCGCGACCGTGCCGAGCGTCGACTGCGCTTCGGCATCCGTGTCGACGGGCAGCTCGACCGCCACGCCGTGATCGAGCCCGAACCGCTGTTTCAGGCGCATCGACAGATCGAGGTCGATGCCGGGCGTGCTCACGATCTCGAAGCGGATGATGCCCTTCTCGACCGCCTCGTCGAGCATGCGCCCCACCTTGAAGCGACTGAGCCCGGTCTCGTCGGCGATCTCGACGCGGGACTTGCCGTTGACGTAGTGCTCTCGCGCGATGTGCGCGAGCTGCACGTTGGACAGCGGTCCGACATTGGCCATCGCATCTCCCTCGAGGACGTGATCCGCTCGCCGCGGCGCACGTAACGCTCAGATTAGCGCGCCTACGCAATTCTGAGCAGGATTGCCGTCGCCGGCAGGACACCCCACGACGGCCCGATCCTTGCGATAATCGGGGCATGCCGCGCCGCACCGACGACTTCCGCGGTCTCGCCCAGGCGAGCCGGATGCGCCTCCTCGCGGAGGTGCAGCGACATCCCGGCCTGCTGCTGCGCGAGCTCGCGGAGCGGACGCAGCTGCACGAGAACACCGTGCGCGACCACCTCGTCGTCCTCGAGCGCGAGGGGCTGGTGTCGCGGCAGACGAACCATCGCGGCACGCGCGGCCGACCGCCGGCGACCTACCATCCGGTGGCGGATGCCACGACCAACCCCGAGGCGCACAAGCGCATGCTCCGCGCGCAGCAGCACGGCGACCTGCTGCGGCGGATCTCCCCCGACGCCGGGCGCAGCGACCTGGGCGAGGACGCCCTCCATCAGCTCGACGTGCTGTACGAGCACCTCGACGACGCCGGCCTCCAGCCGGAGATCGACGAGGAGAGCCTCTCGGTGGACGTCGTGCCGTGCCCGTACTATCAGCTCCTCGACGACGACCGGCAGCTCGTGTGCACGGTGCACGAGCAGCTCATCAAGGACGTGCTCGGTCAGATCCCCGGCCCCATGCGGCTCGCCGTGCTGCAGCCGTTCACCGCTCCCGACACGTGCCGCGTCGTGCTGCAGGCGAGCGGCGCCGTCCGCTCCGAGTAGCCCGGCCCCGCCGTCAGCGGGCCGCGCTGCGCGCGTCGCGCAGCATGCCTCCGATCACGAGCGCACCGGCGCCGACGAGCACCAGCAGCCACAGCCCGAGCGAGTACGAGTTGCTCTCGGGATGATAGGTCGCGCCCATGACGAGCGGCGGGAAGTAGCCGCCCAGGCCGCCGGCCGCCGCGACCACGCCGCTGACCGCGCCGACCTTGTCGGGCGGGGTCGAGGGGCCGACCCACGCGAACACGGCACCCATGCCGAGGCCCATCGCCGACGCCATCAGCAGGAACACGGCGCCGGTGAGCACACCCTCCGGAGGCTGCTGGCCGACGATGTACGCCGCCGACACGATGCCCGCGAGCGAGATCAGCGACACGACCTTGGGGCCGAACCGGTCGGCGAGCACGCCGCCGATCGGGCGCGCCACGACCGCGGCGGCCGCGAACAGGGCGGTGCGCGTGCCGGCGCCCACGGCATCCACCTCGTCGGGATAGATCGTCGTGAGGTACTTGGGCAGGTACGTCGAGAAGGCGACGAACCCGCCGAAGACGATCGCGTACAGGAACGACATCTGCCACGTGACGCCGAGCCGCAGCGCGCCCATGACCTTGGGCACGAGCGGCTGGCGGCTGGGCCGCCACGCCGGCGACTCGCGCATGCCGATCCACACGACCACGGCCATGACGACCATCACGCCGGCGATGAGGAGGTGCGTCGGCAGGTAGCCGATGGCCTGTGCGAGCCGCGGCGTCGCGAACGCCGAGACGGCGGTGCCGATCATGCCCATTCCGAACACGCCGTTGGCGAAGCCGCGGCGGTGCGGCGGGAACCAGGCGCTCGAGAACGGCACGCCGACGGCGAAGATCGTGCCGCCGATCCCGAGGAGGAACCCGGCCCCGACCAGCAGCGGGAAGCTCTTGACGGTGCCCGCGAGCGCGACCAGCAGCACCGCCGGCATCGCCGCGACGAGCACGAGGGCGAACATCCTCCGTCCGCCGAAGCGGTCGGTGAGCGCGCCGACGACGATGCGCCCGAGCGCGCCGACCAGCACCGGCGTGGCGAGCATGAGCGAGATCTGGCCCTGGTCGAGGCCCATCTCGGTCGCGTAGATCCCCTGGAGCGGCGCGATCGACATCCAGGCCCAGAACCCGACGGTCGAGGCGAGCGTCGCCAGGATCACCTGGCCGAGCCCTCCTCGAAGATCGGTCGCGTCCGGCTGGGCGTCGCTCTCGGCGGCTGTGGTGGTCACGGGCACTCCCCTCGTCGTGGCGAGGGTAGCCAGCGGGATGCCGCCGCGTTCCGGCGTTCCGGCGGGTTTATTGCGGCGCGTGCTCGCGCGGCCCCGCCACCATGAGCTCGATCAGACGCGAGCGGAGGAGGCTCACCGCGTGGGCGCGCGCGCCGCGCAGGGGTGCATCGTCCACGCGCGCCGACTGCAGCGGCACGGGGCGCGGCGAACGCTCGACGGCGTCGGCGACGAGCTCGAGCACGTCCCGTCGCGCACCCCACGTGCCGCCGACGACGACCACCTCCGGGTCGGCCATGGCCACGATGGCAGCCACCACGCCGCCCACGGCGGCGCCCAGCGCCTCGCGTGCGGCGCCCCCGTCGCCGAGCACGCGGGCGACCGCGTCGGCGTCGATCGCGCTGGATCCCGGTCGGTGCAGTCCGAGCGCCGCGAACGCGTCGGTGAACGGCACGGCGCGGCCGTCGGGGCCGGGCGTGATCACGTGGACGATCTCGCCGGCGAGGCCGCCGTGGCCGCGGCGCACCTCGCCGTCCGCGACGATCGCGCAGCCGGGCCCCTCGCCGAGGTAGAGGTAGGCGAAGTCGTCCATGCCCCCGTCGGCGTCGCGTTCCGCGCACGCGGCCCAGTTCACGTCGTTGTCGACGACGATCGGGCCCTCGACGAGGCCGGCGAGCACCGCGCCCGGGTCGAGGTCGCCGACCAGGAAGGGCGTGTCGGGCAGGTGCAGCAGCCGTCCGGTGCGACGCTCGACCGGGTCGGCGGCGCTCGCGACGGCCACGCGCACCGGACCCGGGGCCGTGGCGACGACCGCCTCGGCGACGGCGCGCAGCGCCCCCGCGACGTCGTGGGGCAGTGCGGGGCGGGCGACGGTGCGGACGCAGCGCGCGGCGACCGCGCCGCGCACGTCGAACAGCTCGGCGACGATGCCGAGCGGTGCGATGTCGATCACGAGCGCGCATCCCGCGCTCTCGGCGAGCGCGTAGTAGGTGCCTATCCGTCCGCGTCCGGTGGTGCGCTCGCCGGTGTCCTCGATGAGGCCCGTGGCGAGGAGGCGGCGGACGGACTCGGATGCCGTGGGCTTGGAGATCCCGGCCGCGGCGGCCACCTCGGCGCGCGTCAGGCGGCGCGCGCCCATGAGCGTGCGGAGCACGAGCTCGTCGGTGATCGACCGCAGGTGGTCGAGCGACGGCTTCGGTTCCATCCGCACATTCTAGTGAGGACCCTTGCTTAAAGAA
>NZ_JBDIAB010000098.1:0-10597 GCF_039812165.1 Microbacterium sp.
CCCTCGCGCGTGAGCGGCATGTTCGACCAGGTGGCCGGGCGCTACGACCTCACCAACACCGTCCTGAGCCTCGGCCAGGACCAGCTGTGGCGCATCGCCACGACGCGCGCGATCGCGCCCGCGCGCGACGAGCGCATCCTCGACCTCGCCGCCGGCACCGGCGCGAGCGCCGTGGCCCTCGCCCGCAGCGGCGCCGACGTCGTCGCGGCCGACTTCTCGCCCGGCATGATCGCCGAGGGGCGGCGCCGACACGGCGGCATCCCGAATCTGACCTTCGTCGAGGCGGATGCCACGAACCTGCCCTTCGCCGACGACGAGTTCGACGTCGTGACGATGTCGTTCGGCCTGCGCAACGTCAACGAGCCGCGCGCGGCGCTCGCCGAGCTGCTGCGGGTCACCGCGCCGGGCGGCCGTCTCGTGATCTGCGAGTTCTCGCACCCGCCGTCGCGCGCGTTCCACCGCCTCTACGACTTCTACAACGACCGCGTGCTGCCCGTGATCGCCAAGACCCTGAGCTCCAACGCCGAGGCGTACGACTACCTCAACGAGTCGATCAAGGACTGGCCCGATCAGCAGACCCTCGCGGCGTGGATCCGCGCCGCGGGCTGGACCGACGTGGCCCACCGGAACCTGTCGCTCGGCATCGTCGCGCTGCACCGTGCCGTCAAGCCCGTCTGACGCAGTTCCGGAACGGGACCCGCCAGGTAGGCTGGTCGGGTGATTCCGAGCCCGCCCGCCTCCGGCTCCCCTCTGGCGAGCCGGATCGGCCTGACCGAGCGCGTCTTCGCCGGTCCCCGCATGCGGCGCCTGTTCACCGCCGTCGAGGACGGCCTCGCCCAGGTCGAGGCGCGCCTGGCGACCGAGCTGCGCGTCACCGACGCGCTCGCCGACGCCACGAGCCGCTACCTCTACGAGGCCGGTGGCAAGCGCGTGCGGCCCATGCTCACGATCCTCACCGCGCAGCTGGGCGAGGGCGTCACGCCGCACGTCATCGCGGGCGCCACGGCGCTGGAGATGACGCACCTCGGCTCGCTCTACCACGACGACGTGATGGATGCCTCGGACGTCCGCCGCGGCGTCCCGAGCGCCCATGTCGTGTGGGGCAACAACGTCGCGATCCTGGCCGGCGACCTGCTGTTCTCTCGCGCGAGCCAGCTCATGGCCCAGATCGGCGAGCGCGCGATCCGCCTGCAGGCCGACACGTTCGAGCGGCTCGTCCTCGGGCAGATGCACGAGACCGTCGGCGCGCAGCCGGCCGACGACCCGGTGGAGTTCTACCTGAGCGTCCTGGCCGACAAGACCGGATCGCTCATCTCCGCCGCGGCGCAGGCCGGCGTGCTCTTCTCCGACGCGCCCGCCGAGTACGAGCGGCCCGTCCTCGAGTTCGGCGAGCGCATCGGCGTGGCCTTCCAGCTCCTCGACGACGTCATCGACCTGTCGGCCGATCCGGGCGAGACCGGCAAGGTGCCCGGCACCGACCTGCGCGCGGGCGTGCCCACGATGCCGTACCTGCTGCTCGACCGCTCGAGCGATCCGGCATCCGTCGCACTGAAGGACGCCATCGACGACGGCGTCGCCCGCATCGCCGACGGCGCCGACCCCGCGATCCTCGACGACGGTCTCGCGCAGCTGCGCGAGCACCCCGCGACGGCCGAGACGCGACGCCTCGCGGTGGAGTGGTCGGCCGAGGCCGTCGCCGCGCTGGAGCCGCTTCCCGAGGGGGCGGTGCGCGACGCGCTCACGCGGTTCGCGCAGGTCGTCGTCGACCGCTCCAGCTGAACACCTCCCGGCCGCGGCACGCACCCGGCCGGCACGAAACACCGGGCACCGGAAGACAAGGATGCACATGACCACGCTCAGGCTGGCTATCGTCGGCGCCGGACCCGCCGGCATCTACGCGGCGGACCTCCTGCTGAAGGCGGAGCGCAAGTTCGACGTGTCGATCGACCTGTTCGACCAGCTGCCCGCGCCCTACGGCCTCGTGCGCTACGGCGTCGCCCCCGACCACCCGCGCATCAAGGGCATCATCACGGCCCTGCGCGACATCCTCGACCGCGGCCAGGTGCGCCTGTTCGGCAACGTCCGCTTCGGCACCGACCTCACGATGGACGACCTGACCCGCCACTACCACGCGGTGATCTTCGCCACCGGCGCGATCCGCGACGCCTCCCTCGACATCCCCGGCATCGACGCGGCCGGCTCGTACGGCGCCGCCGACTTCGTCAGCTGGTACGACGGCCACCCCGACTTCCCGCGCGAGTGGCCGCTCGACGCGGCATCCGTCGCCGTCATCGGCAACGGCAACGTCGCCCTCGACGTCGCCCGCATGCTCGCGAAGCACGCCGAGGACCTGCTGCCCACCGAGATCCCCGACAACGTCCACGCGGGGCTCGCCGCCTCGCAGGTCACCGACGTGCACGTGTTCGGCCGGCGCGGCCCCGCCCAGGTGAAGTTCACGCCGCTCGAGCTGCGCGAGCTCGGCGAGCTGCGCGACGTCGACATGGTCGTCTACGACGAGGACTTCGACTACGACGAGGCGTCGAAGGACGCCATCGCCAGCAACAAGCAGGTCATGGTCATCGACCGCATCCTGCAGTCGTGGCGCAAGCGCCCCGGCCTGAACAACGCCGGGGGCGAGGCCTCGCGCCGCCTGCACATGCACTTCTATGCGCGTCCCATCGAGGTGAGGACGGATGCCGCGGGCCGGGTCTCGTCGTTCGTGTACGAGCGCACGCGCTCGGACGGCCACGGCGGCGTGACCGGCACCGGCGAGCTGCGCGAGGTGCCGATCCAGGGGATCTACCGCGCGGTCGGCTACTTCGGCTCTCCGCTGGAGGACGTGCCGTTCGACGAGCGGCACGGCGTCATCCCCAACCACGAGGGGCAGGTGCTGCGCCAGGACTCGAACGAGCGCGTGCCCGGCGTGTACGCCACGGGCTGGATCAAGCGCGGACCGGTGGGCCTCATCGGCCACACGAAGTCCGACGCGATGGAGACCGTGCGCCACCTGATCAACGACCAGGGCTCGTGGTGGCATCCCGACGACCCGTCGCCGGAGGCGGTCGTCGCCCTGCTCGACGGGCGCGGCATCGCGTGGACCGACATCGACGGCTGGCACCGGCTCGACCAGCACGAGATCGCGCTCGGCGCACCCCGTGAGCGCGCGCGCATCAAGGTCGTCGACCGCGACGAGATGGTGCAGGTCTCGCGCGGCGAGTAGTCGCCCGTAGGCCGATGGCCGCCCGCGCGCGCGTGCCGATAGGGTGCAGGCGTGACGGAGTGGCTGGACGCGATCCCCTACGGGGCGCTCGTGGGGGCCGTCCTGCTTATCGTGGGGCTGGAGAGCATCGGCCTGCCCCTGCCCGGCGAGACCGTGCTGATCACGGCGCTCCTGATCAGCGTGCACGACCACACGTCGCCGTGGTGGATCATGGCCGCGGCGATCGTCGGCGCCATCGTGGGCGACAACGTCGGCTATCTCGTCGGCAAGACCGTCGGCCTCCACCTGCTCGAGCTCGGCCGGCGGAAGCTCCCCGCCGCGTTCTCGACCGAGCGCATCGTGCAGAGCGCCACGCTCATGGCCCGGTTCGGCGCGTGGGCGATCTTCTTCGCCCGCTTCGTCGCGGTGCTCCGCATCCTCGCGGGGCCGCTCGCCGGCACCCTCCGCATGCCCTGGGGCCGGTTCCTGCTCGCCAACTCCGCGGGCGCCGTCGCCTGGGCGGGCGCGGTCACGCTCGTGGTCGTCTCGCTCGGCGAGGTCGCCGAGGAGCTCATGCACCGCGCCTCGTGGGTGGCGCTCGTGCTCGCCGCCGTCGTCGTGCTGGTCGCGGTGACCGTCGTGCTCGTGCGGCGCCGCCGCCGCCGGCTCGACCCGGCTGCGGCCGCCGCCGAGGACGCCGACGAGCGCGCGCTCGCCGAGATCCTCGCGGAGGTGCAGCACCGGCACGGCCGGCATCCGCACCCCCGCCGATGACCCGTGCAACGGGCCCGATCATCACCGCGCCCCGTCTGATCCGCGAGAGCGCAGCGGTGCACCGAGAATGCGCGCCCAGCATGCTGTCTCGGTGCACCAGTGCACTCTCGCGGGTAGGGGGAGGGTGACGGCGGCTCGATCCGGGTGCGGCGCGCACCCGCAATAGGCTGAGGGCATGCCGGAGTGGGTGCCCGACGTCCTCGGATCGCCGTTCGAGCAGCGGACGCTGCCGTTGGGGGAGGATGCCGAGGGCCCGGTCGTCGCGACGCTCGTGCGGCGCCTGCCCGGTCCGCTCGCGTTCACCCGTCCGCTCCACGACGTCGACGTGCTCTTCGTGCACGGCTGGTCGGACTACTTCTTCCAGACTGGCCTCGCGGAGTTCTGGAACGAGCTCGGCGCCCGCTTCTACGCGCTCGACCTGCGCAAGTACGGTCGGAGCCTGCGGGAGGGCCAGACGCCCGGCTTCGTCGCCTCGCTCGCCGAGTACGACGCCGACATCGCCGCGGCCCTCGACGTCGTCCGCCCGCAGGGACGCGGCCGCCTCGTGCTGATGGGCCACTCCACGGGCGGGCTGACGCTCACCCTGTGGTCGGCGCGGCACGCGGGAACGGCATCCGCCCTCGTGCTCGACAGCCCCTGGCTGGAGCTGCAGCTCGGCCCGCTCGGGCGTCAGGCGATCGCGCCGATCCTGCACGCGCGCGCCGTGATCGACCCGATGGGCGGGCAGCCCGACGTCGACCTCGGCTTCTACACGCGTGCGCAGAAGGACCTCGGCACGCTCCCGAAGGGCGCGCAGCGCGCGCTGTGGCGCCCCGACACCGGCTTCGCCACGCGGCCCGCCTGGCTCGACGCGATCCTCGCCGGGCACGAGCGGGTCGCTGCCGGCGTCGACGTCGGCTGCCCCGCCCTGGTGCTGCTGTCGGCGCGGTCGACGCTCGCCCGACGCTGGTCGGAGGCCATGACGCGCACCGACTCGGTGCTCGTGGTCGACGACATCGCCCGCGCCGCGACGCGCATCGGCCGCTCGGTGACGATCGAGCGCATCGAGGGTGCGATCCACGACGTCTTCCTGTCGGCGCCCGCGTCGAGGGATGCCGCGTACACCGCGCTCGAGCGATGGCTCCTGCAGGGCGCGCTTGCCCGGTGATCGCCCAGGCGGCGATCTGGCATGATGGAGGGACTCCCGCTGCGGGTGTCGCGGAAACAGACGCCCGACCGTCCCGCTTCGAAGGAGACCTCATGTCGAGCCCGCAGTCCTCGTCCCTCGCCTACGCCGTCCGCGCCGACTTCTTCCGGCCTTCGCCGGTGCGCGCCGTCTTCGACATCTCGATGCGCGAGGGGATGATCTCCCTCGCCGGCGGCAATCCCGACCTCGGCGTGCTGCCGCTCGCCGAGCTCGGCGAGGTGGCCGCCCGGCTCATCGCCGAGCAGGGCCTCGAAGTGCTCCAGTACGGCGCGGGCGCCGGCATGGCGCCGCTGCGCGAGGCCGTGTGCGACGTCATGCGCACCGCCGGCATCGACGCCGTCGCCGACGACATCCTGATCACGTCGGGATCGCAGATGGGCCTCGAGCTCGTCACGTCGCTCCTGTGCGACCCGGGCGACGTCGTGCTCGCCGAGGCGCCCACCTACGTCGGCGCGATCGGCACGTTCCAGGGGCTGGAGGCCCAGATCGTGCACGTGCCGTGCGACGACGACGGGCTCATCCCGGCCGAGCTGGAGCGCACGATCGCCGAGGTGCGCGCCCAGGGCCGCACGATCAAGATGCTCTACACGATCCCGAACTTCAACAACCCGTCCGGCATCACGCTCCACCCCGACCGCCGCCCCGTCGTCGCCGAGATCTGCGCGCGCGCCGGCATCGCCGTCGTCGAGGACGACCCGTACGGCCTGCTCGACTTCTGGGACGCGCCGCTGCAGGCCATCCGCTCCTTCGACGACTCGGTCGTCTACCTCGGGTCGATGAGCAAGATCTTCTCTCCCGGCATCCGCATCGGCTGGGTGCTCGCCCCGCGCGACGTGCGCGACCGGCTGCAGCTGGCCGCCGAGGCGACGACGATCTGCCCGTCGGTGCTCAGCCAGCACCTCGCCAACACGTACCTGCGCGACTTCGACTGGCGCGGATACATGAACCGCGCGATCGACCAGTACCACGAGCGCGCGCAGCGGCTCGACGCGGCGCTCGCCGCACATCTGCCCGCGTCGGTGCGGTGGACCGCGCCGCACGGCGGCTTCTTCGTGTGGCTGACCCTGCCCGCGGGGCTGTCGGCCGAGCAGCTGCTGCCGCTCGCGATCGAGGAGGGCGTGGTCTTCGTGCCCGGCACGGCGTTCTTCGGCGACGGCACGGGCGACGACAACCTGCGTCTGTCGTTCTCGCTCGAGTCGCCGGACCGCATCGAGGAGGGCGTGCGGCGCCTCGCGCGCGTGATCGCGGCCCAGCTCGACGCCTGATCCCGGCCTTTCCGAACGGCGCCCGGGGGAGGCCCCGGGCGCCGTCGTATTCCTCCCGCGCGGCGTGCCCCGTCGCGCGCGACCTGGCCGTGCGCGCGAGCCCTGGCCGGTGCTACCGGTAGTTGACGAACTGCAGGTCGACGTCGAGGTCGGCGGCCTTGAGCATCCGCTGCACCTCCTGCAGGTCGTCGCGGCTCTTGGACTGCACGCGCAGCTCGTCGCCCTGGATCTGCGCCTTCACCGAGCGCGGTCCCTCGTCGCGGATGAGCTTGCTGATCTTCTTCGCGTTCTCCGACGAGATGCCGTCTTTGAGCGACGACGCGAGACGGTACTCCTTGCCGCTCGCGACGGGCTCGCCGGCATCCAGGCTCTTCAGCGAGATGCCGCGCTTGATGAGCTTCGACTGGAACACGTCGAGCACGGCCTTCGCGCGCTCCTCGGAGTTCGCCTTGATCAGGATCTGCTCGCCCGACCACTCGATCGAGGCGCCGGTGCCCTTGAAGTCGTAGCGCTGCTCGACCTCTTTGCGGGCCTGGTTGAGGGCGTTGTCGGCCTCCTGGTGGTCAACCTTCGAGACGATGTCAAATGAGCTGTCGGCCATGGCGCCGAGTCTATCGAGAACGGGATGCCGGGGCTCCGGCCGCGGGTCCCGGTCCGTGCAGCCCTGCCTAGACTGACGCCATGCAAGCGATGACCGAGGACGAGGTGCGCGCCGCGTTCGTCAACGCCGCGCCCGACGAGGCCCGGCAGCTGGCCGTGCCGCACGACTTCCCGCTCGTGGACTGGGATCACCTGGACTTCCTCGCGTGGCGCGATCCGCTGCTGCGGGGTCGCGGCTATGTCGTCGCCGAGCTCGACGGCCGACCCACCGGCGTGGTGCTGCGCGCCGCGTCGGGGTCGAGCCGTGCCCGCGCGGCGATGTGCAACCTGTGCCACACGCTGCAGCCGGGCGACCAGGTCGCGCTGTTCACCGCGCGCAAGGCGGGGGATGCCGGGGCCCGCGGCGACAGCGTCGGCACCTACATGTGCAGCGACCTGTCGTGCCACGAGAACGTGCGCCTGGCCGGCCCGCTGTCGCCGAGCGAGGTGCGTGCGAGCGTGGACCGCCGCATCGACGGCACGCGCCACCGCATCGAGGCGTTCGTCGAGCGCGTCGTCGACGTCGGGGACTGAGCGCGCATCGCCGCGATGGTTTCTGACAGGGCGGCAGTGCGGGTAATATGGATACTCGCGCCTCCGGTCGACTGCACAAGCCGGGCGGGTGCGCCTCGGCGAGTTACCCAAGCGGCCAAAGGGATCTGACTGTAAATCAGCCGTCTTCGACTTCGGGGGTTCGAATCCCTCACTCGCCACCAAGCCCGAAACAGCCCGCGACCAGGACTTCCGTCAGGTCGCGGGTTGTTCCGCTCCCGCCGGTTGATCGGGATGCGCGAGCGATGCCCTCACGGCACGGCATCCTCTGCCCGGTCGGCGAACCGGGCATCGGCTAGGGTGCCGGGGTGTACATGACGTCGAGCTATGACGACCCGAGGGTCGTGCCGGGCGGCATCCGGGACCGCTATGCATGGCTCGAGAGCGGCAACGCCGCCGCGATCCTCAACGCCGTCGCCTCGGACGAGTTCGCCGACTTCCTGCACGTGCTCGACGACTTCGCGCTCCACCCGGACGAGTGGCTGCGGGCGGGCGGCAACAAGGGCGACCTGACCGACGCGCTCGACCAGCGCTTCCGCGTGCTCGGCTGGAAGGAGACGCGGATCGACTTCGAGATCCGCGGGTTCCTGCACACCGACTTCCACGCGAAGGGCACGCGCACCGAGGGTCGCAGCATCCAGGAGGTGCCGGCGGTGCACGCGCCCGGCTTCCGCGTCGACAACTTCAAGGGCCGCATGATCGTCGACGTCGAGTGGAACGCGAAGGACGGCAACCTCGACCGCGACCTCTCCGCCTACCGTGCATGGCACGAGAACGGCCTGATCGACGGCGCCGTCATCATCACGAAGGACCGCCTGCCGCTGCTGCGGCTCGCCACCGACCTGTGGCGCGACTATCAGCAGACGCTGCCGCTCGGGATGCGCGACCCGAAGCTGCCCATCGACCTCAAGACGAGCACCACGACGACGCTCTCCAACGCCGAGGACCGGCTCCTGCGGGGGAGCGCCGGCACGTGCCCGGTGCTCATCGTCGGGGTGTCGGCGAACACGTGGGATGGCTCGCCGTTCACCGGCGGGGTCGACGTCGGTGGTGCCGATTAGAGTGCAAGGCATGGCTTCCCCCCTCCGCGCCGACGTCGAGCCGACCCCGTTCGTTCCGCTGCCGACGGTCGAGGGCGGGTTCCGGACGGTGCTCGCCGACCCGCCGTGGCGGTTCGCCAACCGCACCGGCAAGGTGGCGCCCGAGCACCGTCGGCTGGACCGCTACGACACCATGACGCTCGCCGACATCAAGGCGCTGCCGGTCGAGTCCACGCTCGCCAAGGACGCGCACCTCTACCTGTGGGTGCCGAACGCGCTGCTGCCCGACGGCATCGAGGTCATGCAGGCGTGGGGGTTCCGGTACGTGAGCAACCTCGTGTGGGCGAAGCGCCGCATCGACGGCGGCCCCGACGGGCGGGGTGTCGGCTTCTACTTCCGCAACGTCACCGAGCTGATCCTGTTCGGCGTCCGCGGGTCGATGCGCACGCTGCCGCCGGCGCGCAGCCAGGTCAACATGATCGAGACGCGCAAGCGCGAGCACTCCCGCAAGCCCGACGAGCAGTACGAGCTCATCGAGCGGTGCTCACCCGGTCCGTACCTCGAGATGTTCGCCCGCCACCGGCGCGACGGCTGGCACGTGTGGGGCAACGAGTCGGAGACCGAAGAGGTGCGCGGCAAGGTGCATCGCGGGTACGCCGGCGGCGCGATCTCGTCGACGTTCGCGCTCGCGGCCGTCAACGGCTGACGCCGCGCGGCTCTCCGTCGCGCGGGCGGCCGCGAGTCGTGCACGCGAACTGTGGAGAGCTGCGGGTTTCGTGGCGCTCCTGTGGACACCGGCCGACTCCGCATGGCCGCGTGTCAGGATGGAGACGAGCCGCACGCGGCCCGTACGGAAAGGCAGACCATGACCGACCCGATCACACATCCGAACTCGAGCAGACTCCTGAGGGCGGCCATCTGGGTGGCGATCGGCGCGCTCATCGCCGCCGCGATCGTCTGCGTCGTCTGGGTGCTGCTCGGCGATTCCAACGGAATGGTGGGCCGGGCGTTCCTCACGATCCTGCTGCTCGCATCGTTCGCCGGCGTCGCGATCCTCGAGTCGAACCTCGCGTCCCGGCGCCCGGCGTGGTTCGCGCTGGCGAGCATGGTGACGTGGGTGGTCATCCTGCTGATCGGGGCTTTCCTGATCTGGATGCCGCAGGCGAACCGCTATTACGGCGAGGGCATGGAGCGGTTCGCGAAGTTCCTCGGGATCGTGCTGATCCTGCAGCTCGCGCTGCTGCACATCAGGCTCTACCTGAAGGCGCACGATCGCCGTCGCACGACGTTCACGTCGATCGTCACGTACGTCACGGTGGGCTTCGTCGCGACCCTGGCCGTCATGCTCGTGCTGCCGCTCATGCTCGGCGAGTTCGCGCGCTTCCTCCCGATCTACTGGCGCGTCGTGGTGGCGCTGGCGATCCTGGCCGCGGTGGGAACCGCGCTGGTGCCGCTCGTGAACGCGCTGTTCGCGCCGAAGCGGCCCCGAGAGCCGCGCGCGGTCGCGCCGGTCGCACCGGTCGCACCGGTCATGCAGTGGCCCACGTACGCCGACGGGGCCACACCGCTTCCGGTCATGCCCGACGGGACGCCGGACTGGAACGCGTACTACACCGGCCAGCCGACGTACCCGCAGGGCTATCCGGTCGCGCCACCGCCGCTCCCCGCGCAGGCGTCTGCGCCGTCGTACCCCGCGGCGCCCGGGTCGGCGCAGCCGTATGCCTCCGCCTCGGGATCGTGGTCCACACCGTCCTACCCGACGGCGCCGGGCTCGCCGTCCGCGCCGGCGCCGTCCGGGTCGGCGCAGCCGGTGCCTCCGTCGGAGTCGCCCGCACCGCCGCCCGCCGCGCCGCCCGCGTACGGAACGCCCGCTCCCGCCACGTCCTCCGGTCCGGCGGAGCAGCGCCCCGCGACTCCCGCCGAGCCGACGGACGAGGGCCCC
>NZ_JBDIAB010000099.1:0-10544 GCF_039812165.1 Microbacterium sp.
TCGCCGGGTCGCACCGCTCGCCCTCGGCGTGCAGCTCGGCGGTCTCGCCGCCGGCGCCTCGGTGGCCGTCGCCGACGTCACCGGCGACACCCTCGCCCACGTCGGCGTCGTCACGATCGGCGCCGAGTCCGCGGCCGGCGGCCTCGCCGTCTCCGCACAGTCCACGATCGCTGCCCCGGTCACCGCGTACGGCGTCTCCGGCGGCGTCGCCGCGGGCATCACCGGCGTCGGCGCCACCGGCACGATCTCGGGTCGCACCGCCGCCGAGTTCGCCGGTCGCGCGACCGTGAGCGGCGCGGCATCCGTCACCGCCGGCGGCACGCACACCGTCGAGACCCGCACCCTCGGCGTGCAGACCGGGGCGTTCGCCCTCGGCGCCAACATCGCGCGCGCCACGATCAGCCGCGCCACCACGGCCCTCGCCGCGCTCGGGTCGTGGATCTCCGCCGGGGGAGCGGTCACCGTCTCGACCACCTCCGCGAACCACGCGTCGTCGTTCACGCCGGGCGGCAGCCTCGGCGCCATCTCGCTCGTCGTGCAGAACCCCGAGGCCACCGTCAGCGGCCAGACGCAGGCGCGCCTCCGCGGCACGATCGCCGCCGCCGGCTCCGTCGAGGTCGCCGCCGCCGGCCAGAACCAGGCCGTCGCCGAGGCGATCGTCGTGAA
Source organism: Microbacterium sp. (assembly GCF_039812165.1). Classification (GTDB taxonomy): domain Bacteria; phylum Actinomycetota; class Actinomycetes; order Actinomycetales; family Microbacteriaceae; genus Microbacterium. The sequence continues at coordinate 667 of NZ_JBDIAB010000099.1, forward strand.
CCTCTCGCTCCTCGGCGGCGGGCAGGGCGTGTTCGCCACCGCGACCGTCACCGACACGGCCTCGGTCACCGCGCTCGTCGACTCGGGCACGATCACCTCCAGCGGCCTGGTCCGGGTCGCCGCGACCATCACGCCCGACGGCGGCGGCGCGGGCAACGTCGCCCGCGCGAGCGTCACCGCCGGGGCCGGCGGCCTCGTCAACGCCGGCGCCTACTCCGCCGTCGCGCTCCTCGACGGCGCCACGACCGCCGAGCTCGCGAGCCCCGTGCTGGCCTCCGGATCGGTCGCCGTCGCCGCCGACTCCCGAGCCGCGGCGTCCGCCGCCACCAAGTCGTTCGGACTCGGGCTCCTCGCCGTCGGGGTCTCGGTCGTCGACGCCGAGGTCCGCGCCGCCGCCGCCACGCGCGCGTCGATCCTCTCGTCGGTGCGGTCGTCCGGGGCGGTGTCGGTGACCGCGGCCGCCGCCAACGCCGCGACGGCGACGACGGATGCCGCGAGCATCGGCCTCGTCAGCGTCGGGGTGTCGATCCCCACCGCCGCGATCGCCGCCGCGACCCGCGCCGAGCTCCGGGCAGGGCTCGACGCGCAGGGCCTGTCGGTCGTCGCCACCGGCACGAACACCGCCACCACGACCGTCGCGCTCGTCAGCGTCGGGGTCGTCAGCGGGTCGGGCGCGGGCGCCGTCGCCGAGGTGCGCGACACCGCGACCGTCATCGCCGAGGTCGCCGCGGGCACCGCGTCCGTGCTCGCCGGCACCGGCGCGCTCGTCGTGCGCGCGACGTCCACCAACACGGCGACCGCCTCGGCGAAGGGCACGAGCGGCGCCCTCGTGGGCGTGCAGGGACTCGTGTCGTCGGCCCGGGTCGACGCCGCCACTCGGGCGCTCGTCGCCGCCGGGCCGGTCACGAGCGGCGCCGCCACCGTCGCCGCCTCCGCCGGCAACAGCGTCGACGCCACGACCGACATCTTCGGCATCGCGGTCATCGGCATCTCGGGCGTGCCGGGTCTCACCGACGCCGGCAGCGCCGCCAAGGCCATCGTCGGCACGGCCGCCGAGGTGCGCGCCGCGGTCGCCGCCGGCACGAGCCTCGCCGCCACCGGCGTCCTGACCGTCAGCGCCACGACGCGCGAGGGCTCCGGGGCGCACGCCACGCTCGGCTCCGGCTCCGGCGGCGGCGTCGACATCGGCGGCTTCTACGCGCAGGCGCTCGTGCAGGCGCCGGTCACCGCGACCTACGACGGCGACGTCACCGCCGCCCGCGGCGTCGCGGTCACCGCGAACGGGCGCGCCGACGTCACGGCATCCGTCTCGGCCACCTCGATCGCGCTCGGCTCGATCGCCGGCGGCGCCGTCGACGCCGAGGTGCAGACCACCGCCGACGTCACCGCCCGCTACGGCACCGGCGTCCTGGTCCTCACCTCCGGCACCGTCACGATCGCGGCCGTCGTCGACAACGACGTCACCGCGACCACCGACATGGTCGGCGGGGGCGTGGTCGTCGTCGGCGTCTCGGTGCCGACGGCCCGCATCGACGCCTCCACGACCGCCGACTTCGGCGGCCGCCTCACCGGCGGCACAGGCCTCGGCGTCCGCGCGACCGCCGACAACACCGTCACCGCCACCTCGGGCGCCCGCGCCTACGCGGGCATCGGGGTGACGAGCTCGTCGGCCGCCGCGATCGTCTCGTCCGACGCCGTCACCCAGGCCCGCATCCTCTCCGGCGCCACCGTCGACGCCGCGAGCGCCGCGGTCGCCGTCGAGGCGCTCGCCCGCAACGCCGCGACCGCCGCCGGCGGCTCGGTCAACGGCGGACTGGCCGCGGTGTCGTCGGCGAACCCGACCGCGACGGTCGCCGCCGTCACCGCCGCCGTCGTCGAGGGCCGCATCGCCTCCGCCGCGGGCGGAGCCGGGGCCGCCTCGTTGAGCGTGCAGGCCACCGGCGTCGACAAGGCCGTCGCCACCATCAAGAGCGGCAGCGGCGGCGCGGTCGCCATCGGCAGCGCGACCGCCGCGGCGACCCTCACGCCGTCGGTGTCGACCACGGTCGGCCGCTCCGGCGCACCGATCATCGTGGTGGGCGACATCGACCTGATCGTCTCGTCGCAGCCGTGGGGCAGGTCGGCGGCCGAGAACTTCTCGGCCGGCGTCCTCAGCATCGCCACGAACAACGCGCGCGTCACGAACACCCCGACGGTCGGTCTCACGATCGGCGACGGCGCGGTCGTCACCGCGGGCGGCACGATCACGCTCACCGCGGACCAGAACACGCAGGCGCCCACGGTCGACACGGGCGACCTGTTCGACGCCGGCACCGGGGTGAACATCACCTCCAACACGATCACGCTCACCGCGGCGCACGACCTCACGACCGGCTCGACGATCACCTACGTCAGCAACGGCAACACGCCGGTCGGCGGCATCACCCCCGGCAACGCCTACAACGTGATCGTCGTCTCGCCGACGCAGGTGCAGCTGGGCACGGTCTTCGACGCGGCGTTCGTGGATGCCGGCAGCGACGTCATCTCGTTCGGCCGCACCGTCGCCGGGGTCTACACGCCGCTGTACCACAACCTCCACGACGGCGAGATCGTCGTCTACGTCGCCCCGAGCGGCGGCGGCGTTCCCGGGCTCGTCTCGGGCGGGCGCTACCGCGTGCGCGTGCTCGACGACTTCCGCATCCAGCTCGTCGACGCGACCACCCCGACCGGCCCGGTGCCGGTGAGCGGCGGAAACGTCGACGGCGACGACGACACCGTCATCAACGCGGGCAACTCGTACACCGACGGCCAGGGAGTCGTCTACATCGCCCCCGACAGCGTCGGCGACTTCCGCAGCGGCGCCGTCGACATCGAGGTCGGCCCCGACGGCAAGCCGGTCCCGAACGGCGCCGGCGACGGGTTCGAGCCGCAGGACAACAACGCGATCTACCTCGCGAACCACGGCCTCACGACCGGCCAGCGCGTCATCTACCGGCCGACCGGCGGCGCCCTCGGCGGCCTCGTCAGCGGCGCCGAGTACTGGGTGATCGTCCTCGACGGCAACCGCATCCGCCTCGCCGACTCCCTGTGCCACGCGACCGGATGCCCCGACACGGATCCCGACGAGGACGTCGACAACAGCATCCCGCAGCAGCCGCTGCCCCTCTCGCCCGACAAGTCGTCCGCGGGCCAGGCCGTGCTGCACCAGCTGTTCGCCCCGGGCCAGCAGCCGCTCCTCGGCCTCGTGAACGGTCAGCGCTACTACATCGTCGGGCGCACGGCCACGAGCTTCCAGCTGGCGCTGACGCCCGGCGGCGCGCCCATCTCGCTCGGCAGCGGCGCGGGCATCACCGGCGTCGGCCGCTTCGAGCCCGCCGTCGCCGACCTCGGCACGGGCGGCGCCGACGGACAGCAGCTGATCCTCGACCTCACCTCGGTCGGCAGCGGCACCCAGGCGCTCGGGGCGATCGGCACCACGGGCTCCACCGAGGGCGGTGGCACCATGAGCGAGGCGGTCGTCTCGGGCTCGGGCGGTGGCTTCGTCTCGTCGTCGAACTCGCGCCCTACGGTCACCGTCAGCCCGACCGTCACGGTCACCGTCGGCGCGAACAGCACCGTCACCGCCGGCGACGACTTCGTCCTCACCACCCTCTCCAACGCCGGCGGCGTCGCGGATGCCACGACCCGCGGCCTCGGCTTCGTCAGCGTCGGCTCGGCCCGGGCCGTCGCGAACGTCACCGCGACCACGACCGTCACGCTGGGCCTCGGCAGCACGCTCACGACGGGCGGCAGCGTCACGATCGCCCCCGTCAACCACGCGCAGGGCGAGGCGTACGCGCAGTCGAGCGCCGGCGGCCTCGGGCACGGCGTCGGCTCCGAGACGCAGGTGTCGCTCACCACGACGGCCACCACGAGCCTCCTCGGCACCGTCATCGCCACCGACGACCTCACCGCGACCTCGACGAGCCGTGCGCACGCCAACAGCGAGGCGCGCGCCTCCGGCGCCTCGTTCGCGGGCAGCTCCTCGGCGAACGACTGCGGCAACTGCCACGTCACCCTGAACGACACCACGAAGCTCGTCGTGGGCGGCTCCGCCTACCTGCAGGCCGACAACGTGCGCCTCGGCGCGTACCTCCGCGACTCGCAGCTGCGCGAGTACACGCGCGCGCACGCCGACGGCGGGTTCGAGGACTCCGACGCCGACTCCCGCATCACGGTGAGCTCCACCGTCGCCGTCGAGCTCCTCACCGGGGCGAAGATCGTCGGCTACCAGACGGTCGACATCGTGGCATCCCACCAGGCGTTCATGCTCATCTCCGACGCGCGCGCCACGTGCGGCTGCTTCGGGGGCGACTCCGACTCCGACTCGAACATCGTCTACAACGCCACGTCGTCGGTCACGGCGCAGCCGGGCGTGACCATCCGCACCGCGACGCTCACCGTCAGCGCCCTGCAGGACCTGCCGCGCTGGACCAACAACCCGAGCCGCAGCGGCGGGTTCATCGACATCGGCAGCGCGAACGGCTCGACGAGCTACCGCCCGGTCCGCAGCATCCTGTGGGAGGCCGACGTCATCCTGCACGCGGCGAACCCGCACCTCGTCGTCGACGACACGGGCCGCATCGTGAAGCTCTACAACGTCACCGTCAAGGACGAGAACGGCGTCACGTACGGGCTCGGCGACGTCATCCCCGTCGGCCGCGTCATCCACGTGCAGGACATCGCCAACACCGGCGGCGGCAGCGCCACCTTCTACGCCAACGTGCCGCAGAACCAGCCCCGGCAGTCGTCCGGTCCGCCGAACTCGACGCTCACCGGCACGCGCGGCAGCTTCCGCGTGCAGAACACGTTCGACTACGTGATCCTGCACAACTACTCCAGCCGCAGCATGACCGTGCACGGCATCTCGGTCGCGAACCTCACCGGGCCGGGAGCCACCGTCCGCCTGCAGGTCGACGACTCCAGCGCTTTCCGCTTCAGCATCCGTCCGCCGCTGTTCCTGCCCACGCTCGTCGACATCGAGAACTTCCGGGTCGCAGGAGGCGCCACGGCCACGCTGACCCTCGACGGCAGGATCGACAACCCGATCGGCGAGACCTGGATCGTCAACCAGCACGGCGACATCCTCGCGGGCCCGTCGGGGAGCACGATCCGCACGAACGTCCTGACGATCATGGCGAACGAGGGCACGATCGGCCGCACCGTCGCCGCCAGCGGCACGCGCTCGCCGATCAACGTGATCCTCGTGCAGAGCGACTACATGATCGGCGACGTCGACCCGGCCCGCTACGTGTCGCTCATCGCCGACGCCCTCCGCGACGTCGTGCTCGACATCACCTACAGCCTCCGCGCGCCGCTGGACTCGCCGTTCCCGGCCATGGCGCCCGTGCTCGGCCCGATCCACGCCGGTCGCGACGTCGACCTCGTCGTGCACGACAGCATCCGCGGATCCGACACCCCGGTGTGGAGCTCGTACCTCATCCAGGTGAACGTCTACGACCCGCCGGACCTCACCACGGTGCTGCCGAACCCGCCGTACCCGACCGGGGCCTACCACACCTATTTCCACCCCGACTCGGGAGCGCCGTTCGTCTACACCGACCCGGTCGTGATCGCGTGGGGCTCGGTCGACACGAAGGCCGACAGCGCCTACACGTTCCCGGATCTGAAGGCCGGCAACGACATCACGGTGCTGCACACCGAGACCGACACGACGATCACCCTCGACGTCACCACCGACGTGGGCGCCGAGCTGTACAGCCGCGAGTTCCCCGACGAGCAGTACTCGGTCCGGAGTGACAACGGTGAGATCACGCTGTTCACCAACGGCTGGATCCTCGACCACGAGCTGGTGGGCGACCTGCGCGTCGGCACCATCACCTCGACGGCATCCGACGTCACGCTCGTCGCCGACGACGTGGACGGCTCGATCCTCGACGCGGGCACGATCGACGACGGCACCGCCCGCGTCGTCGGCAACACGCTGACCCTCCGCGCCGGCACCGCGACCGGCCGCATCGGCGGCACGGGAGCTGCGCCCGACTTCCTCGAGATCCACTCGTCGTACTCGGCCCGCGGTCGCGTCTCGGCGCTCGCACCCGGGTCGATCCTCCTCGACCAGGTCGGGGGCACCCTCTACGTCGCCGAGGCGTACTCGGGCGGCGACGTCGTCTCGCTCCGCACGCGCGCGGGCTCCATCCTGGCCGACGCCCCGAGCGGCACCGTGCGCGTGCGCGGCACCGACGTCGACCTCATCGCGGTGGGCGGCACGATCGGCTCCGACAGCGGCGACCGCTCCGCCGACCTCGTGATCGACACCGCCACGGGCGGGCGCCTGTACGCCACGAGCGAGGCCGGCGGCATCGTGGGCGCCGCGACCGGGATCTGGATCACCGAGGCGACCGGCGGTCTGCAGGTGCTGCGCGCCGAGGCATCCGAAGGGCCCGTGCGGCTCGCCCTGCCGTACGTCGCCGGCGGCGAGCCGGAGAGCCTGTACGTGCTCACCAGCGGCACCACGATCGACGGCCTGGTCACCGTGACGGAGGGCCGCATCGTCGGCGGGCCGTCGGTGACCCTCCTCGTCGGCCAGGACGTGTGGGCGCCCGCGAACACGATCATCGCGGCGGACGTCGTCACGATCCGCGCCGGCTTCGGACAGGGGACGGTGGCACCGGTCGGGGCGATCCTCTACTTCGGCGGCGAGGTCACCGGCCACTCCACGGAGATCTACGGCAGCCACGGCGACGACGTGTTCCTGTTCGACCGGACGCTCCTCGGCGGCCACACCCTCGTCTACGGCAGCCCCGACAGTGTGCCGGGCGCCGTCGACGGCGACGACTTCTTCGGCGTCTGGTGGCTGCAGTCGATGACCGGCACCCACCTCGCCGCGCCGGGCGACCCGTTCGCCGGCACCGAGGTGCCCGACGCGCTCGTCCTCTACGGCCAGGGCGGCGACAACACGTTCTACGTGCAGACGTGGGGCGGCGACGACCCGGTCGGCCACGACTACCGCATCGTGGTGCGCGGCGGGGGAGCCGCCGAGGGCATGAACCTCCTCACCGTCGACGGCACCGACGAGGCCGAGCTGTTCCTCTTCCGCGCGGTGGCCGCCATCCCCGAGCAGCCGGATGCCGTGCGCCCCGGCTTCGTGGCGCAGATCAACACCACGGCGGGAACGGTCGAGCGCATCACCTACGACGCCGGCCTCAACGGCGGGCTGCGGGTCAACGGCCTCGGCGGCGACGACACGTTCGTCTTCGACGACGTGAGCGTCAGCACCTCCGTGTACGGCGACGAAGGGGCGGACACGTTCGTCGTCGGACAGTTCTACCCGACCCCGCGCATCGAGCCCGACGTGCAGCCGGGCGACGCGTTCGAGACGGTCCAGACGCCGTTCGGCTACGCGACGCCCGGGGTCAGCGCCCCGACGGTGCTCTACGGCGGTGCCGGCGACGACCGCTTCACGATCAACGGCAACCGCGGCGAGCTGCGGGTCGAGGCCGCCACCGGCAACGACGCCTTCACGCTCCTGGCGGTGCCGCTGACGGCGGGCGGATACCGGCAGAACGGCCACCTCTCGCTCGACGGCGGGGCGGACGCCTCGACCATCACCGTGCAGACCACGGGACCGGCATCCGACGTCCTGGTGACCGAGGGCACCACCGACACCGAGATGTGGCTCATCGGGGGCGCCGGCTTCCACGTCGACGTGTTCCACCTGCCCAAGCCCGTGCCGGTGAGCGCACCGTTCGTGGCGCCCGTGCCGGTCGTGCTGCCCGGCGACGCGCTGCCGCCGCTGGCGCCCATCGTGATCCCGCCGACGCCGCGCGAGCCCGGCACCGGCACCGTGATCGTCGTCGAGACCGACGGCAGCACGCGTCTCATCACCGGCGTGCAGGAGACCGACTCGTACACGATCGCCCTCGGCGAGCCGCCGACCGAGCGCGTGTACATCACGATCTCGTCGGCGTACGGCGGCGGCAGCCCGTTCGCGGAGATCTCGATCGACGGCGGCCTCACGTGGGCGACGAACGTCGTGCTCGTCTTCGAGGCGGGCGAGACCGGCCCCAAGACCGTGCTGCTGCGGCTGATCGCCGGTGCCGGGCCGCACGCGCCGGTCATGCTGTTCGCCGCGGCCGACTCGCCGCTGCAGGGTCCGGGCGTCGTGGTCCAGACGCTCATGCACCAGGTGACGAGCGCCGATCCGCGCTACGAGAACGCGACGGTCCAGAACGTGTACATCAACCTGCTCGCCGCGCACGAGCCCCCCGGCCCTCCCGGCCCTCCCGGACCCCCGGACGGCCCCGGCGGCTGCACCGTGGACTGCGCCGGCTCGGGCGCGCTGGCCGCGACCGGCGGCACCGGGTTCCCCGTGGCGCTGGGCGCCGCGCTCGCCGGGCTCGGCCTGCTCCTCCTCGGCCTCGTGCTGCTGGTGCTGCGCCGCCGCCGCCTCTGACCCGGACATCCGTTCGCCGCGCCGGTCTGGAGCCTCGGCCGCGCCGCGTCGTCCCGCCGCCCGCGGTGCGGGTGACCGGCCGACGAATGGGATGCCGCGACGCCCGGCGCCTGAAGGAGCGCTGCGAGGGCGGCGGCACGCGTGCTCCCGGCGCGAGCGGCACGTCGCGCGCGGGTAGGGTCGAGACCGCATGAATCGCCTCCTCGTCGCCCTGCTCGCCGCCTTCGACGCCGTCGTCGCGGCCGCCATCGGCGTTGCCGCCGTGCTCGCCCCGCTCACCGTCCTGTGGGCGTTCGGCTTCGAGGGCACCGCGCGGTGGAGCGGGCTGTGGCCGACCGCCGTGCGGGTGTGGCAGACCGGCCACCTCGTGCCGATGCAGCTGACGCTGCCGCCCGAGTACGTCGCCGCGACCGGCATCGTCGAAGACGCGGTATCCTTCGCCTTCTCGCTCGCCCCGCTGGCGTTCGCCGCGTTCACGGCCGTGTTCGCCGCCCGCTCCGGCGCCCGAGCCGCACGGTCGGGCGCCTGGCCGACGGGCGTCCTCGCGGGCACCGCGACCTTCGCGCTGCTCGCCGCGGCGATGACGGCGACGTCGCGCAATGCCGTCGCAGGCGTCGCCGCGTGGCAGGCGATCCTGCTGCCGGCCGCGGTGTTCGGCCTCGCCGCCCTGGGCGGCGCGGCCGTCACGGCCTGGCGCGACGGCGACGACGGCCCGATCGATCGTCTGCGTGCGCGCTGGGGGGCCGATCCGCGCTGGTGCGACGTGCCGGCCGCCGTCGCGCGCGGCACGGGCGTGGCGCTCGCCGGGCTCGTCGGGCTGGGCGCGCTCCTGGTCGTGGTCGGCCTCGTGGTGCGCGGGGGAGAGGTGATCGCGCTGTTCGAGGCCGCGCACGTCGACGTGCTCGGCGCATCGATGCTCACGCTCGGCCAGCTCGCCTACCTGCCGACCCTCGTGGTGTGGGCCGCGTCGTTCGTCGCCGGTCCCGGGTTCGTCATCGGCGCCGGCACGAGCGTGTCGCCCGCCGCCACGCAGCTGGGCGTGGTCCCGGGCGTGCCGATCCTCGGGATCGTGCCCGAGTCGGGCTCGCCGTGGCTCCTGCTCCTCGCGCTGCTCGTGGTGGGCGCCGGCGTCGCCGCGGGCTGGGCCGCGCGGGCCCGCATGCTGCGGAGCCCGAACGGGTCGGAGCCGGCCGGTCCCCGCGCGGTGACGACGATCGCGATCGCGCTGCTCTCCGGGCTCGGCGCCGCAGTGCTCGGCTGGGCCGCGTCGGGTGCGATCGGACCGGGGCGCCTGCAGTCCGTGGGACCCGACGTCGTGCCGTTCGCGGTCGCGGTCGCGCTCGAGGTCGCCGTCGGCGCGGGCATCCTGCTGCTCTCGCCGCGAGGCTCGACTCGGCACGCCGGCGACGACGCGTGGGTCGACGACGACCCCGGTCGCGGGAGT
>NZ_JBDIAB010000100.1:0-10514 GCF_039812165.1 Microbacterium sp.
GACCGTCACCGCCGGCCTCGTGGGGCACGGCGCCCACGCCGGCGCCCGGCCGCGGCAGCCGCTGCCGATCGCGCGTGTGGGCGTCGTCGCTGGGACCGATGCTGATGCCGCGGGCCCGCGGATCCTCCAGCGCGCGGATCGCGGCGTCGAGCTCGTCGTCCTCGCCGGCGCCGAAGCCGAGCAGGCCGGCGTCGGCGTCGGCGCGGTAGCGCGCCTCGAGGCCGGGGTCGTCGTCGAGCACGCGCAGGAGCACGCGCGCGCGATCGGCGAGCGTCGTCGCCGCGTGCCATTCCGCTCGCGCGAGCACGGCGTCGTAGAGGTCGACGACCGACGCGGGGAAGTCGGCCACGATCTCGGCGCGGCCGCTCGCGCCGGCGAACGACCGCGCGAGGATCACCGCCTCGATCGACCGGACGGACGGACGCTCCTCGGTGCCGCTCATGATCCCTCGCTCACGCTGCCGATGCCAGGGCGGGTGCGATCACGGTGTCGGTGTCGCAGTGCACGCCGTACAGGAGTCCGAGCGGGTTGTTGTGCTCGGCGAGGAACCGCCGGCGCAGACTCAGCACCAGCGCGCCGACCGACGTGCCCGCGAACAGCTCGTCGAAGAACGCCTTCGCCCACTCGCTCGCGAACAGCCCCGGTGTCTTGCACTCCGTGCCGATCACCCCGCGCGCCCCTTTCGCGAGGAAGTATGGCACGAACCCGTCGTAGAAGTCAGGGGTCAGCTGCGCCGACTCGCACGCGTTGATGAAGACGAGCGGATGGCTCTGCAGCACGTCGTCCGTCGGAGCGTAGACCGACAGCTGGCCGAGCGACACGCTCGTCGATCCGCTGAAGATCAGCTTCGAGTCGTCGGGGTCGAGAGCGGATGCCTCGGCGTGGCAGTACAGGTAGAGCACCTTCTCGGTGGCCGCGGACGACAGCCCGTGCTCGACGAGGTCCTCCACGCTCCGGCCCTCCACGAGCGCGACGCCGCGGGCGCTCCAGTAGGCGCGCTGGGCGGCGACCGGACGCGACGGCATCGCGTCGTCGATGCCGTCGTCGTAGAGCGTGCGGACGCCGAGCTCGGGGGTCGAGTCGATCGTCGGTGCGGGCGGCACGTTGGCGAGCTGGGTCAGCGGGATCTGCTCGACGACGTGGCGCATGCCGATGAAGTTGTCCCACGACAGCGGCACGGCGTCGAAGCGCCGCACGGCGTACATCAGCGGCCACGGCACCGGGAAGGCGCTCGAGACGATCTGCAGCGTCGTGGCCTCCTGCTCCAGTCGCGCGCACAGCCAGTCGCGCACCCGCTTGAGCTCGTTCGACGCCTCGGGGCCGGAGAACACGGACTGGAAGAGGCGGAAGCCCGCGAAGGCGAGATCGTGCAGCAGGGCGTCGCCGTCGGCGGGGGAGATGTCGAGCTGGAACGCGATCGGGCGCCGTTTGACGGCCTGGAGGAGGACCTTCCGCACCTTGCGGATGCGCGCGCACAGCTCGTCCTCGGTGAGTCGGATCTCGATCGGGTCGGCGCACACCTGCGGGGCGAGCAGCTCGTAGCCCTTCTCCGACGGCTTGATCTGGATCGTGGCGCAGCGCTCGTCGAGCACCGCGGCGGCGGCGGGCTGGCGGCCGTAGCTCTCCAGGTCGGGCACGGCGCCGCGGTCGAAGGTCACGTCCAGCCGCTGCAGGAAGTTGCCGCGCACGTCCACGAGCACGCTCAGGCCGTGCGGCGCCTCCGTGCCGTCGTCGCGTCGCCGCTCCCGCGGCCGGATGTCGAACAGCGCCCGCGTGGTCGAGCGTCCGTCGCGCCCGATGCGCAGCCGCTGCGGGTCGGCGGGCACGTCGAAGTCGGAGCTCATGACGCGGACCCGCACCTCGAGCGTGTCCTGCCCCTCGGGGAACGGCAGCCAGGTCTCGTCGGCGACCGCGCCGGCGCCGTCCGTCCCGAAGAAGACGGCGAGCGTGTAGGCGGTGCCGACGACGAGCGGCGGCGCACCGCCGACGAGCTCGGCGTGCAGCCACGACTGCACCACGTCCACGCAGTGCGGCGCACGCGTCGCGCGGATGCCGGGACGAGCCATGCGCTCCGGTCGCCACGCCGTGCCGGTCGTGCCGCCCAGCAGCCCGTCGGCACCGGCATCCGCGTGCCGTACGGCATCGGAGATCGTGAGGAGTCCCTCGTCGAGGTCGACCCGGATGCGGGCCTCGAGCTCGGCGTCGCCGTCGATCGCCAGCGCGATGGCGAGGGCGCGCTGCGTGGGCGTCGTCGCCGAGGTCCAGCGGGCGAGCGACACCGTCGCGTCGTACAGCGCGGCGACGACGGGCGGATACGTCTCGGTGACGAACGCGCGTCCGCGCGGATGGCAGAAGGAGGTCGCCAGGGTCGTGAGCCGGTATGTCCGCTCTGTGGTGGAAGCCATCGTCCCCTCCCACGTGCTCGGGCATCCCGATGCAGGATGCATGCCGCCGTTCACCTGCCAGGAGCCCGCATCGCCGCCGTCTGATACGTCCCGGCCCGGCGCCGACGGTCGCCACCGCCGCGCGAGGGGTGTACCCTTGACCGCATGCGCGCTGGCACGCTCCTTCTTAGCTGCCGCGACGAGTCCTCGTTCTAGGGCCTTCCTCGTCGCGGAGCTCGGCATCGGCCCGCACACTCGATGAGAGAAGAAGCGACCATCATGGACAACACCCAGAAGCCTTCCGGCATGCCGATCCACAAGTATCGTCCGTTCCACGAGCAGATCCGCGTGCACCTGCCCGATCGCACGTGGCCGGACAAGCGCATCACGACCGCACCGCGCTGGTGCGCCGTCGATCTGCGCGACGGCAACCAGGCGCTCATCGACCCGATGAGCCCCGAGCGCAAGCGCATCATGTTCGAACTGCTCGTGGGCATGGGCTACAAGGAGATCGAGGTCGGCTTCCCGTCGGCGAGCCAGACCGACTTCGACTTCGTGCGTCAGCTGATCGAAGAGGACATGATCCCCGACGACGTCACGATCCAGGTGCTGACGCAGGCCCGCGCGCACCTGATCGAGCGGACGTACGAGTCGATCGCCGGCGCCAAGCAGGCGATCGTGCACCTGTACAACTCGACCAGCGTGCTGCAGCGCGAGGTCGTCTTCCGCACCGACAAGCAGGGCATCGTCGACATCGCCCTGGAGGGCGCGCGGCTGTGCCGCGAGTTCGAGAAGCGCATTCCCGAGACGAAGGTCTACTACGAGTACTCGCCGGAGAGCTACACCGGCACCGAGCTCGAGTTCGCCGTCGACGTCTGCAACCAGGTGCTCGAGGTCTTCGAGCCGACGCCCGACCGCAAGGTCATCATCAACCTGCCGGCGACGGTCGAGATGGCGACCCCGAACGTGTACGCCGACTCGATCGAGTGGATGTGCCGTCACCTGAACCACCGCGAGAACGTCATCGTGTCGCTGCACCCGCACAACGACCGCGGCACCGCGATCGCCGCGGCGGAGCTCGGCTACCTGGCCGGCGCCGACCGCATCGAGGGATGCCTGTTCGGCAACGGCGAGCGCACCGGCAACGTCGACATCGTGGCCTTGGGCATCAACCTGCTGACCCAGGGCATCGACCCGCAGATCGACTTCAGCGACATCGACCAGGTCAAGCGCACGGCCGAGTACTGTAACCAGCTGCCCGTGCACGAGCGCAGCCCGTGGGCCGGCGACCTCGTCTTCACGGCGTTCAGCGGCTCGCACCAGGACGCGATCAAGAAGGGCTTCGAGTCCATGGAGGCCCGCGCGAAGGCGCAGGACGTCTCGGTCGACGAGCTGGAGTGGGCCGTCCCGTACCTGCCGATCGACCCGAAGGACCTGGGCCGCTCGTACGAGGCGGTCATCCGGGTCAACTCGCAGTCGGGCAAGGGCGGCGTCGCCTACCTGCTGAAGGCCGACCACGCCCTCGACCTGCCGCGCAAGCTCCAGATCGAGTTCTCCGGCGTCGTGCAGGCCAAGACGGATGCCGAGGGCGGCGAGGTCTCCAGCGACCAGATCTGGTCGATCTTCACCGACGAGTACCTGCCGTCCGACGTCGACGAGCACCGCTGGGGCCGCTTCGAACTGCTGTCCACCCGCACCCAGAGCGACATGACCGGCGACGTGTCGCTGGAGGTCGCGCTGCGCGACGGCGAGGACCGCGTCGCGGCATCCGGTCACGGCAACGGCCCGGTCGCGGCTTTCCTCGAGGTGCTGCGCGCGCAGGGCTTCGACGTGACGGTGTACGACTACGTCGAGCACGCGCTCAGCGCCGGCGGCGACGCGCAGGCCGCGGCCTACGTCGAGCTGCGCGTCGACGGCGAGCGCCTGTGGGGCGTCGGCATCGACGGCGACATCTCGACGGCGTCGCTCAAGGCGATCGTCTCGGGCGTCAACCGGGCGATCCGCACGCGCGAGCGCTCGGAAGTCCTCGCGGCCGTCTGACACCGGCATCCGCCCGCACTTCGGCACGACCCCACGGTCCGACCCGATCCTCGACGCGAGCCGCCACCCGCGGACCGCGTCTCACGGCCCTCGCCATCAGCGAGACCTCGGTGGCGCACCGGGACCGCACACCCCGCGGACCCGGTGCGCCATTGCCCTGTCCGGCGCGGGGCGCCGGCGTGTCGGGGTCCGGACGGATAATGGACTGTGCCCACCTATCGCGACGAGGTCGTGGTCCTGCGCACCCACAAGCTGGGTGAGGCGGACCGCATCGTCACGATGTTGAGCCGGCGCCACGGCAAGCTGCGTGCGGTCGCGAAGGGCGTGCGCCGCACGTCGTCGCGGTTCGGCTCGCGTCTGGAGCCGTTCATGGTCGCCGACGTGCTGCTGTACGAGGGGCGCTCGCTCGACATCGTGCAGCAGGCCGACTCGCTCGGCGCGTACGGCGCCGAGATCGCCACGCACTACGACCGCTACACCGCCGCGCACGCGATGGTCGAGACCGCCGACCGGCTGAACGAGGCCGAGGCCACGCCGCAGCAGTACCTGCTGCTGGTCGGCGGCCTCCGCGCCCTCTCCCGCGGCGACCATGCGGCCCGTGCGATCCTCGACTCGTACCTGCTCCGCGCGATGGCGCTCTCGGGCTGGGCGCCCGGGCTCGACGAGTGCGCCCGGTGCGGGCGCCCCGGCCCGCACGAAGGCTTCGTCGTGCAGCTGGGCGGCGCGGTGTGCGTCTCGTGCGCGCCCGCCGGCTCTCCGCGCGCGCATCCCGAGACGATCGCGCTGCTGCGCGCGCTGATGGCGGGGGAGTGGGATGCCGTGGACGCCGCGACCGCGTCCGCCACCGCCGCCGCGTCCGGCCTCATCGCGGCGTACACCCAGTGGCACCTCGAGCGCGGCATCCGCTCGCTCTCACACGTGGAGACGGTCCGTTGACCCCGAAGCCCTACACGCACCGCGACGCGGTGCCCTATCGGCCGCTCGACTGGACCGGCATCCAGGCCCCCGCCTTTCCGCGCGGCGGCGTGCCGAACCACGTCGCGATCGTCATGGACGGCAACGGGCGCTGGGCCAACCGCCGCGGGCTCACCCGCATCGAGGGGCACCGCGCCGGCGAGGAGGTGCTGCTCGACGTCGTGGCCGGGGCGATCCAGGTCGGCGTGCGCCACCTCAGCGTCTACGCGTTCTCGACCGAGAACTGGAGCCGCTCGCCCGACGAGGTCCGCTTCCTCATGGGCTACAACCGCGACGTGCTGCACCGGCGCCGCGACCAGCTGAACGAGTGGGGCGTGCGCATGCGCTGGGCGGGCCGCACGCCGCGGCTGTGGGGTTCGGTCATCAAGGAGCTGCGGGTCGCCGAGGAGCTCACGCGCGACAACGACGTGCTGACCCTCACGATGTGCATCAACTACGGCGGTCGGCACGAGCTCGTCGACGCGATGCGCGCGATCGGCGCCGAGGTCGCGGCGGGGCGCCTGAAGCCCTCGGCGATCACCGAGAAGACGGTGCGCCGGCACCTCTACGTGCCCGACATGCCCGACGTCGACCTGTTCCTGCGCTCCAGCGGCGAGCAGCGCACGTCGAACTTCCTGCTGTGGGAGTCGGCCTACGCCGAGCTCGTCTTCCTCGACACGCTGTGGCCGGACTTCTCGCGCACCGACCTGTGGGGCGCCATCGGCACCTACCTCGATCGCGACCGCCGTTTCGGCGGCGCCGTCGACACACCCGGCACCCGCTGAGCGGAGATATGCCGATCGCGGCATGGCTCGCGGCGGTCGTCGGCGCGGCCGGTGCTCGAACCCCGGTGTTGCGCGGGGGTTCGGCGCACTGCTAACGTCGGCCTCACTCGATTTAGGCCGCGTAATCACGGGCCTGTTGCCGCCGAGTGCAACGGGCGTGCGCGCGCCCGGATCCGCGCATCCGTCGTCGAATCGAGCTCACTTCATCACTTCAAAGGAGAGGTCTGCGATGGCGGAACCCAGAAGGAATCTGTTCAAGAACGGGGCGTACCTGCAGAGTTCGACGACGCTGTTCGTCTTCTTCGCCTCATGGGGCATCTGGTGGTCGTTCTTCTCGACGTGGCTCGACAAGACCCTCGGTCTCAGCGGCGGCGAGATCGGCATGATCTACTCGGTGAACTCCATCACCTCGATGGTGGTGCTGCTGTTCTACGGCATGACGCAGGACCGCCTCGTGCTGCGCCGCCACCTCGTCATCACCGCGTCCGTCGTGATGGCGTGCCTCGCGCCCTTCGCGATCCTGGTCTACGAGCCCCTCCTGAAGAACGCGTTCGTGCTCGGCCTCGTCGTCGGGTCGATCTACCTGCCGTTCGGCTACACCGCCGCGGTGGGCCTGATGGAGGCGTTCTCGGAGCGACTGAGCCGCACCTACGGGTTCGCGTACGGCAGCGCCCGCGGCTGGGGATCGCTCGGCTACGCCGTCGCCGCGCTGTTCACGGGCTTCATCTTCACGGTCAACCCGCACATCAACTTCTACATCGGCTCGGCCCTCGGCATCGTCAGCCTGTTGATCCAGGTCTTCTGGAAGACCGACAAGGTGCCGCTGGCGCCGGGGCACAGCGATCACCCGGCCGCGCCCAGCCTGCGCGAGATCGTGGCGGTGCTGAGGTTCAAGCACCTGTGGGTCATCATCGGCTTCGTCATCTTCAGCTGGACGTTCTACAACCTGTACGACAACCAGATGTTCCCGAACTTCTATCGCGGGCTCTTCGAGAACGAGGACGTGGGCCTGCACACCTACGGCATCCTGAACTCGGTGCAGGTCTTCCTCGAGGGCTTCTGCATGATGCTCGTGCCGATCCTCATGCGCAAGGTCGGCGTCCGGAACATCCTGCTCATGGGCGTCACGGTCATGTGCCTCCGCATCCTCGGCTCGGCGATCTTCCTCGACCCGGTGATCGTGTCGATCATCAAGATGTTCCACGCCATCGAGGTGCCGCTGTTCGTGCTCGGCATCTTCCGCTACCTGACGCTGCACTTCCCGTCGGCGCTCTCGGCCACGCTCTACATGGTCGGTTTCGAGATCGCTGCACAGCTGGGCAGCGCCCTCTTCTCGACGCCGTTCGGCTACATCCGCGACGCGCTCGGCTTCCAGCCGACGTTCATGGTCATCGCGGGGGTGGTCGCCTGTGCCGGCGTCTGGGCGTTCTTCGCCCTGAAGAAGGACGATCAGGACGTCCAGGGCGACCCGTTCATCCGCGACGGGCAGTCCGGCGTCACCGGCTTGGTCAAGACCGTCGCGAAGGGCTGATCGACCCGTCTCCGGTGCGGGGAGTCGAGGGGCTCGTGTCATGGACACGGGCCCCTCGGCCTGTCACGGGCCTTCGCGGGAATAGCGCGGCGCACTCGCTCGGTTGTGCCGAGTGTGACAGAGTCGCTTTCCCGTACCGACCCGATCCGCATCGACGTGTGGAGCGACATCGCCTGCCCGTGGTGCTACATCGGCAAGCGCAACCTCGAGGCGGGGCTGGGTGCGGCATCCGCCGACGACGACGCCCCCGTCGTCGAGGTGACCTACCACTCGTTCGAGCTGTCGCCCGACACCCCGGTCGACTTCGAGGGCTCCGAGGCCGACTTCCTCGCCGGTCACAAGGGGATGCCGCGGGAGCAGGTGCAGCGCATGCTCGACCGCGTCACCGGGGTCGCCGCCGACGCGGGCCTCGAGTACCGCTTCGACGTGCTGCAGCACACCAACACGGTGCGCGCGCACGAGCTGCTGCACTTCGCGAAGGCGCAGGGCGCCCAGCAGGCCATGACCGAGCGCCTCATGTCGGCCTACTTCACCGAGGGGCGCCATCTCGGCCGCGTCGACGAGCTCGTCGCGCTCGCGGAAGAGGCGGGTCTCGACGCGGATGCCGCGCGCACGGCCCTCGAGTCGAGGCAGTACCTCGACGCGGTGCGAGCCGACCAGGCGCAGGCCGCCGCGTACGGCATCAACGGAGTGCCGTTCTTCGTCGTCGACGGCAAGTACGGCGTGAGCGGAGCCCAGCCGCCGGAGGCGTTCGCGCAGATCGCCCGGCAGGTGTGGTCGGAGCACCGCACGGCGTCCGCGCCGACCGCGGAGCCGACCGCGTAGTCGCGGCGACCCGGCACCGCGCGCACGGAGCCGCGCCCCGGACTCACGATGAGATCATGGCTGTCATGCCCGTCGAGGTCGTGCCGTACTCCGAGGAGTGGCCCAGCACCTCGGCGGATCAGAAGGGCGGGGATGCTCCGCCGCCGCGGTCGCCTCCGAGCAGTGCGTAGTCCTCGAGTCGTCGTCTTCGCGGGAGAAGGTCCGGATCGGGGATAAAACGGACCTGCGGTTCGGGCCGGTCGGTGTGGCGTCGTCCGGTGGGGCTGGTCCAGACGAGCACGCCCGGGGAGGTCTGCGCGACGGTCCAGGCGCTGGCGTGCTTGAGGGTGTGATGCCGTCGGCACAGGTGCGCGGTGTTCGTGTGGCAGGTGGGGCCGCCGTGGGCGGCGTCCAGGGTGTGGTCGATGTCGCATCGCCAGACGGGGCGGCGACAGCCGGGGAACCGGCAGTGCTCGTCACGGGCGCGGAGGAACCGTCTCAGGTCGGCGGTAGGTCGGTATCGGTCGACCGCGAGGACGCCGCCGTCGAGGGGAGAGGTCATCACGCGTTCCCATCCGGTCGCACCTGCGGCGAGCTCCCGTGCCGTGTCGGCATCGATGGGGCCGTAGCCGGCCAGGAGGCACGGCTCGCTGCTGTGCCCGGTCATCGTGAGCACCGGGATCGTGACCTGCACGGTGGCCCGGATCTCACCCAGCCCGTCGCCACCGAGGCACTCGTCGGGCGTGCCGGTGAGGAGCAGGTCGGTGAACACGTCGGCGCGGACCTGCGCCAGCGTCCGCGTGTCCACCCCGGCGTCCGATGCAGTGTCCGATGCAACGCCCTCGGAGGCGCGGTCGGCCGAGCCGAGACCCCCAGCCGCACTCGTCTCAGCTGTGGCGGTCTGGTCGGGGCGGGCGTCGACGATGGTGCGGGCTTGGGCGGTGAGGCGGTCGTCGATGCCGTGGGCGAGGGTCGTCGGCAGGATCGCGAGCAGCTGCGACAGCCCGTCGTCGAGGTCGGTGACCTCCACGCAGCGGCGCTCGTGCGCGTCGGCTGTGCGCTCGGCCAGGCTGCGATCCAGGAACCGCTCCGCGAACCGACGCACCACCGGCCGCAGCCGACCCGGCGTCAGTTCCGCGGCCACGGCGAGCGCGAGCGTCACATACGCCGCCCGGGCAGCCTCGTCCTCGATGGCCGCGCCGGCTTCGTAGATGGTGAACACGCGTTGCCGGGAGATCTCGGCACGCTCCAACGCGTCCACGACGGGCGCGAACCGGTCACACAGATCCGCGGCCTGGCCCAGCAGCCGGGTCACGGTCCACTCGCTGAGGCGCGCGGCGGTGGCGAGGTCGGCGACCATCGACCGGCGCGCGATCTCCCGCGCGTGCTTGCGACCGGACAGATCCGCGGCGACATCTCCGATCAGTGCGTCCGCGCGGGCGAGGACCCGGATCTCCTCCGCGTCCAGGGCACGCCGCCGCCGCGCCGTCGCCACGAACGCGTCCACCACCTCCTCCGACCGCCGCAACGATGCATAGACAGCGACCACGTCGGCATCGTCCGCAGCCTCCGATCCGTTGGCGGCATCATCCGCAGTCTCCGGCGCGTCGACGGCATCACCAACCGTCTCGGCGTCGGCGCCATCGATACCGGCGCCGTCATCCGGAACGTCGGCGGGCTCGAACGGCCCGGAAGGTGGCGTGGGCGAGGACATGGACGGATCCGATCGCGACAGGAACAAGAGGCGAGACTCGCGCGTCACCGCGCCCACTCATTCCTACGTCGCTCCACGCGACTGCCATCAACCACTCCGGGCTGGGCACGAGGCCCGCACACCCCACTCCGAATCTCTGTCTTCAGCCTAACAAGTATCGAAACTTTGTGCAAGCATCTCGCGGTCCAGCTTAGAACATATGGCCTATGATCTCAGGCCAACCAACTCTGCTGCCCGCCTTGGCCAGCGCGGGCACCCGCACCGAGTCACTGCCCTCCGACTGGCTCACTGCGTTGTGGCAC
>NZ_JBDIAB010000101.1:0-10451 GCF_039812165.1 Microbacterium sp.
GGCCGCGCTCGCGTCGCGCCACGCCGCCGTCAGGTCGGCGTGGGCGGCGGTGTAGCGCCGCCGCAGCTCCTCGAAGGCGGCCGAGACGTCGGCGACCTCCCCCGGCCGCGCCAGGTGACGCGCCGTGGCGGGCACGCCCAGGAGCGCCGCGAGCCGCCGGCACGCGGCGGCCTCGGGCGGGTCGACCAGTCCCGGGCTCCGCGGATCCTCGAGGTCGGCGAGGGCGGGCGCCCCCGCGCGCGCGCGGATCGCTGTGCGCAAGACCACGGCGTCCTCCCCGTCCACGCCGAGGGTCTGCAGGTCGTAGACCCCGACGACCCCGCCCAGCGCGTCGCGCACCACCCAGGCGCGAGGGTCGGCGGAGGGCACCGGGCTCGCCTCGGCCGCCGGGTGCGGCACGCCGCCGAAGCGATGCGCGACGACGAGGTCCTGGACCGCGTCGACGTCGAGGTCGGCGAGGCCGGCGGCCGGCGCACCGAGGTCGGCCAGCGCGACGGTGGCGTCGGGCTCGCCGGGCTCGCGGACGAGCCAGGTGCGGTTGGCCACCTCGGCGATCGTCACCTCCCGCAGCCCCATCGCCCACGCCGCGAGCGCACGGAGCTGGTCCGGTCCCCAGGCGAGGGTGTCGACGGGGCTCAGGTGCAGGGCGTCGAGTGTCACGGTCCGCGTCGTGCCGTCCTCCAGGTGCGCCGTCCACAGCCACGCGGCGCCGAGGCGCTCGGCCAGGAACGCGGCGACGGACGGCTCGGCGAGCGAGGCGGCCTCGGCGTCCGCGGCGGCCTCGCGCGCGGGCAGCAGCGAGAGCACGGTCGTCTCGGCGACGAAGCCGCTCGGCCGGGTCTGCACGCCCTCGAACGTCGGCATGACCCCGAGACCGGACGCCGCGTCCATGGCTGCGCTCGCCCGTCCGACCGCACGGCCGAGCGACTGCACGACGCCCTCCATGAGGGTCGCGTCCGACAGCACGTCGAGGGCGCGGACGATCCGGGCGAGCCGCTGCTCCTGGATCGCCGTGAGCGGATGGCGGGGATCGGCACCGCGACCCGTGTGGTCGATGAGACCCGGTCGCGCGGGGTCGTCGGGGTCGCCGGTGAGGGCGTGCAGGCCGTGGCAGACCTGGCGTGGATCACGCGCGTCGTCGTACATCGGATAGTCCACCCGCAGGGCGCCGATGCGCTGGTACGCCGACGGAGCGCCGGGCGCGGCGTCGGCCGCGAGGACGTCCTCGACGGCGCGACCCAGGACGTCGTAGAGATGCAGCCCCTGGCGGACGTCCTCGGCGACCTCGGCGGCGAGGCGCATCGCGTCGCTGGTCACGTCCATCTGCCAGAGCAGCTCACCGGACTCGTTGCGGATGCCGCGACGCGCGGCCTCGCGATGGTTGTCGCGCAGGATGGTGGCCATCGTCGTCTGGTCCCCGGACGGCGTGTGGAGAAGGCCCGACGGAGTCGGACCGGGCGCACCGTCGAAGGGCCCGAAGGCCCAGCCGTACGCGCCGAGACGCTGTCGGCGTTCGGCCGAACCCTCCGACCATCCCAGCCGTTCCCACGCGAAGGCCGTGATCCACGGGTCGACGCGGACCGAGGCGGCGTCCAGCACCGCGCCCAGCGCGCGCTCCATCCTGGCCACGCGGCCCTCCGATGCGGAGTCGGTGTCGACGGGAAGGCTCGGGAACTGCACCGACGTGCGTCCCCAGCCCGCGCCGTCGACCTCCTCCACGCGGTGCGGGTCGACCAGCTCCGCCACCCGCACGGCGTCGCGCGACTGCCGATCGTCGCGCCAGACGTCGTACTCCTCGGGGTTCGGGTTCGGACTCTGTCCGGGAGGCAGCTGCTCGACCGGCCACACGAGGTCCAGGAAGCTGTCGCGGTCCCCCGGAGCCATGCCGTTGCGCCAGCCGTTGGCGACCAGGCACGCCTGCACCAGCAGCCGCACGAGCAGCGAGTCGGGCAGCAGGCCCACGCGCACGTCGCCGTGATCCCACTCCGGCTCGACGAACCGCATGTCGGTGCGGCGGAACAGCTCGGCCAGGTGCACGGGAGGCGCGTCGGCGGTCTGGAGGTATTGGGTGCGACGGAGGGCGAGGTCGACGAGATAGCGCAGGGGCAGGCGCATCGTGGCGTCCTCGCGCCGCGCGTACGCGGACCGACCCGGCCGCACGAGCGGCAGGCCGTTGCGCTGCGAGGTGAGGACGTCCACCGGCACGGGATGCTGCGGGTCGTACGGCAGGTGGAGCTCGGCGGTCGCACGCGCGAAGTCGTCGCGCAGCGGCGTCGCGTCCGCCGAGCCGTTCAACCAGGACCAGTGCGGATCGGCGAGCATGTGCCGCCAGCGGAACTCGCGAGACGATCCGCCGCGGCCGAGCAGCCCCGCATAGGCGTCCTCGTCCGCGTCGCGGACCGTGCCGCCGGGCCGATTGCGCGCGTGCAGCTCGTCGAGGGCGCTGACCAGCGCGTCCCGGAGCGTCGTGGTCATCCTCCTGCCCGGCTCGGGGTACCCCGGGTCGGGCTGCCAGGCGCGCAGATCGGTGACCGGCAGCAGTCCGTACGGATGCGCGCCGAAGCGAACCGGGGGAAGCGGCCCCTCCGGGCTGACGTGGGCGTTCGCCCACGCGGCGAAGTGCACGCCGGCGTCGCCGACCGGCCAGGCGTCGTTCAGCCAGGTGCCCCACAGCGTCGGCCAGAGCGCCCGGAGCAGCAGGCGCGACAGGCCGGTCGCGGGCACCGCCTCGTCGAGCGCTGCCTCTGCGCGATCGCGGTCGTCGAGACCCGCCGGCACCGCCAATGACGGCACCGACAGGTCCTCGGCCGTCACGCCGGCCAGGTGACGGGCGACGACGCGGTCGGTGTCGGTCGTCGTGGCGACCGACGACGGCCGCAGGGCGTCGAGCCGGCGTCCCGCGGCATCCCGCCAGTCGAGCACCGTCGGCGCTCCGTCGATCGCGGGCGAGCCGTCACGGGAGCGGCGGGTGAGCGCGGAGTCGGCGCCCGAGACGCTGTTCGTGTGCGCTCCGAGGCTCACTCGGGCGAGCACGCCGCTGAGGACGTGGTGCCGCATCAGCTCGCTCGCCGGGACGTCACCGACCCCCGACACGCAGACGCCGCCGAGCTCTGCCGGACCGATGCCCGCGGGCAGCCGGAAGAGCCCGCCCAGCCCGAGCCGCCGAGCCTCGTCCCAGTCGAGCAGCCACGACGGTGAGTGGTCGGGGAGGGCGGCCGCCGGGTTCTCCGGATCGGACGGCACGTGACGCCGCTCGAGCATCGGGAGGGGGATGTCGGGGGCGATGGTCGCGGCCTCGGGCTGATCCTCGTCGGGCAGCGAGCCGATGCTCGTCACGACCTCGCGGCCGTCGGCCGCGTAGGTCCAGATCTCCACGTTCAACCGCGGCGGCAGCCCGACCACGCGAGGGTCGCCGGAGTCGTCCGCTCCGACTGACGCCGGACCGCGCTCGGCGACGAGGACGCCGTCGCGCCGTACGGGACGCGTGGCCGTGACGAGCCACGCGGCGCGCGCCGCCCCGACCGCCGTCGCCAGCTCGGTGAAGGCGGCGGTCGGACCGGGCTCGCCGAGCCGCGCCGACGTCAACCGCGCGGTCGAGCCGATCCGCTGCCAGAATCGCGTCGCCGCCTCGTCCTCCCCCGGGTCGACGGTCTCGGTGTGCAGGTCGATCGACGGAGGCTGCGGGACGACGCGCACCATCATGCGCCACTCCGAGACCTGGTCGTCCGGCTCGAGGAACACGGTCTCGAGCGCCAGCGGCAGGAGCATCGCGACGTCGTCCCACGGGTAGGGCCGCGAGGCCGCGTGCATCCCGAGCCACTGCTCGTGCACCACGGGCACGAGCCGCGCGAACCGGGCCTCCTTGCCGCCGAGGGCGTGCAGCACCTCGGCGCGGAGCTGGCCCAGGAGCGGACGCGGATAGCGTCCGATCACGGCGAGCGCGGCCAGCTCCTCGTCCGACAGCGCCGGCGCGGCGCGCAGGGCGCGCGCCACGGCGTCGTCCGCGACCAGCCGATCGACGTCTGCGTGCTGCCAGATGAGCTGCAGCGCCCCGCGCTCGACGGTCTCGTCCGCGGTGGTCCAGTCCTCCGGCGCCCACCGCGCGGCGAGATCGGTCAGGCGCTCCTGCAGCTCGGCGTCCGCGGTCCGGCCGCGTGCCCGGGCGATCGCCGCGAGTCGCGCATCGCGCACGGTGAAGCCGCTCATCCGCCACCTCCGGCGATCCGACGCAGCATCGCGCCGCTGATGGCGACGCGCGTGGGCGCGTCGGGGACGACCTCGGTGGGCCCGTCGAGACGGAACCGCAGCTCGGTGGGCGGCTCGTCGAGCATCAGCCAGTAGGCGTCCAGGTCGTCGGGCGCGACGTCGAAGCCGAAGAACACCCGGTCCGGATCGAGCGACCCGGTGAACGCGGGCGCGAAGTCCCTGCGCGCGCGGTACCACGCGTCGCGCGCGGCGGGAGCCGCGGGCGGCGTGAACTGCGGCACCGCCGAGAGGTCGGCGTCGTCGCCGGGTCCCTTGTGCAGATACACGACGGTGCGCGGGTAGCGGCGGAACAGCGCCGAGCGGAAGACGATCACGAGCCGCTCCGTCGCATCCGGATCGGCATCGGCGGCACGGATCGCCTGATGCGACCGTGCGCCGAGCGGCGAGTCCACCGGCCAGGTCGCGATGGGGGTGATGTCGTCGCCTCGCCGGGCGCCGTCCTCGCCCACCGGGCCGAAGAACATCTTCAACGGCGTGCCCCACCGGTCGATCGCCATCCCGCGCCACCGGGCCTCGGCCACCAGCTGCGTGTTGATGCCGACCAGATACGCGTCGATGAACGACGGATTGGTCTGCAGCGCCGTGACCGAGTCCTTCGCCAGGCTCTCCGCACCCGGCAGCAGCCACTCCGGCTCGTGCTGTCGCAGCAGGCTCCAGGTCGGGAAGTCGATGCCCAGCGGGTAGCGCATCGGGGTCAGCTCCGGACGCGGGACGATGCGGTCGAGCACGCGTCCGCGAGCGGGCGCGCCGGGCAGGCGCGGGTCGAGCACGGCCTGCACGGCCGTCGACAGTCCGACCAGGTCGATCGGCCGCGTGCGATCCGGCGGGTCGAGGTGCGGCTCCGAGCGGCGGCGGTCGCGGCATCCCGGGTCGTCGGGACGCTCGTCGCAGCGCAGGAGGCAGTGCACGAGGTGCGGCTGCAGCACGTCGTAGACGAGCGACTCGATCCGGGACGGATCGCTCAGCAGCCGCGTGCAGAACCCGTAGTAGTCGCGGGGCAGGCCCACGTCCTCGGATGCCGCGAGCCACATCAGCTCGCTGCACGAGATGCCCCCGGTGAGCTCGTCGACCGTGATCTGGAGCTGCGTCTGCAGCTCGGCGGCGACGGCGGCCAGCGTGACGGGATCCGCCGCATCGACGCCCTCGGCCGCCCGGTGCGCGAGCCCGACGGCCTCCTCGAGCACGCGCCGCAGCGTCGCGCGGTCCACGCCCTGCTCCTCCAGCCCACGCCAGGGGTCGTGTCCGAGGTCGACCATGAGCTGTGCGAGCGAGTCGGGCGGCGCGGGCTCCGGCGACTCCTCCGCGCGAGGGGAGGCCGTCTCGTTGACGTGTCGCAGGATCCGCGTCTGCGCGGACGGCGCCGGGGCGGCGGCGTTGCCGGCTTCGGAGGCGCCCGTGCGGCGATGCCGCAGCAGCCGCTGGGCGGCGCTGGAGAACAGTCCGGGCGTCAAACGCGTGGTGTCGCCGGTGACGGCGTCCACGACGATCCGGCCGTCGCCGGCCACGAGCCGGGCCATCATCGGTCCGAGGATGTCGAGGCGCTCCTCCGGGTCGGCGGGCAGCGCGCGTCGCCACAGCCGGCCGCCGATGACGAGACCGGCCGCGAGCTGGGCGACCCGGTCGGATGCCTCGCGGAGGGCGCCGGCCTGCTCCGCCGCCGCACGCATGAGCTCGTCCTGGGCGGCCACGCCCATCCACACCCCGGTGCCCGCGGCGACCCGATGCCGCGGATCGACGCGCAGCTCCTCCACCCAGCCCGGCCCCGCCGTCGCGGGCGCCGCCACCCAGGGATGGCCGTACTCGGGGAGGGCCAGGAGGTCGGCGCCGCCCGGCGGGGCGGTGACCCGGTGCAAGGCGAGCAGATCCTCGCCGACCGGCCCGAGGCTCGCCGGCTCCACCCGGTCGCGCAGAGACGCGAGGGCGCCCCGCACTTCCATGGGCGGCCCGAAGTCGATGCCGGCCCGCGCGTAGGTGAGGGCGGCCCGCCCGATCGACCCGGGGTCGGGCGCGTGCAGCGCCGCGGCCAGCGACTCGAAGTCGCCGGCCTCGCCGGTCGCGAAGCGCCACGAGTCCAGGACGGGGATCGGGCGGTTCTCGTTGCGGATGCGGCCGTCGCGGTCCCACATCGGCTCGCCGAGGCGGTTGAAGATCGGCACGAGCATCGCGACATAGCTGTGCTGCGGCTCGAGCTGCTTGAGCGAGAGGATGCGCGAGAACCGGCGGCTCGAGGGCCCCAGCGCTGTCGGCGTCCCGGGGCCGGCGGCCTGCACGTGGGCCCACGCCCGCGCGAGATCGAGGTCGTGGCACGGTTCGGCGAGCAGCAGTCGCGTCGACCGGGAGTACCCGAGCACACGGCCGTCGAAGGCGAGCTCTTCCGCCGACGCGACGAGGAGCGCCAGCCACGGGCGCGGCGCTCCGCCCCCGGACGGCTCGGGCGTCAGGCGCCACGGCAGGTCGGGGGCGTGGAAGTCGACGTGGACGAGCTTCGTCGCCTCAGCGTCGGGGGTGGCCGGAGCAGGCGCGCGGTGACGGATCGCGCGGCGCACGAGCGCGGTGACGTCGGCCGGTGCCATCAGCGAATAGGTGAGCGCGCCGCCCGCGGGCGTCTGGCCGGCGGACGTCTCCTCGACGAATGTGAGGTCGAGGGTGCCCGACAGCCGGTGATCGGCGCCGACCTTCGTCGCCTGCCGTACCAGTGCGGGCTGCTGCCACGGGGCCAGGTAGATGGGGTCGGCCATCATCCCAGCACCTCCTGCAGCTCGACGGCGGCGGTTCCGGCCGGCGTCGCCATGCCGCCGCTGAGCTTGGCGGTCATGAGGCAGGCCGCCGCGGAGCCGCCCGTCACGGCACCGGAGGCGTCCACGTGCTGCCACGCCTCCGACCCGACCGTGACGGCGGGCGCCTGCGGGCGCACGGCGGCCCCCTGCAGGGACTCGGACAGAAGTCCCAGTTCGATCAGGGGCAGCGCGGCGATGAGCCCGGCGAACGCGATCCGTCGGCGCTCCGGCAGGCGCACGAGGTTCAGCTCGATCCTCCTCTCGACGGCGGCTGCGGCCTGCATGTGCGCCGCGCCGTCCAGGCGGAACCCCGACCGCGCCTCGACGAAGCTCGGCGTCGCGAGCGCCTCCGCGTCGCTGAGGTGCGCGAACGTGCCGCGGGCGAAGCTGTCGCGCTCCGCGCCGAGATCCGGGTCCGCGACTCCCGCGACGCTCACCCGGAGCGTGCGGACGCCACCGAGGTCCTGCCCCTCCGCCCGCTGCAGCGGCAGGTCGAGCGGGACCCGCTTCTGCTCCCACACGAGCGTCCCGACCGGAACGATCACCGAGGGGTCGATGCCGCCCCCGCCGTAGACGAGCTCGGCGTCGGTCCCCTCGCCGCGCAGGTTCGCCGGATCGCTCAGCTCGCCGCGATAGCGCACCGACAGCGGCCCCATCGGCGGCAGCGACTCCGCGGGCGTACGGTCGATCGTGATCGTGACGTCCTTGGAGATCTCGACGAGCACGTGCACCGACGCCGAGGCGTGCAGGACGAGCGGGCCCGGACCCGACAGCGTGCCGCGCACGCGGATGCTCGCGAACGACCAGCCCTTGAAGGCCGCCTCCATGCCCGCGTCGATCGTCGCGACGAACGCGAACGGGCGAAATTGGATGAGTGCGTCGAAGCGGAACCAGCCGTGCACCGAGATGGGACCGATCCTCACCCCGGCCTCGGTGTTCGAGCCGAACTGCAGGGTGTTCGAGGTGACGGCCAGATACATCTCCTGCTTGAACCACACGACCCCGAGGTCGACGCCGGCGCCCGCGCGCGGGATCGCCGGCATCGGCAGGTTGCCGGGGTTGAACTCGGGGTGGAAGCCGCCCACGCTGTACACGAAGTAGGGGTTTCCGCCGTATCCGATGCGCAGGGCGAGACCGCCCGTGATCCGGATGATCCCGAGCACCGTCGAGTCCACGAGGTAGCCCTCGAAGAAGATGAGGGATGCCGCCAGGTCGACGCCCCCGACGAAGTCCAGCCGCAGGTGGACGAGCGCGAAGTCCTCCGACCCGAGGACCAGCTTCCCCGAGCCCGCGATGAACACCTTGCTCGGGCCCGGCAGCTCGATGAACAGCCCGAGGTCGAGCCGCAGCAGGCTCAGCCACTGGATCTTGATCGTCGGGCCGAAGACGTGCGTGCCCTTCTTGTCGGGGAAGAGCGTCCGCAGCTCGCCGAGGAGCTTCGGGGCGTTCTTCATCGGGTCGTCGGTGAAGAGCACGTCGCCGGCCGTGCCGCTGACCAACCGCTCCCGCAGCGCGTCCAGATCGGCGCGGCGGTTGATGCCGATCAGACCGCCGAAGCCCATGATCGCGAAGCCGAAGCCGACCTGGATGCCGGGAAGCGGAAGCCGGATGCCGATGAGCGCGGCGATCGACGCGTCACCGCCGGGCAGCTCCTTGTAGAGGCCGTAGGCGAACGCGCCGATGCCCAGGATCTTCAGCTGCAGTGCGCCGCCGTAGTCTCCGGGGGCGTACGTCTTCAGGAAGCCGCCGCCGGAGATGGGCCCGGCCTCGATCGAGATGCCGATGCCGGTCGGCGCGAGCACTCCGGCGTTCCCCGACGTCCAGCGTCCGATCCACACGCCCGCGCCGTCCATCGTGACCTTGACCGGGCCGAGCTCTCCTCGGGCGCCGAAGCGGAACACCACGCGGAAGGCGACACCGGTTCCGGAGAACGCCGTCTCCAGACGGGTCAGCAGGTCGTCGACCCACAGGCCGGCCCCCTTGCCGCCGATGCTCAGGCCCAGGTGCCTGCTGAACTCCACGCCGAACGCGGGCGCGCCGCCGGCGGCGCCCTGCGCGGCGAGGCCGGTGAGCTGCTCGAACGTCGTCGCGATCTCGGAGACGAACGTCAGGGCCTTAGGCACCGGCAGCCCCATCGCGATGGTGTTCAGCAGGTCGGCGGCGACGGAGAACTCCACCGGGTCGCACACGAGCGAGTAGCGGAACAGGGGCGTGCCGGCCCCCGGAGCCGCGAAGACGACACCGACCTTGATCTGGCCGACCGAGAGATGCGTGCCGTCCTGACTGCCGAAACGCAACGCGTCCTTGCCGGGCGGCGTCTTCGGTCCGGCGTAGATCGCGAACTCCGCGGTGGAACGGTCCGCCCCCGCGAGTGAGAGGCGGTCGTCGGCGAACGTGAGCCTGAGCGTCACCTCGCCCGTGGCGGAGGTCACGAAGGTGAGCTGCCACGTGCCGACGTCGACCTTCCACGACGCCGCGGCTGCGGCATCCCGGATGATCACGCTCATGCCGAGATCGCCCACCCTCCCCGGTACGGGCACCGCGTCGGGGCCGTCCAGGACCAGCCAGTTGCCCCCTGCCGGCGGGGGACCGGGCTCCACGTCGTCGAGCGTCACCGGCGGCGTCGGCGGCAGGGCGAGCCGCACGGGCGAGTTCACGCGTTCGATGAGGTCGCCGAGGTCGACCCCGGGCCTCGCCGCGACGGGGAGGGCGAGGAACCCTTTGCGCAGGTGTTCCAGCCGGACGAGCTCGGCAGGAGCGCCGACGAGCAGCAGGAGCATCACCTGCAGAGCCTGGAGATCCTCGATGGCGGTCACTTTGCCCAGCAGCAGGTCGAGCGCCCGCGTGCCCGGGTCGGTGGTGAGCGCCTCGAGGGCCTTCCAGTCGATCCGGAAGTGGGCCGGCGCGGGGGCGTCCGGGATCCATGCGGCATCCGGCACGGTGACGACCCCCAGCAGCGTGAGGGACTCCGCGACCCGGGGAAGCTTCAGCTGCAGGACCCGCACCACGAGCGTCTCGCGCACCGCCACGTCGCCGGTGATCGACCTCAGCGTGGCCAGCCACTTCTCCAGGGGGTCGCCGCCGCCGTCGAACGTGATGCCCGTCAGCGCTCCCAGCCGATCCCGGAGGCCGACGAGCGCCGCCGGCAGCGGCGGTGCGCCCGACGGGGGCGGATCGGCCAGCACCTCGTCGAAGAGGCTCTTCAACGTGCTCAGCACATCTGCCACGGCGACGCTCCGGTCCGCCCGGGGGATGGAAGCGCGAGAGGCGCGGTGCGCGAGTGCGCTCGCGTGCGGACTCGCCGCACGCGACGAGAGCCGTCGTCCACGAACCGACGATCGGGCGACGACTCACAGCGTGGTGATGACGTCAGCGTATGGCTCCCCGGGTGCGACGGCAAGAGGCGAC
>NZ_JBDIAB010000102.1:0-10442 GCF_039812165.1 Microbacterium sp.
CCGACGTCGACGACGCCGTCGCCCTGGCTCACGCCGCCGGTCAGCTGCAGCGGCTGGTTCGCGGCGAGCGCGGCCCACAGCGCGTCGGCGGCCTCGTAGTCGGGCACGACGCGGTTGGGGTCGTCGGGGTCGGGGTAGACGGGGTACTGCAGGAAGACGATCTCGTCGAACGGGACGTTCTTGACCGCGAGCGCGATCTGCACGAGCGTCAGAGGGTTGGTCAGCGACTGCGACGGCGTCACGTTGTCGACGACGGTGCGGGCCAGCCGGATCAGCGTCGTGGGGTTGGTCAGCACCTCCTCGCTCACGAGCTTGCGTGCCAGTCGCGACATGTACTGCTGCTGGTTCGAGATGCGGCCGAGGTCGCCGCCGTTCCCGACGCCGTAGCGCGTGCGGAGGAACTGCAGCGCGTCGATGCCGGCGAGCGTGTAGTTGCCGGCCTCGAGGTCGAGGCCCGTGTTGGGGTCGTAGATGCCGCTCGCGAGACACACCTCGACGCCGCCGATGGCGTTGGTGATCTCGATGACGCCGCCCCACGTGACCTTGGCCGCGTACTGGATGTCGAGGCCGGTGAGGTTCGAGATGGTCTTCACGACGCAGCCGAGCTGGCCGTAGACATATGCCGTGTTGAGCATGTCGTACGTGTCGCCCGTGTCGACGCCGTCCGCGTTCGTGCACGCGGGGATGTCGAGACGCAGATCCCGAGGGAACGAGATGACGGTGACCCGCCGCGGCTCGTCCGAGATGTGCAGGAGCATGTTGACGTCGTTGAGCTCTTCGTCGGCCTCCGGGCCCTCGCAGCGCTCGCCGAAGTAGGCCGCGTAGGCCGGCTCGCAGGCGTCCGTGCCGGTCAGGAGCAGGTTCACGCCGCCCTCGATGGCGCCGATGTCGGGCGGAACGGCATCCTGCCCCTCGAGGACGACCGCGTCCTTCGTGAAGCTGGTCGCGAAGTCGTAGGTCGCGTACGCGGCCACGCTGAGCCCCGACACCAGGACCACGGCGAGTGCGACGCCGATCACGGTGAACAGCTGGCCGAGCGGACGCGGCGTCTTCAGCATGCCGTGACGGGCGACCGGATGCCGTCGGCGCGACCGCGCGGTCGTCACGGGGCTCTCGCTCACGAGTGTCCTCTCGGGTGGGGATACGGCCCCCGGCGGCCCCTGGCGGGGGCATCCGGAGAACCAGCGGAGGGTGTGGGATTCGAACCCACGGGACATTGCTGCCCACTGGTTTTCAAGACCAGGTCCATCGGCCGCTCGGACAACCCTCCCGATGGATGCCGTGGCATCCGCCGAACAGGCGTCGAGTCTAGTGGACGGGCCCAGCGCAATTCTCGCCCAGACCTGCTGTGGAGGCGCTGAACACCGCGCCGTCGCCACCGCACTCCGCGCGGACCTCCGGCGGGCTCAGAGCCGGCTCAGCACCTCGGCGACGCCGCCCGCGTGCACCGAGCCGGTCGTCTCGGACGCCTCACGCCGGACCTCCTCGGGGCCCTGCGCCATCGCGATGGCGCGGCCGCCGTGCTCGCGCGCCCAGCGGAACATGCCGACGTCGTTGCGGCCGTCGCCCATCACGAGCACGTGCGCCGGGTCGATGCCGAGCCAGTTCCGCACACGTTCCAGCGCGGTGGACTTGTCCACGCCCTGCGGCGCGATGTCGAGCCACGCCGACCAGCCGACCGCGTACGACACCTCGTTCAGCCCGATGCGGTTCACGAGCTCGACGAAGTCCCGGTCGGTCTCGTTCGGGGCCACCACGACGACACGGCACACCTCGCGGCGCCCCAGCTCTTCGAAGCTCACGCGGCGCGCGCCGCGGAGGTTCCAGTCCGGCATCGGGTCGGTGTACAGGCGCGCACCGTCGGGCAGCTCGACCATGTAGTGCGCGTCGGACAGGTGCTCGCGCAGCAGCTGCAGCACCTCGCGCGGGTGGAACGTGTCGATGTGGAAGCGCTCATAGCGCGTCTCGGCGCCGTCCACGCGCTTCATGATGACCGCGCCGTTCGAGCACACCACGTACTCCGGCGCCATCGACAGCACGCGCAGGATGCCGCGGGTGCTCTCCCAGCTGCGGCCGGTCGCGAGCATGACCTCGTGGCCGGTGCGGTGCGCGTGGGCGACGGCATCCACCACGCCCGGGCTGAGCGACTCGTCCTCGAGGATGATCGTGCCGTCGATGTCGAGCACGATCAGCAGCCGCTCGGTGGGGATCTCGGGGTTCTCGGTGTCTTCCGCGATCTCCTCGACGAGACGCGCGGCCTTCTTGGGCTTGACGACCTTGACGCTGCCTGTGGCCGGCAGGTGGGCATCGCTCATGCGATCGCCTCCTTCGGGCGATCGGCGCGCTGCGGCGCGCAGGACGTGCACCGCGTGCTCACGCGACCGGCTCCAGCACCTCGAGCCCGCCGAGGTACGGGCGCAGCACCTCGGGCACGACGACCGAGCCGTCGGCGCGCTGGTGCGTCTCGAGCAGCGCGACGAGCCAGCGGGTCGTGGCCAGCGTGCCGTTGAGGGTCGCGACGTGCTGGGTGCGGCCGCCGTCGGGACGGTGGCGGATGTCGAGACGGCGCGCCTGATAGGTCGTGCAGTTCGACGTGGACGTCAGCTCGCGGAACGCGCCCTGCGTAGGCACCCACGCCTCGACGTCGTACTTGCGCGCGGCGCTCGAGCCGAGGTCGCCCGCGGCGACGTCGATCACGCGGTAGCTGAGGCCGAGGTCCTGCAGCATGCCCTCCTGCAGCGCGACCAGGCGGTCGTGCTCGGCAGCGGCATCCCCCGGTGTCGTGAAGACGAACATCTCGAGCTTGTTGAACTGGTGCACACGGATGATGCCGCGGGTGTCCTTGCCGTACGACCCGGCCTCGCGGCGGTAGCACGTCGACCAGCCCGCGTAGCGCTTGGGGCCGGCGGACAGATCGAGGATCTCGTCCATGTGGTAGCCCGCGAGCGGGACCTCGCTCGTGCCGACGAGGTACAGGTCGTCCTCGTCGAGGCGATACACCTCGGCGGCGTGCTGACCCAGGAACCCGGTGCCGCGCATGACCTCGGCGCGCACGAGCGTCGGCGGGATCATCGGCACGAACCCGGCGTCGAGCGCACGCTGCAGCCCCAGCGACATGAGGGCGTGCTCGAGCCGCGCGCCGATGCCGGTGAGGAAGTAGAAGCGGCTGCCCGACACCTTCGTGCCGCGCTCCATGTCGATCGCGCCGAGCCGCTCCCCCAGCGCCAGGTGGTCGAGGGGCTCGAAGTCGAAGGATGCCGGCTCGCCGTGCGTGCGGAGGGTGACGAAGTCGTCCTCGCCACCGGCCGGCACCCCGTCGAGCACGATGTTCTCGATCGCCGCGAGGGCCTCCGCGGCGACGGACTCGGCCGCGGCGGCCGCGTGCTGGGCCTGCTTGACCTGCTCGCTGAGCGCCTTCGCCTCGGCCACGAGCGCCGGCTTCTCGTCCTTCGGCGCGCGCGCGACGAGCTTGCCGTGGGCGTTCTGCGCGGCGCGCAGCTCTTCGAAGACGGTGATCGCCGCGCGCCGGTCGCGGTCGGCCGCGATCGCGGCATCCACCGTCTCGGACGACTCGCCGCGAGCCTCCTGGGAGCGCCGTACGAGGTCGGGGTTCTCACGCAGAAGGGCCGGATCGATCACCCGACCAGCCTAATGCCGCGCTCCGACGGGTATCGTGGCCCCCATGATCGGCCGGTCCCGCTCCGCGCGACGGGTCGCGCTGATCTACAACCCGATCAAGGTCGACAAGAAGGCGCTGCGCGCCGCCGTCCGCCGTTGCGCGCACGATGCCGGCTGGCTGGCGCCGCTGTTCTACGAGACGACCGTGAAGGACATCGGCGACGGGGTCGCGCGCCGCGCCCTGTCGATGGGCGTGGGAGCCGTGCTGGTCGCCGGCGGCGACGGCACCGTGCGCGCGGTGAGCGAGGCCATGAACGGCTCGGGCGTGCCGCTCACGATCGTCCCGAGCGGCACCGGCAACCTGCTCGCCCGCAACCTCCGGCTCCCCCTCGACGATCCCGAGGCGATGATCCGCACCGCCTTCGACGGCGACACGCACGCGATCGACGTCGGGGTCGTGCGCCTGACCCGCGCCGGCGGCGCGACGGAGGAGCGCGCGTTCGTCGTGATGGGCGGCATCGGGCTCGACGCCGCGATGATCGCGAACACGAGCGGCGACCTCAAGAAGCGCGTCGGCTGGATGGCCTACGTCGACGGCGCGGCGCGCTCCCTCGTCGGCGCGAAGCCGTTCTCCGTCATCTACCAGGTGCCCGGACACCGGATGCACCGCGCGCACGTGCAGAGCATCCTGTTCGCGAACTGCGGGTCGCTGCCGGCCGGCCTGGAGCTGATCCCCGAGGCGTCGGTCTCGGACGGCGAGCTCGACGTCGCGATCTTCCAGCCGAAGGGTCCGTTCGGCTGGCTGCTGGTGTGGCGCCGCGTCGCGTGGGACAACAGCGTGCTGCGCAGGTTCCGCGCGGGGCAGCGGGTGCTGGCGCTGCGGACCAAGGACAACGCGGTGCGCTACGCGCGCGGCACGGGGATCGACGTCGCGGCCGAGTCGGCGCAGCCGGTGCAGCTGGACGGCGACGAGTTCGGCGCGGCCGTGCACGTGCACTGCCGCGTGGACCACGGCGGGCTCGTCGTGACGGTGCCCGACGGCCACCGTCTCGTGGCCTGAGCCGCGGCGCTGCCGGCCGTCTGCCCGCGAGACTTCTTCTGCGCGTCGAGACGGCACGCTCTGCACGCAGTCTCGACGCACCACTGGAGTCTCGCGGACGGACGAACGGGCACGACGCGGAATACGCGGGGCGCCGGGCCTCGTTGTCCTCGGAGATGACCGCCTCGCCCGCTCCCGCGCTCTCCGTCCTCGACCTCGTGCCCGTGCGCGCCGGGCAGACCAGCCCGCAGGCGGTCGCGGCGTCGCTCGCGCTCGTGCGCCGCGCCGACGAGCTCGGCTACCGCCGCTACTGGTTCGCCGAGCACCACAACATGCCCGCCGTGGCCTCGACCACGCCGCCGGTGCTCGCCGCCGCCGCGGCGGCGCGCACCGAGCGGATCCGGGTCGGCTCGGGCGGGGTCATGCTGCCCAACCACTCCCCGCTCGTCGTGGCGGAGCAGTTCGCGGCGCTGGAGGCGCTCGCGCCGGGCCGCGTCGACCTCGGCATCGGCCGCGCGCCGGGCAGCGACCCGGTGATCACGCAGCTGCTGCGGATGTCGGGAACGACGAGCGACGTCGAGCGCTTCCCCGATCACATCCGCGACATCCTCGCGCTCACGTCGGGCGAGGGTGCGACGCTGCGGTTCACGTCGGGCGGCACCTACGACGTGCACGCGACGCCCGCGGCCACGACGACGCCCGAGGTGTGGCTGCTCGGATCGAGCGACTACTCCGCGCAGCTCGCCGCCTCGCTCGGGCTGCCCTACGTCTTCGCCAACCACTTCTCGGGCGCCGGGCTGGAGCGCGCGCTGGACCTCTACCGCGAGCAGTTCCGCCCGTCCACGCACCTCGAGCGCCCGCGCACCTTCCTCACCGCGAACGCCGTCGCCGCCGCGTCCGACGCCCTCGCCGAGGAGCGCATGCTTCCGCAGGCCCGCATGATGGCGCGGCTGCGCGGCAACCTGCCGCTCGTCGCGCTCGAGACGGTCGAGCAGGCGGCCGAGGCCGAGGCGTCCGACCGCCTGGCCGCACCCCTCCTCGACGGCCTGCGCCGCCGCTGGTTCGTCGGCACCGGCCCCGAGGCCCGCGCCCGGCTCGCCGCCTTCGCGGCGCAGCACGGCGTGGACGAGGTCATGGTGTCGCCGGTCGCCGCCGCGTACGACGACGATCCGATGGATGCCACGCCCGCCCGCGTCGAGACCCTCGAGCTCCTCGTCGGCTAGCACCCCCGGCGAACCGTCACGCGCGCCCGCCCCTCCCCGCGAGGACGGGCGGCGGGGCACCCGGCATCCGCTCTTCCCCTCCGAGCTCGCTCGTGGCTATAGTGATATCACTTTAAGAGTGATATCACTTTTTCGAGAGGAGCAGTCATGAACAGCACAGGCACACCCACGGAATCGGTGCTCCCGGGCGCGCGGCGCAACCCTCTCGGTCGCGCCGCCCTGATCGTGGCGATCATCCAGCTGCTGGTCAGCTTCGCGTGGACGACCGTCCAGCCGACGCTCATCACGCAGGCCACGATCGCCTCCATGCCGGACCCGTCGAGCCCCTCGAACGCGATGCCCGCCGGACTCGCGGCGCACAACGCCCTGCTCATGGCCGCCAACATCACGATGTTCGTGCTGGCGCTCGTCGCGCTGATCCTCGGCATCGTCGCCTGCCGGCGCACGGGCCTCCCCAAGGTCGGCGGCGCGATCGCCATCGGCGTCGGCGGCTCCACGGTCGTGAGCTATCTCTCGCTGCTGCTCGGCGGCCTGATCCTCACGCTCGTCATGGCGGGATCGGCGACCCCGTAGCGCGGCGCATCGTCGCAGATCGGCGCAGGGTCGGATGCCGGGACGCTCCGGCATCCGACCCTGCGCACGTCTCCGAAGAACCGCCGTGCGACGCCGCCCGCGCTACTGCTCCGGCTCGCCGGAGAGGAGCCCGCGCAGCCAGTCCCGCGCCTCGACGAACACGTCGTCGGAGTAGCGGTCGGGATAGTGCACGATCGCGCGGTCGGCCCGCGGGTACGACCCGAGGAAGGTGACCTTCGGGCTGAAGCGGCGCAGTCCCAGGAGCGCGTCGGCCATGCGCTCGTCGGCGACGTGGCCGTCGGCGTCGATCACGAAGCGGTAGCGGCCCAGGGCGTCGCCGATGGGTCGCGACTCGATGAGCGACAGGTTGATCCCGCGCGTGGAGAACTGCTCCAGCAGCTCGAGCAGCGCGCCGGGGTGGTCGTCGGGCAGCTCGGCGATGAGCGACGTCTTGTCCGCCCCGGTCGGCGACGGCGGGGCCACCGTGCGGCTGACGAGCACGAACCGCGTCACCGCGTTCGGGTTGTCGCCGATGTCCTCGGCCAGCAGCTCGAGCTCGTGATGGTCGAGGATGCCGGGCGGAGCGATCGCGGCGTCCGCGTCGCTCGTCCCGTCGACGAGGCCCACGGCCGAGGCGACGTTGCTCGCGGCCGGCAGGTGCGCGTGCTCGGGGAGCGCCCCGGTGAGCCACTGCAGGCACTGCGCGTAGGCCACCGGGTGCGCTGCGACGAGCGTCACGTCCTCGAGCCTCGTGCCGGGGCGCCCGACCAGCACGAAGCTGACCGGCACGAGGTACTCCCCCACGATCCGCAGGCCCGGCATGGTGGCCAGGGCGTCCTGGGCGGTCGACACGCCGCCGTCGATCGAGTTCTCGATCGCGATCATGGCGGCATCCGCCCTGCCCTCGACGACGTCGCCCAGCGCCTCGCCCACGTTGCGGACCGGCCGCCAGGTCTGGTCGCGCGCCTCGGGCACCTGGCCGAGCGCCACCTCGGTGAACGTCCCCGCCGGACCGAGGTAGCTGTACACGCGGCGGACGGGCGCGTCGGAGTCGACGTCAGGGGCGCTGGTCACGGATAGAGCCTATCCGTGACGTGCAGAGAGGCAGACGCGGTGCCAGACTGATCCCATGAGCCGTGCTGGACAGCCCGCCGAGGCATCCGACCTCGTCGACATCGATGAACTGATCACCGCCTACTACGACCGCAAGCCCGATGCCGCGATCCCCGAACAACGGGTCGCCTTCGGCACGAGCGGCCATCGAGGCTCGTCACTGTCGACGAGCTTCAACGAGGACCACATCCTCGCCACGACCCAGGCGATCGTGGACTACCGCACCGCGCAGGGGATCGAAGGGCCCCTGTTCCTCGGTCGCGACACGCACGGGCTCTCGCTGCCCGCCGAGCGCACCGCGGTCGAGGTGCTCGTCGCCAACGACGTCGACGTGCGCACCGACTCGCGCGACTCGTGGGTGCCGACCCCGGCGCTCAGCCACGCCATCCTCGCCTACAACCGCGGCCGCGCCCTCGACGACCCGGGCCGGTCCGACGGCATCGTCGTGACCCCCTCGCACAACCCGCCGCGCGACGGCGGCTTCAAGTACAACCCGCCGAACGGCGGCCCCGCCGACACCGACGCCACCGGATGGATCGCGAACCGCGCCAACGAGCTCATCGCCGCGGGCCTCGAGGGCGTCAAGCGCACACGTCACGCCGACATCCCCGACGGCCGGGTCCGCTCGTACGACTTCCGCGAGGCGTACGTCGCGGATCTGGAGAACATCATCGACGTCGCGGCGATCCGCGACGCCGGCATCCGCATCGGCGCCGACCCGCTCGGCGGCGCCTCGGTGGAGTACTGGGCACTCATCGGCGAGCGCTACGGCCTCGACCTCACGGTCGTCAACCCCGAGGTCGACCCGACCTGGCGGTTCATGACGCTCGACTGGGACGAGAAGATCCGCATGGATCCGAGCTCGCCCTCGGCGATGGCCGCGCTCGTCGCCCGCCGCGACCAGTTCGACGTGCTGACCGGCAACGACGCCGACGCCGACCGCCACGGCATCGTGACCCCCGACGCGGGGCTCATGAACCCGAACCACTACCTCGCGGTCGCGATCGACTACCTGTATCGCAACCGTCCGGGCTGGCCGACGGATGCCGCGATCGGCAAGACCCTCGTGTCGTCGATGATCATCGACCGCGTCGCGGAGTCGCTGGGCCGTGCGCTCATCGAGGTGCCGGTGGGCTTCAAGTGGTTCGTGCCGGGCCTGCTCGACGGATCGGTCGCGTTCGGCGGCGAGGAGTCGGCCGGCGCCTCGTTCCTGCGCAAGGACGGCACCGTGTGGACGACCGACAAGGACGGCATCCTGCTGTGCCTGCTCGCGTCGGAGATCATCGCGGTCACCGGCAAGAGCCCGTCGCAGCGCTACGCGGAGCTGGAGCAGGAGTTCGGCGCCTCGGTGTACCAGCGCGTCGACGCCGCGGCGACCCCCGCGCAGAAGGCGGCGCTGTCGAAGCTGTCGCCCGAGGCCGTGACCGCGACCGAGCTCGCCGGCGAGCCGATCACCGCGAAGCTGTCGCACGCGCCGGGCAACGGCGCCGCGATCGGCGGCCTCAAGGTCCAGACCGAGCACGCGTGGTTCGCCGCGCGCCCCTCCGGCACCGAGGACGTGTACAAGCTGTACGCCGAGTCGCTCCTGGGCGCCGACCACCTCGCGCAGGTGCAGGAGGAGGCGCGGGCCGTCGTGTCCGCCGCCCTCGGCGACGCGTAGCCGCGACCGGCGGCGGCCCGGCACGAGCCGGGCCGCGAGCCGCCCCGTCCGATCGAGCCACCCTCTCCGTCTCCACACGGAGGAGGGTGGCTCGATCGCGTGGGGGCTCGTCCGTGGGTGGCGACGGGGGAATGCCGTCGGCCCCGGCCGGCGCGCCTCGACGGCATCGCGTCGCCTCGGCCGGGCGTGAGCCCGGCGGCGTGGCGGCGTGCACCGACCGGGCAGAATGGACCCATGTCCTGGCTTGTCACCGGCGGTGCCGGCTACATCGGCGCCCACATCGTCCGCGCGCTCGCCGAGGCGGGCCTCGACCCCGTCGTGCTCGACGACCTCTCCAGCGGTCACGCGGAGTTCGTGCCCGACGGCATCCCGTTCGTGCGCGGCTCGATCCTCGACCGCGACCTCGTCGAGCACACCCTCCGCGACCACGACGTCACCGGCGTGATCCACGTCGCCGGGTTCAAATACGCCGGCGTCTCGGTGCAGCGCCCCCTGCACACCTACGCGCAGAACGTCGAGGGCACCCGCGTCGTGCTCGAGGCGATGGATGCCGCGGGCGTCGCGAACCTCGTGTTCTCGTCCTCCGCCGCCGTCTACGGCACACCCGACGTGCCGCTCGTGACCGAAGACCTGCCCAAGCGCCCCGCCTCCCCCTACGGGGAGTCCAAGCTCATCGGCGAATGGATCATCGCCGATCAGGCACGCGCGACCGCCGGCTCCGACACCCCGCTGCGGCACACGTCGCTGCGCTACTTCAACGTCGTCGGCTCCGCCGACCCCACCGTGCACGACACGAGCCCGCACAACCTGTTCCCCATCGTCTTCGAAGCGCTCCTGGCCGGCCGCACCCCGCGCATCAACGGCGACGACTACGACACCCCCGACGGCACCAACGTGCGCGACTACGTCCACGTCGGCGACATCGCCGCCGCCCACGCCGTCGCCGCCCGACGCCTCCAGGACGGCGAGCCGATCGAGCCGGCGTACAACCTCGGCTCGCAGAACGGCCTCTCGGTGCGCCAGATCATGGACGCCATGGCCCGGGTCACCGGCATCCCCTTCACCCCCGAGATCGCCCCGCGCCGCCCCGGCGACCCCGACCGCATCGTCGCCACCGGCGACCTCGCCGCCCGCGACCTCGACTGGGCCAACCGATACACCGTCGACGACATGGTCCGCACCGGCTGGCACGCCCGCCAAAGCACCCAGACCTGAC
>NZ_JBDIAB010000103.1:0-10294 GCF_039812165.1 Microbacterium sp.
CCTGGGCGAGGGCGCGCCGCCGGCGGGCCGGGAAGCGCGCGGCGGCCCCG
The DNA here is from genome assembly GCF_039812165.1 of Microbacterium sp. Taxonomy (GTDB): domain Bacteria; phylum Actinomycetota; class Actinomycetes; order Actinomycetales; family Microbacteriaceae; genus Microbacterium. The sequence goes on from NZ_JBDIAB010000103.1 coordinate 51, forward strand.
TTCGGCCGTCGCGGGAACGGCACCTTGTCGACGGTGAGCAGCTCGTAGCCGCGCTCGGGCACGAGGCGCGCCTCGAGCCCCTCACGCGTGCCGAGCACGAGCACGGTCGCCTCGGGGTCGCGCGCGCGCAGCCCGTCGGCGACCGCGAGCAGCGGGCTCACGTGCCCGGCGGTGCCGCCGCCGGCCAGCAGGTAGGTGGTCACCCGCTCGACCCTACCCGCGACGGGCGGACGTGCGCGCGGGTGCCGGGCGGGGCGATGCCGGGCGAGCCCCGGCGGGTCGCGCCTGCACCTGATGCGACGGCAGCGTCCGCGCGAACGACAGCAGCACGCCGCACGCGATCAGCACCGACAGCAGCGACGTGCCGCCCTGCGACATGAACGGCAGCGGCACGCCGAGCACCGGGAACAGCCGCAGCACGACGCCGATGTTGATGAGCGCCTGGCCGACGATCCACACCGTGATGGCGCCGGCGACGATGCGCACGAACGGGTCGAGGGTCTTGCGGATGACGTGGAACGAGCCCACCGCGAACAGGGCGAACAGCACGAGCACGACGGCGCAGCCGATGAGCCCGATCTCCTCGCCGACGATCGCGAAGATGTAGTCGTGCGCGGCCGCGGGCAACCACGAGTACTTCTCGCGCGAGTTGCCGAGCCCCAGGCCGAAGACGCCGCCGCCGGCGAGCCCCCAGATGCCGTGCAGCGACTGGTAGCAGTCGTCGTAGTAGCACGCGGCGGTGTCGACGTCGAGGAAGCTCATGATGCGCCGCATGCGGTCGGGGCTCGTGACGGCGAGCACCGCGACGGAGCCGATCGCGAGGATGAGCGGCAGCACGAAGATGCGCAGCTTCACGCCGGAGAAGAAGAGCGCGCCGAGGAGGATCAGCACGAGCACCATCGCCGTGCCGAGGTCCTTGCCGAGGATCACGGTGCCGATCACCACTGCCCCCACCGGCACGACCGGGATGAACACGTGCCGCCACAGCCCCAGCAGCGTGTGCTTGCGGTACAGCACGTAGCCGAGCCACAGGGCGAGGGCGAGCTTCAGGAACTCCGACGGCTGCGCCTGGATGCCGCCGATGACGATCCAGTTGCGGTTGCCGTCGTTCTCCACGCCCAGGCCCGGCACGAACACCAGAAGCTGGAACAGCACGCCGAAGATGAGCGCGGGCCACGCGATGCGCTTCCAGAACAGGATCGGCAGCCGGCTCGCGATGAACATGAGCGGGATGCCCAGGAGCGCGAACATGCCCTGCTTCATGACCGTCTCGAACGGGCTCACGCCCGCCGCGGTGTCGGTGGCCATCGTCGCCGACAGCACCATGACCAGGCCGAAGCCGGTGAGCAGGAGCGCGGTCGAGGCGATCAGCAGGAACTCGCTCGGGACCGGCGCGAAGGCCTTCCCGAGCATCACGCGCGCCGAGAAGGTGCGCCGCCCGGAGCTCTCCGCGGGCTCAGCGGGCGGAGTCGCCGGCCGGGTCGGTCCGTGCGTCGTCGTCGCCACCGGGCTCCCTTCCGCCTCGTCCGATCCGGGCGCGCACCGCCGCCTGGAAGCGGTGGCCGCGGTCGGCGTACGACGAGAACTGGTCGAAGGATGCCGCGGCCGGGGCGAGCAGCACCACGTCCCCGTCGCGGGCGATCTCCGCCGCCAGCTCGACGACGTCCGCCATGACGTCTTCAGTCTGAGCGGCATCGACCTCGAACAGCGGCACCGCGGGCGCGTGTCGGGCGAACGCCGCCACGACCGCGGCCCGGTCCACCCCGATCACGATCGCGGCCTTGGCGGTGGGGCCGCGCCCGGCGACGAGCTCGCCGATGTCGACGCCCTTCAGGAGGCCCCCGACGACCCATACGGCGCCCGGGTAGGCGGCGAGCGACGACGCGGCGGCGTGCGGGTTCGTGGCCTTCGAGTCGTCCACCCACGTGACACCGCCGTCGACGGCGACGACCTCGATGCGGTGCGGGTCGAGCCGGAAGCCGTCCAGCGCCTCGCGGATCGCCGCCGGCGCGACGTCCAGCGAGCGCGCGAGGGCGCTCGCGGCGAGCGCGTTCGCCACGATGTGCGGGGCGGCGAGCCCGCGCGCGGCGAGCTCGTCGAGCGTCGTGAGCTCGAGCGCGCTCGTGCGGCGCTCCTCGAGGAAGGCGCGGTCGACCAGGATGCCGTCGACCACCCCGAGATCGCTCGGCCCGGGCACGCCCAGGTCGAACCCGATGGCGCGGCATCCCTCGACGACGTCGGCCTCCTCGACCATGCGCCGGGTCGCGGCATCCGCCTTGTTGTACACGCACGCGACGCGCGTGTGCGCGTAGACGACCGCCTTCGCGTCGCGGTAGGCGAGGAACGAGCCGTGCCACTCCAGGTGGTCGTCGGCGAGGTTGAGGCACACGCTGGCGTGCGGCGAGACCGGGTCGGGCCCGTCCTGCTGCAGGCCCAGGTACCAGAGCTGGTGGCTCGACAGCTCGACGACGAGCACGTCGAAGCCGGCCGGGTCGCGCACGGCGTCGAGGATCGGCGTGCCGATGTTGCCGCACGGCACGGCGCGCAGGCCCCCGGCGACGAGCATCGTCGCGGCGAGGCGGGTCGTCGTGGTCTTGCCGTTCGTGCCGGTGATGAGCACCCAGTCGGCGGGCCGTCCGTCGGCGCGCACGACCTTGTCGCGCACGCGCCAGGCCAGCTCGATGTCGCCCCACACCGCGACGCCGCTCTCGCGCGCCCACGCGATCACCGGGTGGTGCGGCGGGAAGCCCGGCGAGGCCACCACGACCTGGGGCGCGTGCTCGCGCACGGCGTCGGGCACCGGGTCGAGCGGCCCGGTCCACAGCCGCGCCCCGATCACGGGCACGAGCCGCTCGTACTCCGGGTCGGCCCGCTCGGTCGCCACGAGCACCTCGGCGCCGAGCTCGGCGAGCGTGTCGGCGACCGAGAACCCGGTCACCGACAGGCCGAGGACGACGACCTTGAGACCCCGCCAGTCGGCGCGCCAGCTGGTCAGCTCCGCGAGGGGCGCGCTCATATCAGCGCCAGCCAGGCGACGTAGAACAGGCCGACGCCGGTGACGGCGAGGATGCCGGCGACGATCCACAGCCGCACGACGATCGTGATCTCGGGCCAGCCGCGCATCTCGAGGTGATGGTGGAACGGGCTCATGAGGAACAGGCGTTTGCCGCCGGTGAGCTTGAAGTAGTACCGCTGCAGCACCACCGAGCCGGGCGCGATGACGAAGATGCCGGCGATGATGAGCGCGAGGATCTCGGTGCGCGAGAGGATCGACATCGCCACGATGACGCCGCCGATGGCCATCGAGCCCACGTCGCCCATGAAGACCTTGGCCTTCGGCGCGTTCCACCACAGGAACCCGACCAAGGCGCCGACGAAAGACGCCGCGACGATCGTGAGATCCATGGTGTTGGGCGTGTTGTAGCACGCCGCGTAGTAGGCCGACACGAGCGCGTCGCTCGTGCAGCGCTGCTGGAACTGCCAGAAGGTGACGAGGCTGTAGGCCGAGACGGTGAAGATCGCCGACCCGGTGGCCAGGCCGTCGAGGCCGTCGGTGAGGTTGGTGGCGTTCGACCACGCGACCGAGAGGAACGACACCCAGACGAGGTACATGATCCAGCCGATCACCGCGCCGAGCGCCATGAACGACAGCACCGGGATGTCGCGGAAGAACGACACGTACGCCGATCCCGGCGTCTGGTCGCGCGCGTCGGGGAACGAGAGGGCGAGGATGCCGAAGGGCACCGCGACGAGGATCTGCCCGACCACCTTGCGCCAGCCCGACAGGCCGAGGCTCCGCTGCGAGCGGACCTTCATGAAGTCGTCGACGAAGCCCACGGCGCCCATGCCCACCATCATCCAGAGCACCAGCAGGCCCGAGATGGACGGCGGCGCGCCCCCGTTCAGAGTGCCGACGGAGTAGCCGACGAGCGTGCCGAGGATGAAGACGATGCCGCCCATCGAGGGCGTTCCGCGCTTGGCGTGGTGGCTCGGGTTCGACACGTCGTCGGGCGTGCGGATGACCTGACCCCAGCCCCAGCGCTCGAACATCCGGATGAACAGCGGCGTGAGGCACAGGGTGAAGGCGAGCGAGATCGTCGCGGATGCAAGGAGTGATCTCACGAGAAGAATTCTCCCAGACGATCGCCGAGGTGCCGGAGGCCCGCGGAGTTGGAGGACTTCACGAGCACGCGGTCGCCGGAGCGCAGCTCGTGCACGAGGTAGTCGTAGGCGTCCTCCGGCGTCTCGAAGAACACGGCCTCGCCGTCCCACGAGCCCTCGCCCACCGCGGCGAGGAACAGGCGCCGGGCATCGGCGCCGACCACGACGATGCGCTCGATGCGCAGGCGCACCGCCAGCAGGCCCACCCGGTCGTGCTCCTCGCCGGCGAACTCGCCCAGCTCGCTCATCGCGCCGAGGACGGCGACCTTGCGCTCGCCGGGCGCGGTGATCTGGGCCAGGGTCCGGAGGGCCGCCGCCATGGAGTCGGGGCTCGCGTTGTACGCGTCGTTGATGATCCGGATGCTGTCCGAGCCGAGCGGCTGCATGCGCCACCGCTCGGCGAGCTCGACCGTCTCGAGCCGGGCGACGGCGTCGCCGAGCGTGACCCCGAGGGCCAGCGCGGCGGTGACGGCGGCCAGCGCGTTCATCACGTGGTGCTCGCCCAGCACGCGCAGGCGCAGCGCCACGCGCTCGTCGCCCGCGACGACGACGCAGCTCGTCCCGTCGGCCGACACCTCGACGTCGTCGGCGCGCACGTCCGCGGCGGGGCCGCGGCCGAACCAGCGCACCGACACGCCGCGCGCCTCGGCGACGGCGGCCATCGTGACCACGCGCGGATCGTCCGCGTTGAGCACCGCCACGCCGCCGGGACGCACCTGCTCGACGAGCTCGGTCTTGGCCTTGACGGTCGCCTCGACCCCGCCGAAGCCGCCCGCGTGGGCCATGCCGACCATGAGCACGACGCCGACGTCGGGGCCCACGAGGCCCGCGAGCTGGGCGATCTCGCCCGGTCCCGACGCGCCGAACTCGCTCACGAGGAAGCGGGTCCCCTCGGTGACCCGCAGCATCGTGAGGGGGGCGCCCACCTCGTTGTTGAACGAGCCGCGCGGGGCCACGGTGGCGCCCTCGTCGCGGAGGATGCGCGCGAGGAGGTTCTTCGTGGTGGTCTTGCCGTTGGAGCCGGTGATGCCGACGACGCGGAGCCCGCCGGCGCGGGCACCGGCGACGACGGCACGGGCGAGGTCGGAGAGCGCGGCCACGGCGTCGGCGACGACGATCTGCGACACCGGGGCGTCGACCTCGTGCTCGACGATCGCGAGCACGGCGCCCCCGTCGACCGCGGCGCCGACGAACCGGTGGCCGTCGGTCGTCTCGCCGGGCTTGGCGACGAAGACGTCGCCCGGGCCGATCTCGCGCGAGTCGGTGTCGACCGCGCCCGACACGACGTCGTCGGGCGAGGCCCCCTCGGAGGGGACGAGCGTCCCCGAGACCGCTCGGGCCACCTCGGCCAGCGTCATCCGGATCATGTCAGTCCTCGCCCAGTCGCATCAGTCGGTCAACGGGAGGAGCGGCGTCGTCGAGCCCGACGGCATGATGCGGTAGTGCTTGAGCACCTGCGTCATCGCCTTCACGAACGCGGGCCGGTTCGCGGCCGACATCCGGACCTTCTTCGGCTCGTCGAACGCCGTCAGGACAACGTACTTCGGATCGTCCGCGGGTGCGAACCCGACCAGCGACGTGTAGTAGAGGTTGTCCTTGTAGGTGCCGGTCGCCGGGTCGACCTTCTGCGCGGTGCCGGTCTTGCCCGCCATGCGGTAGCCGGGGATCGCGATGTCCTCGGCGAGCGTGCCCTGCGCGAAGACGTTCTCGAGCATGAGGCTCACGTCGGCGGCGGTCTCCTTCTTGATCACGCGCTCGGGGCCGGGAAGGTCGGGCTTCTCGACCGTGCCGTCGGCCGTCGTGCACGACTCCACGAGCGACAGCGGCATGCGCACGCCGTCGTTCGCGATGGTCTGGTAGACGCTCGCGACCTGCGGAGCGGTGACGGTGAACGCCTGGCCGAACGTCGTCGTGTAGAGCGTCTGGTTGTCCCAGTCCTCCACCGGCAGGTAGACGCCGTCGGGCTCGCCCGACCAGTCCAGGGCGGTGCCCGCTCCCACGCCGAACTTCTTCAGGTACTCCAGCCGCACCTCCGGCGACACCTGCGAGCCGAACTTCGACATCGCGACGTTGGAGGAGTTCACGAGGCCGCCGGCGAGGGTCATGGTCTCGGTGTCGTGCGGCTCGGAGTCGGAGATGTCGGCGCCGTTGGGGAAGATCTCGCGGTCGGGCACGACCTCGGTCGACAGCGGCGTCAGGCCCGCGGCCTCGATGGCGGTGGCGGCGGTGACCGGCTTGAACGTCGAGCCCGGCTCGTACGAGTAGCGGAAGAGCCTGGTGCCGCGGTCGTCGGCCTCGACGGCGTCGAAGTCGTTCGGGTCGACCGTCGGATACTCGGCGGCGGCGCGGATCTTGCCGGTGGCGACCTCGACGACGAGGATCGCGCCGCTGTCGGCGCCGAGGTTCTGCGTCTGCTCGGCGATGAGCTGCTGCATGTACCACTGCAGGTCGCGGTCGATCGTCAGCTGCAGCGTGCCGCCGTCGACCGCCGGCTGCGACACCTCGGTGCCGGGGATGACGACGCCGTCCTTGCCGCGCTGGTAGCGGATCTTGCCGTCGGTGGCGGCGAGGCAGCCGTCCTGCAGCGACTCGATGCCCTCGAGCGGGGTTCCGTCCGAGCCGACGAAGCCGATCACGTTGCCCGCGACGGCGCCGTCGGGGTAGGTGCGCGCCGGATGCTGCTCGAAGGACAGGAAGGGCAGGTCCAGGTCGGCGAGGCGCCGGTACTGCTCGGTCGTCAGCGACCGCTTCAGGTAGGCGAACCGCGACCCGGCGTTCTCGGCGAGCGCGTCGGCGACGATCTGCTGGACGTCGGCGGCGCTCTGGCCGGTGACGGCGCCGATGCGCCCGGCCAGCTCCTCCCACGGGATCCGGTCGGCCGGATCGGTGCTCGCCGGGTCGGCATCCCCCTTCGGCACGCCCTTGACGGCGTTCATCGGGTCGAGCACGCCGTCGTAGAGCAGGATGCTGGTGGCCAGCGTCGCACCCGTGGTGTCGACGATCTTGCCGCGGGTGCCGTGCAGCGTGCGGCCGCTCTCCATGCCGAGCGAGAACGAGTCGGCGAGGTGCTCCTTGGCGTTGACGACCTGGATGTCCACGAGCCGCACGACGAAGGCCGCGAGGACCGCGAGGACGACGGCGAGCGCGACGACGGTACGGCGGCGCGGGCTCCGGGTGGCGCGGGTCGTCATACTCTCAGTGTGTGGCGGGAGTGGGCAGACCGTCGGTGATCGGCGGGGGTGTCGGGGTATTGCGCAGCAGCTCGGTGTCGGCCGACGCGCCCTGCTGCATGCTGGCCTTGGGGTCGGTCACGAGCGGCGTGTCGCCGACGAGCGCGTTGGGGACGGACGCGCGAGAGAGCGCGTCGATGCTGGAGACTCCGGCCGCCGCCTGGCCGCCGCCGATGACGGCGCCGTCGCTCAGCCGCAGGTAGTTCGGCGACTCGTTGATGACCATGCCGAGCGCGGCGGCGTTGGCGGCGAGGAACTGCGGCGAGCTGAGACCGGCGACGTCGTCCTCGAGCATCTGCGCCTGCCACGAGAGCTCGCGCTGCTGCTGCGTGAGGTCGGCGACCTGGTACGAGGTCTGCGTCGTGAGGATGGAGAGCCCCATCTGCGCGCCGGCGATCGCGACCGCCGTGCCGACCGCGAGGACGCCGTAGAGCAGCCGCGGGCGGCGCCCCGGGGCGGGCCGCTCCACCAGCCGGAGCCGCGGGCGCGGCGCCCGCCGGGGGGCGGGCAGTGCGGAGGAGAGTGCGGCGCTGCTCATGCGGCATCCTTCATTCGTTCGGCGGCACGCAGACGCACCGGGGTGGCGCGCGGGTTGACCGCGCGCTCGGAGTCGGAGGCGAGCTCGGCGCCCTTGACGAGCAGCCGGAACCGCGGCGCGTGCTCGGGGAGCTCGACGGGGAGGCCGGCCGGCGCGGTCGAGGACGACGCCTGCGCGAAGGCCCGCTTGACGAGGCGGTCCTCCAGCGACTGGTACGACAGCACGACGATGCGGCCGCCGACGCGGAGCAGGTCGAGTGCCGCCGGCAGCGCCCGCTCGAGGGCCGCGAGCTCGCCGTTGACCTCGATGCGCAGCGCCTGGAACACCCGCTTGGCCGGGTGGCCCGACCGCTCGCGCTGCACGGCGGCGGGCGTCGCGGCGACGAGGATCTCGACGAGCCGGCCGGAGCGCTCGATCGGCGCGGTGCGGCGGGCGTCGACGATCGCGCGCGCGTAGCGGCCGGCGAGGCGCTCCTCGCCGTAGCGCTCGAAGATGCGCCGCAGGTCGCCCTCGCCGTACGTGGCCAGGACGTCGGCGGCCGTCACGCCGCCGGTCTGGTCCATGCGCATGTCGAGCTCGGCGTCGTGCGCGTAGGCGAAGCCGCGCGAGGTCTCGTCGAGCTGCAGCGACGAGACGCCGAGGTCGAACAGGATGCCGTCGACCCGGCGCCGCCCGGTGGACGCGACCGCCGCGGCGATGCCGTCGTAGACGGTGTGCACGAGCGTGACGCGATCGCCGAACCGCGCGAGCCGCTCCCCCGCGATGCGCAGGGCGTCGGTGTCGCGGTCGAGGCCGACCAGGTGCAGGTGCGGGAACCGCTCCAGGAGCGCCACGGAGTGGCCGCCCATGCCCTCGGTGGCATCCACCACGGTGGCGCCCTCGTGGCCGATGGCGGGGGCGAGCAGCTCGACGCAGCGCTCGAGCAGGACGGGGGTGTGGATCTCGTGCAGGTCCATGATGCGGGGGCCGGGACCCCCGGCCCTGATCCCCATCCGCTCCGACCTGGCGCCGGGGAAGTGCGTCAGGGCGTGCGGCTGGGAGTCACGGCCGGGGGTCAGAAGAGGCCCGGGATCACCTCCTGCTCGAGCTCGGCGTACGTCTCCTCGTTCCCTTCCGCGTAGGCGTTCCACGCGTCGGCGTTCCAGATCTCCGCGTGCGCGCCGACGCCGGTCACGACCAGGTCGCGGTCGAGGGAGGCGTAGGCGCGCAGGGCGGGCGGGATGGTGATGCGGTTCTGGCTGTCGGGCTTCTCGGCGCTGGCGCCGGAGAGGAACATCCGCAGGAAGTCGCGCGCCTGCTTGTTGGTGAGGGGCGTCTCACGGATGCGCTCGTGGATGCGCTCGAACTCGTCGGCGGCGAAGACGTAGAGGCAGCGGTCCTGGCCGCGCGTGATGACGACGCCGGGGCCCAGGTCGTCGCGGAACTTCGCCGGGAGGATGACGCGCCCCTTGTCGTCCAGCCGCGGGGTGTGCGTGCCCAAGAGCATCGATCCACCACCCCCGTCCGACCGGCCTCGTCACGTACTCACCACTTTACTCCACTTTCCTCCACTCCACTATGAGGAAGCGCGTGATTCCGCGTGAGAATCCGGATCCGGGCAAAGAGAAGAGCACCGACCCTGAGGTCGGTGCTCTGTTCCTTCCGTGTGCGGTCAGTGACCGTCGCGACGGCGGTCCCAGCGGTCGTTCATGCGATCCATGAACGACCCGGACGACGATGCGGACGACGGCGCCTTCTTGGTCCCGCCCTCGTGACGCACGCGCGCGGTCCCGCCGCGCGTGGGCGTCACCGCCAGGACGACCCCGCCCACCATGGCGAGGAAGGCGACGACCCCGATCGCGATGATGCCCGTGGACACACCCGCGATGACGCCGCCCAGGCCGAGCAGCACCAGCAGTGCGCCGTAGACGATGTTCCGATAGCTGAGAGCCTGACCTTCGCGGGGCGCGCTGACGACGTCTGCGTCAGTGTGCATGAGATGGCGTTCCATCTCGTCCAGCAGACGCTGCTCCTGCTCTGACAGTGGCATGCATCCCCCTCGTGATCGACTCGAGTACCTACTGATTCTACGCGTGCCCGCAAGAACTAGGCTAGGCCCGTGACACCCACCCTGGCGCCGATCGAGGCGGTTTCCCAGCGAGTGGAGAGATTCGCGGACGACCGCCGCCGCGAGGCCGACGGCCTGGGCGCCGAGGCGGTCGCGTTCGTCGCCTCCGCGGCCGCCGCGCTGACCGGCGGCAAACGCCTGCGCGCCCGCTTCTGCCTCACCGGCTGGCAGGCCGTGGCGGAGTCCGCGGGGGTGCCGGCCGCCCCCG
>NZ_JBDIAB010000104.1:0-10194 GCF_039812165.1 Microbacterium sp.
CGCGAAGCCCGCGACCGTGCCGCTCGGGTCGAGCGTGTGCACGTCGGTCACGGCGAACACCGTGCCGCTCGTGCCGATCGAGACCACCACGTCGCCCGGCACCGCGCCGAGCCCGAGCGCGGCGCCGGCGTTGTCGCCGGCGCCCGGTGCGACCCGCCGCCCCTCGGCATCGGCGACGGCGTCGCCCGGCTCGAGCACGCGCGGCAGGATCGCGTCGTGCCCGAGGGATGCCACGACCAGCTCGCGGTCGTACCCGTCCGGTCCCCAGTAGCCCGTGCCCGAGGCATCCGACCTGTCCGTCACGAGCTCGTCGAGAGCCGGCCGCTCCGGGCCGAAGCCGCGCAGCCGCCACGTGAGCCAGTCGTGCGGGAGGGCCACCGCGGCCGTGCGCGCCGCGTGCTCGGGCTCGTGGTCGCGCAGCCAGCGGAGCTTGGTCGCGGTGAACGATGCCACGGGCACCAGCCCGGTCCGCCGTGCGAGCTCGGCGGCGCCGAACTCGGCCACGAGGTCGGCGGCCGCACCGGCGGAGCGCGTGTCGTTCCACAGCAGGGCGTCGCGGACGACGCGGCCGTCGGCATCGAGGACGACCATGCCGTGCTGCTGCCCGGCGATGGCCCAGGCGCTCACGTCGGCCATGCCGCCGGCATCCGCGATCGCTGCCCGGAGCGCCGTCCACCACGCCTCGGGGTCGACGGACGTGCCCGCGGGGTGAGACGCGCGGCCGGTCCGGACGATGGCGTCCACGGCAGGCATGCCGCCGACGAGCGCGTCGGCGTCGACGATCACGACCTTGCACGACTGCGTCGACGAGTCGACGCCCATCACCAGGCTCACGCGCTGTTCCTCACGGGTCCATCCTGCCCCGCGGCGAGCGCCCGTGGCACGCACCCTCGCCGCGCTGTCCCACGCGCCCAACGTGGCAGTTCGCGTCGGTTCCGAGTCCGGGGAGGCGACATGAGGTGCCACCTTCAGCCCGCCTCGGCACCACACACCGGGCAGTGGAAGCGGCACGAACTGCCACCTACCGGCCGACCACAGGCCCGCGCGCCGCTCCGGATCCGCCCGCATCGGTTCATAACTCAGGCAGAACGGGCCGCGGCGCCGTCCGAGGCCCCACGAACAGGCGGATTGCCTGAGTCATGCGCACACAGGCCCTGTCGACCGGGCGTAGACCGCCCGCCGCGACGGCTACAGCTCGGCGGCGAGCTCCTCCGGCCACGGCGGGTTGGCACCCGGTCGCGACACGGTGATCCGCGCGCTCGCGAGGGCCGTCCGCAGCACCGTCTCGAGGTCGAAAGGCTCGCCGGCGCGCAGCGGCGCCGACGACCCGGTCACCGCGACGCCGTGCAGCAGGCCCGACATGAAGGCATCCCCCGCCCCGATCGTGTCGGCGACCACGACCGGCGTCGCGGGCAGCGCGAGCGTGGTCGTCCGGGTGTGGGCGAGGCATCCGTCCGGTCCGCGCGTGACCACGGCGAGCGCCGCGCCCAGGCCGACCAGCCGGTCGAGCACGTCGGCGGGCTCGACCCCCGGGTAGAGCCACTCGGCGTCCTCGTCGCTGAGCTTGACGATGTGGGCGGATGCCGTGAGCTCCTCCACGCGCCGCACCACCGCCTCGCGCTCGCCCATGATGCCGGGCCGGGCGTTCGGGTCGAACGAGACGAGCGTCCCGGCGGCGGCGGCCTCGCGCAGCGCCGTGGCCACGACCTCGGCGCCCGAGTCGAGGATGGCGCCGATCGACCCGGTGTGCAGGAGGTCGAGACCCTCGGTCGGCGGTGCGGGCGGCTGCCAGCGCAGCTCGAACTCGTAGGACGCGCGGCCCTCGTCGTCGAGCGTCGCACGGGCCACCGACGTCGCGCCCGGCTGCACCGAGCCCTCGACCAGACCCGCGCCCGACGCCTCGACGTGCGCGGCCACCAGCGTGCCGTACTCGTCGATGCCGAGGTCGGTCGCGAACTCGACCGTGTGGCCGAGCCGGGCGAGCCCCACGGCGACGTTCAGCGGCGATCCGCCCGGGAGCGCCCGCCCGTCGGGCAGCACGTCGACGAGCGCCTCGCCGATCACCCCGGCCCTCACGACGCCACCTCGTCTGCTCCCGCGTGCCCGTTCGTCCTCATCGACTCCACCTTCCGTTCGGCGATATTCCACTATGCCCGGGTCCGGCGGCGACACGCCCGACTCGGCGCGAGCCCGACGCCGCGCGCCGGCCGGCGGCGCGCGGGCCGACCCGCGCTACGCCTCGGTCAGGTCGACGATGCGCAGCGACTCGACGACCGCGGGCCCGCGCAGGGGCTCGATCGTCACGGCGTCCGCACCCGCGTCGGTGTAGACGAGGTCGGTCACGACCGTCGTGCCGTCGTCGGCGAAGACCTCGATCGACGTGCGGTCGAGCACGATGCGCAGGTCCACGCGGTGGTCGCCGGCGAGCGGCGCCACCTCGACGCTCGCGAGCGACGGATGCCACTGCCCCGACGCCTGCGTCCGGTCGACCATCAGCACCCCGCGCTCGACGCGGATGACGACGCCGCCCTGCTGCGCCTCGCCGTGGCGGATGCGCGCGGCGAACCCCTCGGCCCATTCGAAGCGCGCCGACAGCTCGATGAGCGCGACGTCCGGCACCGGCACCGGCAGGTGCCACGCCGAGGCCAGCTCGACGTCCGCGTGGCTCGCGACGACCGGACCGGCGGGCAGCACGGGCTCCTGCCGGACGTGGAGGCCGCCGTCCGCGCGACGCGTGAGGCTCAGGCGGCGCGCCACGGTCATCGCGCCGCGGCTGGGCGTCGCGGGCGTGACCCGCGCGTAGTCCCAGTTGCTCATCCAGGCGATCAGGATGCGCTCGTCCGCGGGCAGCCCGTAGAAGGTGACGCCCGCGTAGCAGTCGCGGCCGTAGTCGAGCCACTGCGTCGCGTGCGGGTCGCTCTCGGGCGCCGGCGCCACGTCGGAGTGGAAACTCACACCGTCGAACCGCCCGATGAAGTACTGCGTGCCCGAGCCGCCCGCCTTGCCGCCGGGGTACAGGCTCACCAGCAGCACCCAGTGCACGTCGTCCGGGTCGCCGTCGACCGCGAGCGGGAACAGGTCGGGGCACTCCCACACGCCGCCCACCGCTCCGGCGGGGCCGAACGTCGAGAGGTAGTGCCACGACTTCAGGTCGTCGGAGCGGTAGATCACGACCTGCCGGTCGGCGGCCTCGACCGCCACCATCACCCAGTAGTCCTCGTCGCCGCCGGTCCAGCGGAACACCTTCGGGTCGCGGAACTCGAGCGAGTCGCGGTCGAGCACGGGATTCTCCGCGTACGTCGTCCACGTGCGGCCCCAGTCGGTGCTGTACGCGAGCGACTGCCGCTGCGCGCGCGACGGGCGCGACGCGCTCGTGTACACGGCGACGATCGGCACCTCGCCGGGCGCGCCGAACCCGCTCGTGTTGTCGACGTCGATCACGGCCGACCCGGAGTAGATCTCCTCGTCGTCCCGGCACATGATCGCGACCTCGTGCTCGGTCCAGTGCACGAGATCCTCGCTCGTCGCGTGCCCCCAGCTCATGTGGCCGTGGTCGGAGCCGTACGGGTTGTACTGGAAGAACAGGTGATAGACCCCGTCGACGTGCACGAGCCCGTTCGGGTCGTTCAGCCAGTTCTGCGCCGGGGCGAAGTGCAAGTGCGGTAGCGCGAGGGTGGTTACGGCATCCACGATCAGTTCTGCTCCTCCGGCAAAGGGGTGTGCGGCTCATGCCTGCTACCGATCATGACACGTCGCACGCGATCCCTCACACGTGTGAGTCGATGATTTTCCGCGTCGCCGACGGATGCCGTGCCCCTGTGCCGCGCGGCACGTTTCTGTCATAGTGAGATCCGGTCGAGCGTCACCGTCGACTCGGCCACCGACAGCCCGATAGGACGTGATAGCCGTGGGAACCACGGTCTTCGAACGCCGGCCCGCTCCCGCCTCGGTCGTCCGGCACAGCCTGTCCGCCACGCGCCAGTCCGTGTTCTGGCTCGACGGCCTCGCCCGCCCCGACCATCCGACGCTCGCCGGCGAGATCTCCGCCGATCTCGTGATCGTCGGCGGCGGCTACACGGGCCTCTGGACGGCCCTGCGCGCAAAGGAGCGCGACCCCGACCGGCGCGTCGTGGTCCTCGAGGCGCGCACGATCGGCTGGGCGGCGTCCGGACGCAACGGCGGCTTCTGCGAGGCGAGCCTCACGCACGGCGAGGAGAACGGCGCGAACCGCTGGCCGGAGGAGCTCGACCAGCTCGAGCAGCTGGGGCTGGAGAACCTCGACGGCATCCAGCGGACCGTCGAACGGTACGGGATGGATGCCGAGTTCGAGCGCACCGGCCAGCTCGCGGTCGCCGTGGAGCCGTACCAGCTGGACTGGCTCGCCACCCAGGAGGACGCCCTCGACGCCGACGCGACGCGCGCGCTCGTGAACTCCCCCACCTATCTCGGCGGCCTGTGGGAGAAGGACGACTGCGCGCTCGTGCACCCCGCGAAGCTCGCCGTCGAACTGGCCCGCGCGGCCGCAGACCTCGGCGTCGAGTTCTACGAGCACTCCCTCGTGCGCGCGATCGAGGAGGGACCGGTCGTCCGCACGGCGAAGGGCTCGGTGCGCGCGCGACAGGTGGCCCTCGCGACCAACGTGTTCCCGTCGCTGCTGCGCCGCAACCGGCTCATGACCGTGCCGGTATATGACTACGTGCTGATGACCGAGCCGCTCACCGCAGAGCAGTGGGACGACGTCGGCTGGACCGAGCGGCAGGGCGTCGCCGACATGGCCAACCAGTTCCACTACTACCGCCGCACCGCGGACGGACGCATCCTGTTCGGCGGCTACGACGCCGTGTACCACTACGGCGGGCGCATCCGGGCCGCCTACGAGAACCGCCCGGAGTCGTTCCGGCGGCTCGCCAGCCACTTCTTCACGACCTTCCCGCAGCTGGAGGGCACGCAGTTCACCCACCGGTGGGCGGGTGCGATCGACACGTGCTCGCGCTTCTGCGCCTTCTACGGCACCGCCCGCAAGGGCTCGATCGCCTACGCCCTGGGATTCACGGGGCTCGGGGTGGGCGCGTCCCGCTTCGCCGCCGACGTCATGCTCGACCTGCTCGCGGGCGACCCCACCGAGCGCACCGAGCTGCAGATGGTGCGCGAGCGGCCCATCCCGTTCCCGCCCGAGCCCGCGGCATCCGCCGGCGTCCTCGCCACTCGCTGGGCGATGGATCGCGCCGACCACGACCGCGGCAGGCGCAACCTGCTCCTGAAGGCCCTCGACGCCGTCGGCATGGGCTTCGACTCCTGACCGGATGCCGCCGGGCCCGGATCCGGTGAAACCCGTACGCGCCGTGCGGGCCTGGCGCGGCATCCTGTCAAGATAGTTCCCGGTGGGACGCCGATACCGGCCGTCCGGGAGGGTCGAGATGTCCGAGGCGCAGCAGGGCGGGACGCATACCGGCGGCATGAGCGCGCAGCGCCGGGTCCGCCTCCGGCGCACGGTGCTCGTCAGCGCGATCGCGCTGGTCGCGCTCATCGTCGCCGCCGTGATCCTCCTCCCCCGCTGGCTGGGCGGGGCGGCGCAGCCGGCACCGACCGAGACGCCGAAGACCGAGGCGTCCAGCCCGCCGGCAGAGCCCGAGGACGCGGCCCATCGCCTCCTCGCCACCACGGACGACCCGAACGCGTGCGCGGTCTCGTTCGAGGGCGAGGGCATCGCCGACGAGCCCGTGCTGCGCACGCAGGGTCGCCTCTACGACGCGCTGCCGATCCCGCTGCGCGAGGGCTCGGTGTTCGCCGGCTGGTACGCGACGCCGGAGGATGCCGCGGCGCTCGCCATCCCCGGTCGCGTCAACGGGTCGAAGGAGGTCGCCTGCACCGACCGGCTCCGCACCGTCTACGCGGGGTGGACGACGCCCGAGGCGAACGCGGCGGAGGACGCCAAGGTCCCGATCCTGATGTACCACCAGTTCACGACCAAGCCGGAGGGCGAGGACAACTGGCTGCGCGGCAACTACGTCTACGTGGGCGACTGGGAGGCCCACATGGCCTACATCGCCGACCAGGGCTTCTACCTGCCGACGTGGGACGAGCTGAACGCCTACATCGACGGCGACCTGTTCCTGCCGCGGCACTCGGTCATCGTCACCGACGACGACGCCGACCCGTCGTGGCTGGAGCTGGCCGTGCCCATCCTCGAGAAGCACCAGGTGCTGGTGACGTCGTTCGTCATCACGATCAACGGCCCCGGACCCGAGCTCACGCCGTACGTGCTCAAGCGCTCGCACACGCACGACATGCACGCCGCCGGCGACAACGGGCAGGGGCGCATCGTGAACTGGTCGCTCGAGCAGATCGTGCAGGACCTGGAGACCTCGGCGGAGGTCCTCGGCGGCGCGAAGGAGGTCGTCGCCTACCCGTTCGGCCACTACAACGACACGGCGAAGGAGGGCGTCGCCGCCGCCGGCTACGAGATGGCCCGCACGATCGAGCAGGGCTACGTCTCGATCGGCAGCGACAAGCTCGCGCTCCCCTGCATCCGCATCAACTACGGCATGACCGTCGACGACCTGGCCGGCCTGATCGGCTGACGCTCTCGGGGCAGTGCCGCCGCCACGTCGCCGGGGCCACGCCTCAGCGACGCGGAGGGAGCAGGTCGTCCCACGCGATCCAGCGCACCCCGCGGGAGTGGCTGAGGAGCCACGCGCGAGCGGGATACCCGACCTCGCGCAGGGCGTCGTCCAGCAGGCGCACCCACGGCAGCTCGTGCTCCGCGTACTCGGCGGTGCCCCGCCGCTGCCACACGCCGACCAGCTGCGACATCGGCACGATGCCCGCCCGCCCCGCGACCCACTCGGCGACATCGGCGGCCATCGGCGCGTCGAACGCCCGCGGCTGTCCGCTCAGCACGATGAGCCAGGGCGACGCGTTCGAGCTCTCGTCGAGCGCGATGAACCGCAGCGCCGGCTCGCGCCGCACCGCCCGCCCGATCCGCCCCTGCGCGTACTGCTGGATGCTCGCGTCGTCGGCCAGGACGTCGGGACGGAGCTGCGGCTGCCAGAAGACCATGCCCCGAGTCTGCACCCCGAGGCGACGCGGACGACAGGAGGAGTCGGACGATGTGGACAACCCGTCCGATTCCCGCCCGTGGACGACCGAGGCCCGCGCGGCGGACCGCGATCCGTCGTGCCGATCGCCACCTGTCGGGCGAGCATGCCGAGGTCTAGCATGAGGCTGAACCGCCGTCGCCGAGCCGGGGAGGGGCCATGGTCGACTCGCCCGCCGTCGCGCACTGGCGTCAGGTGCCTCGAGGCGCCGACGGCTTCCCCTATCCGAGGTACGAGCGTGATCCATCGGACGGCGCGGGACCGGGCGTCATCCTCATGCACGAGCTGTTCGGCGTGACGGCCCGCGTCGCGTGGCTCGGCGACGCGTTCGTGGACGCCGGGTTCACGGTGTGGATCCCGGAGCTTTTCGAGCCCCCGCTGCACAGCGTCGGCGGCACCGCGCGGTTCGTGCGCGGCTGCGTCACGAGAGAGTTCGCGATCTTCTCGCGGGACAGGAGACGCGGAGTCGCCTCACCGCTGGGAGACCTCGCCAGGCTCTTGAACGCCCAGACGCCGGGAGACTCCGTCGGCATCGTCGGCATGTGCTTCACGGGCGGATTCGCGCTCGCGGCGGCTGCCGTGCCGGGCTCGCCCATCAGCGCGGCGGTCGCGAGCCAGCCGGCGCTGCCCTTTCCCACGATCAGGCGGGAGGCCGCCAGGAACGACCCCGGCCTCAGCAGGGAGGAGCTCGGCGCGCTGGCCGCACGAGAGGGCTTCTGCGCGCTGGGGCTGCGCTTCGTCGACGACGGACTGTCGTCGGCCGGACGCTTCGCCGCACTGCACGCGGCGCTCGGCGGCGCCTTCGAGGTCATCCCGCTGCCCTCGGACGGCTCGGACGTCCGCTACCCGCGGCTCGCCCACTCCGTGCTGACGCCGGGCCCTCGAGAGCTGCCGCGAGACCCGGCGGATCGTGCGTCGGCCGAGTCGGAGCTGGCATCCGTCCGCGACCGCGTCATCGCCTTCCTCCGCACCCGTCTCGACGCCGACGTCACTCGGACCGAACGCGGGTAGCGACCGCTCCGGGCCCGGGCGCACCGCCGTCCGCGAGGCGTCCGGGCCCGGATCTCCCATCTGGCCAGGGCATGAGACTTCTCTCACACCACGGGTTTCGCCCGGTCAGGCGTGCAACCATGACTTGGTACACCGCTGGCGATTCCCCGAACATCGTCGCCCCTCGAGCGGGCCGATGATCCGCCATGCTCGCGCGCATGCGTGCGCCTCCGAGATCGGACACAGAACATGACTCGAAACACCCCTGCCCGCCGTCGCCCGACGAGGCGACTGATCGGCGTCCTGATCGCCGCGTTGCTCACGGTCTCCGGTGCGGCCGCCGCCGTCCCGGCTGCCGCGGCCTCCGAAGCGACCATCTTCGGCTCCGAGAAGCCGGCGGTCGCTGCCCACGACGACAGCGCCGCGGTCGAGCTGGGAGTCGCGGTCGTCCCGAACAAGGACGGCGCGATCACCGGCATCCGCTTCTACAAGGGCAGCGGCAACTCGGGAACGCACACGGGGAGCCTGTGGAACGCGTCCGGCACACGCCTGGCAACCGCCACCTTCAGCGGCGAGACGGCTTCGGGCTGGCAGGAGGTGCGCTTCAGCAGCGCCGTCGCGGTCACGAAGGGCACGCGCTACGTCGCCTCCTACTACGCGCCCCGCGGCAGGTACGCGGCCGCGAGCAACGCGTTCACCAAGGCCCTGACCCGCGGCGATCTGACCGTTCCCGCCAACGGCGGCGTCTACCGCTACGGCACGTCCGGCTACCCGACGTCGAGCTACAAGGCCTCCAACTACTACGTCGACGTGCTGTTCGCGCCGTCCACGGTGGCGCCCTCTCCGACGGCGACCGCCACCCCGAAGCCGACGGCGACCCCGACGGCCACCCCGAAGCCGACGGCCACGCCGACCGCGACGCCCAAGCCCACGCCGACCCCCACGGCCACGGCGACCCCCACCCCCACGGCGACGCCGACGCCGTCGACGCCCCCGACCCCGCCCAGCAGCTTCCGGCCGGGCAACCTCGAGGGCACGGTCCCGGTGCCGGCCGGCATGGGCCTGGAGGACGTCAGCCGTCCCGACCGCGTCGTCGGCACGGGCACAGCCGCCAGCTGCACGTCTGACGCCGTCGTCGCGGCGGTCGCCGCGGGCGGCGTGGTGACCTTCAACTGCGGGCCCGACCCCGTCACGATCACGCTGACCCAGACTCTGAAGGTGAGCAACAGCACGCAGGTGCTCGTGATCGACGGCGGCGGGCTCGTCACGCTCTCCGGTGGCGACGCTCGGCGCATCCTGTACATCGACACGTGCGACGCCTCCCTCGGAAAGGTGTCCGGCAACTGCCTCTACGCCCCGAAGTGGCCCCGCGTCACCGTCCAGAACATCACGATGTCCAACGGCGACGCCACGAACGAGCGCTACGTCTCGCCCGGAGACAGCGGCGTGGACGGCGCCAACGGCGGCGGCGCGATCTTCGCGCTCGGCGGGCAGCTGAAGGTCGTGAACTCCGTGTTCACGAACAACACCTGCAAGGCGAACGGCCCCGACCTCGGAGGCGCCGCGATCCGCGTGCTCGCTCAGAGCTCGCCGACCCCGGACAGGCTCGATCCTTCGCATGCGGCCTACGACCAGAACCCCGTGACGATCGTGCAGAGCACCTTCGGCGGAGCGGAGGGGAAGGGCAACAACTGCTCGAACGGCCCCGCCGTGAGCGGCCTGCGCACGCCCATCACGATCGTCAACAGCCTCATGACGCACAACAACGCGGTCGGCTGCTGCTCGAACCCGGCGCAGCCGGGTACGCCGGGGGGCGGCAGCGGTGGCGCGATCTACACCGACGGCGGCACGTACGACCTGCGCATCTCGGGCTCCCGGATCCAGTCGAACACGGCTAAGGCCGGCGGCAGCGCCATCTTCTACGTGAGCAACTCGCGGACGGGACATCTCTACGTCGAGAACTCCGTGATCAGCGGGAACACGTATGCCCCGAGCGGGCAGTCGACGCCGCAGAGCTTCCAGACCTATCCGGGGATCTTCTACCGCGGCGACGGCGACCCGGTGTTCACCAACTCCACCATCCGATGAGTCGCACGACCGTTCCCCG
>NZ_JBDIAB010000105.1:0-10156 GCF_039812165.1 Microbacterium sp.
CCGCACCCACCGGGGCGCCCACGGCGACGGTCAGCAGCACCTCGACGATGGCGGCGGCCGCCGCCACCGCCATCGCGCCCGCCGTGAGCCCCTCGCGCCGGAGCGGCCGGACGACCTGCCGCGGCAGGAACCACGCCAGCGCCGCCACGATCGACGCGGCAGCGCTCAACGGCAGGCCGACCACGACCTTCTCCTGGACGAACCCGGCATCCCGCTGCGCGAGCACGACGACGACGACCACGCGCACGACGAGCGCCGCGAGCCCGCCCGCGACGAGAATCCCGACCGTCCGCGACGACGGACCGCGTCCGCTCGCGCGACCCGCGCTCGCGAGGGCGAGCCCCCAGCAGGCCGCACCGACGGCGGCGAGCCCCACGTAGCCGAGGCCGAGGAACAGGGCGATCACGGAAGCCTCCGGTCGGCCGCGCCTCAGCCGGCGGCGGAGGACGCCCGGGCGCCGGCGGGCTCCGACGCCTCGGCCGCGCGCACGCGCGGTCCCATCCTCCGCACCCGGCTGAACACCACGACCGTGAGCAGCAGCAGGATCGTGCCGCCGAGCCCGTGCAGCGCGAGGATGTACGGCGTCGCGCCCGGGGTCGACTCGTTCGGCGGCGGGGTCGCGCCCAGCGCCCCGGCCACGATGAAGTACACCGTCTGGAGCGCGAGCAGCACGAGGCACACGAAGGTGAGCACGATGTTCGAACGGCCGATCCGGGCGACGAACCCGAGCACGATCCACACGATCAGCAGCACCGGCAGGACGAACCTGCCGTTCATGCCGTGGAACCGGAACAGCTCGTCCTCCGGCGGAGAGAAGAACCCGAGTGCCGCGAGGTAGAGCTGCGCGATGAGCGACAGGGTCAGCAGGGCGTTGACCACGAGGAATGCCTTGCGCATGAGAGTCCCCTCTCGTCGAACGTCCGTCGGGCACGGACGGCTTCACTGGGCGGCACGCTACGCGCCGCCGCACGGTGCTCGACACCGCGCTGGCCGCAGGATCGCCTGCGGAAATCCGCAACGTCGCCGGTGGCTCACCCCCACGACAGCGACCGGCGCGAGGTCCATCATGGAAAGTGCCATGACCACCAGCGCGCTGTCGGGCGACCTGTCCGGCCTCCGACTGCGGGGAACCGCCCGCTCGCGCGACACCGTGCGCCTGGCCGCCACCTGGGCGCTCATCGGCGTGAGCGCGACCTGCTGGGTCGTGGTCTGCGTGGTCGCCGTTCCCGCCGACCCGGGTGACCTCGTGCCGTGGATGGCGATGTACGTCGTGACGATCGTGGTCGCGGCGGTCGTCCTGGCGCGGCGGCCCCGGCATCCGCTCGCCCCCTGGCTGGCGCTCGGCACCGTGGTCGCCGTCTTCGAGCTCGTGACGTACGTCCTGCGCGCGGAGCTCGCGGCCGACGCGCCGGGCGCGACGATCGCGCTGTGGAACTTCGCTCAGCAGTGCGGCTACCTGATCCCGGCGATCGCGAGCGCGCGGATCCTCGGGCTGTTCGCCGACGGGGTGGTCCGGCGCCGCTCCGAGCGCATCGCGCTGCGGCTCACCTGGCTGGTGCTCCTGGTTCCCGTCGTGCTGCTGCTGGGCAGCACCCGGGTCGTGCTGCCGTTCTACGTGCACGCCGACGCACCGGTGCCGAACCCGTGGGGCGGCTCGCTCCTCTCGATCGACCCGCGCCTGGGCGGTGCCGTGCTGGAGGCCTCCGGCCCGCTCGTCGCGTGCGTCGGGGCGGTGCTGCTGGTCCTCCGCTACCGACGGGCCGATCCGCGAGCGCGCCGCGCGATGCGCTGGCTGCTCCTCCCCGTCACGCTCATGCCCATCCCGCTCGTCTTCCAGGCCATCCCGACCGACGAGATCCTCATCACTCTCGCGTGGAGCGTGGTCGTCATCGGCTTCACCGTGGCGATGGGACTCGGCGTGCTGCAGCCGGCCCGCCTCAACGCCGACCACGTGATCCGCGGGTCCGTGATCTACGGGCTCCTCTGGACGCTCATCGCCGTGGTGTTCGTGGTCGTGGCCTCCACGGCCGGCACGGCGGCGAGCGCCCTGCTGCCGGTCGGCTGGGCCGCGACGGTCGCGCTGGTGATCGCCGTGGTCGTCCAGCCCGTTCGCGCGCGCCTGGAGAGACTCGCCGACCGCTGGGTGTTCGGAGCCCGCACCGATCCGACGCAGCTGGTCGTGGGGCTCGGCGAGTCGCTCGCGACGATCGACGACCTCGACGCGCTCCTCCCCCGCATGCGGGCCACGCTCGAGGACGGCATGGGCCTGCGCTGGGCACGCGTGCGGCTGCTGCGCAGCGACGGCGGGGCGGATGCCGCGGACGACGGATCGCCCGACGACCACGACGACCGGCATCCCGTGCTCGTCGTCCCGATCGAGGTCGAGGGCGAGCGCGTGGGGATGCTGGAGTGCGGACCGAAGACGTCGGGTCGTCTCAGCGGCTCCGACGTCGCGATCATCGAGACGTTCGCGCGGCAGGCCGGCATGGCGGTCCGCAACGTGCGGCTGACGCGCGAACTGGCCGACCAGGCCGAGCTCCTGCGCGCCTCGCGCGCCCGCCTGGTCCGCGCGCAGGAGCAGGAGCGCCGCCGCATCGAGCGCAACATCCACGACGGCGTGCAGCAGGACCTCACCGCGCTCATCGGCCTGGTCGGTCAGGCGCGGCAGGAGCACGAGCACGGCTCCGGACCCCTCGGCGAGGAGCTCGCCCAGACGCAGGAGGGGCTGCGCCGCGTGCTCGCCGACCTGCGCGACCTGGCCCAGGGCATCCATCCCGCGCTGCTGAGCGATCGCGGTCTGCTCCCCGCCGTCGAGGCGCTGGCGGGCCGGCATCCCGTTCCCACGACGGTGCACGCAGACCCGGGCCTCCGCAGCGCCGTCCTCCCCGACGACGTCGAGGGCGCCGCCTACTTCACGATCGCGGAGGCGCTCGCGAACACGCTGAAGCACGGCGTCGCCGCCCACCTCGAGATCGCCCTCCACGTCGAGGGCGACGTGCTCACGGTGTGCGCGCGCGACGACGGCGTCGGCTTCGAGCCCGAGCGCGTCTCCGGCAGCGGCCTGGCGAACCTGCGCGAACGGGTCGCCGCCGTCGGCGGACGGCTCGACGTCGCTGCCCGTCCCGGGGGCGGGACGGCGGTGTCGGCCGCGTTCCCGCTCACCGCCGAGCGGGGGCGACGATGACGACGCGGCTCCGCGCGGTCGTCGCCGACGACCACTACCTGGTCCGCGAGGGCGTGCGGCGAGCGCTCACCGCCGACGGCACGATCGAGGTGATCGCCGTGGTGGGCGACGCCGAGGAGCTCGAGCGGGTGGTGGACCGCGAGGTGCCCGACGCTGTCGTGACCGACATCAGGATGCCGCCGACGCACGGCACCGAGGGGATCGAGGCGGCGCACCGCATCCGCCTGCGGCATCCCACGATCGGCGTCGTCGTGCTCTCGCAGTACAACGACGCGGCGTACGCGATGGACCTGCTCCGCGGCGGCACCGCCGGCATGGCGTACCTGCTGAAGGAGCGCATCGGAGATCCTCGGACGCTCATCCGCGCGGTCACGACCGTCGCCGAGGGCGGCTCGCAGATCGACCCCGACGTCGTGGCGTCTCTCGTCCACGCCGGCCGCGCCTCGTCGCACCTGGCGGCCCTGACCGACCGCGAGCGGGACGTCCTCGGGCTCATGGCGCAGGGGCGCACCAACGCGGCGATCGCGCAGGAGCTGCACCTGTCCGAGTCCTCGATCGAGAAGTACGCGTCCTCGCTGTTCTCCAAGCTCGGGCTCTCGGACGAGCGACATGTCCACCGACGGGTGGCTGCCGTGCTGGCCTATCTGCAGGACCAGCGGAGCGCCCGGCCGATCGAGCCGGACCGCTGAGCCGGGTCTGCGCCGTCAGCTCACCCGCCAGCATCCGTCGACGTGGTCGTCGACCATGCCGGCGGACTGCATGAGCGCGTACATCGTCGTCGGGCCGACGAAGCGGAAGCCGCGCTTTCGCAGCGCCTTGCTCATCGCCACCGACTCCGGCGTGGTCGCCGGCACGTGGGCGAACGATGCCGGCCGCCGGTGCTCCACGGGGGCGAACGACCACAGCAGCGCGTCGAGCTCGCCCTCGGCCAGCTCGGAGACGAGGCGGGCGTTGGAGATCGTGGCCTCGATCTTGGCGCGGTTGCGGACGATGCCGGCATCCGCCATCAGCCGTTCGACGTCGTCCGAGTCGAACGCCGCGACCGTCTCGGGATCGAACCCCGCGAACACCTCGCGGAAGCGCGGACGCTTGCGCAGGATCGTGATCCAGCTGAGGCCGGCTTGGAAGCCTTCGAGGCTCATCTTCTCGAACAGCGCCCGGTCGCCGTGCAGCGGCCGCCCCCACTCCTCGTCGTGGTATCGGCGGTACTCGGCGTCGTCGCCGACCCAGGCGCAGCGCGCAAGGCCGTCGGTGTCGATCCGCACGTCGAGGGTCATGCTCCGAGCCTACGGTGGGCGCGGCACCCGGGTTGACCTCGGACGAGCTGCGGGTCCTGTCGATCAGGGCGGAAGCGACCCTCGACCCGGACAGGGTGGAGGGGAAGGAGCGGGAGCTGCGCGACGCCCGCTACCTGATCGTCCGGGAGGACCGCACGGGCGCGATCCTCGTCGACGGCAGGCTCGACCCCGAGACCCGCGCGCCGATCGAGGCCGCCTTCGACGACATCGGCGGCGGCATGCTCCGCCGGCGCGACGAGGACCATCGTCGACAGGGCGTGGGAGACCGCTGTGGGCACGGCCCGCTTCGCGCGCGTTCGGCCGGACAAGGGACGGCTCCATGACGTCTCCGCCGACGCGGTGACGCGCAGACGCGCCGTCGCCCCTAGGCTTGGGGTGGAGTTACGCGTCCCGACCTCGTCGGTCCGGCTGTCCCCAGCGGCCGGAGCCTCCAGACCTGTCCCCAGCAGGTCGCGGTGTCGCGCAGCGTCCCGGTTCCCTCGCGTCTGAGCTTCCTAGGGCGATACGGCGCGAGGGAACCGTCTCACCAAGGTGCAGACGATGCCCCAGACATCGACCGCGTAGACCCCAGTCTCCCCAGTCCCCAGATCGGCTCTCCGGCAGTCCCAACCACCGGATGCGAGCCGAGAAAAACGCTACCACAGTGTCCACCGTTTGGGGGACACCTCGACGGGCCGCGAGGCCGGCGTGGCGGGGTCGCGCGGATGCCGTCAGCCGCGGTCGCGTACGCGCCTGCGCACCCACTTCTCGGCCTCGACGACCACGGGCACGACGAGGGAGAGGGCGAGGCAGATGAGCCACTGGTCGCCGGTCAGTCCGACCGTCCCCAGCAGCCGCTGCATGAAGCCGACCTCGACCGAGACGACCGTGAGCGCGGTGGGGATCGCGAGCCACTTCACGGCGCCCACGATCGGCGGGACGAGCCCCGACTCCGGGTCGCGACGGATCGCGAGGCCGCCCAGCACGGCACCGAGGCCCGAGACCACGAACGCCATCGTCATCGGGGCGTTCGGCTCGGTCGGGCTCAGCTCGGCGGGCCACAGCAGCAGCGGCACGAGCGTCGTGGCGAACATGAGGGCGCCGTAGCACAGCCACTGCACCACCGCACGCGGGCGGGCGATCGTCACCGACGGATCCCGCGGCGGTCGCGACATGATGTCGGCCGGCACCGGGTCGAGCATGATCACCACCACCGGGAAGATCGTGATGAAGAAGTTCAGGAACAGCACCATGAGCGGCGTCAGCGGCACGCCGTCGTTGACGTCGAAGACGCTCGCCACGAGGAACAGCAGCACGAGCGAGAACAGCAGCGACATCTGGAAGCGCACGTAGCCGACGATCTTCTCGTAGATGTCGCGCCCGAGCCTGATGGCGGTCACGAGCGTGCCGAAGTTGTCGTCGGTGAGGATCATGTTGCCCGCCTGCTTCGTCACCTCGCTCCCCGAGCCCATCGCGACGCCGATGTCGGCCTGCTTGAGCGCGGCCGCGTCGTTGACGGCATCCCCCGTCATCGCGACGATCGCGCCCTGCTCCTGCATGAGCCTGGCCAGACGCAGCTTGTCCTCGGGCGTCACGCGGCCGAACACGTGGATGTCCGGCAGCGCGGCCTTCAGCTCGTCGTCGCTCATCGCGTGGATCTCCGAGCCGCTCGCCGCTCCGGGGCCCAGGCCCAGCTGTGCGCCGATCGCGGCCGCGGTGATGGCGTGGTCGCCGGTGATCATGCGCACCTCGATGCCGGCCCGCTGGGCGGTGCGCACGGCATCCGTCGACGACGGCCGCAGCGGGTCGATGATGCCGACCAGCCCGCAGAACACCAGGTCGGACGTCTCGGCCATCGGGTCGGCGGCGACCTGCTCGTCGCGGCCCTCGAGCACGCGATAGGCGAAGGCGAGCACGCGCAGGCCCCGCTCCGACAGCGACCGGTTCGCCTCGACGATCTGCTCGCGGACGTCGGACAGCGGCACGGTCGTCCCGTCGGCGGTCAGCGCGCGCGAGCACCGCGCCAGGAGCACGTCCGGACCGCCCTTGACGATCGCCGTGAGCGTCGTCTCGGGCCCGTCGCCCCAGGGCACGTGGTGGAAGGTCGCCATGAACTTGTACGCGGAGTCGAACGGCACCTCCGCGAAGCGCGGATACCGGCGCCGGGTCAGCTCGGCGTCGGCCCCCATCTTCGCGGCCAGCACGATGAGCGCCGCCTCGGTGGGGTCGCCCACCACGACGCCGTCGTCGGACACGGTGGCGTCGCTGCACAGGCACAGCCCGTACGCGAGCGCGGTGAAGTCGGGCTCGTCGGCGCCCGCCGCGTGCCGGATCTCGCCGGTCTTCGCGTAGCCGCTCCCCGCGACGGTGAACCACTCGTCGCGGAAGTACAGCGACTCGACCGTCATCTCGTTCATCGTGAGCGTGCCGGTCTTGTCGGAGTTGATCGCGCTCGTCGCGCCCAGCGTCTCGACGTCGGCGAGGTTCTTCACGACCGCGCGATGCTCGGCGAGCTGCCTCGATCCGTACGCGAGCATGCCCTGCACGAACGTCGGCAGACCGGACGGGATCGCCGAGACCGCCATCGAGATGCCGAGCAGCATGACCGACCCGAACGTGTGCCCACGCAGCAGGCCGATCACGACGATGATCGCCACGGCGCCCCATGCCACGATGCCGAGCACGCGCGTGAGCGCGCCGAGCTCGCGCTGCAGCGGCGAGGCCGCCGGCACGACGGCCGACAGCATCGAGGCGATGCGGCCCATCTGCGTGGCCATCCCGGTCTCGGTCACCACGATGGTCGCGGTGCCGCGCGTGACGAGGGTGTTCTGGAAGACCATGTTCGAGCGGTCGCCGAGCACGGTGTCGGGGTCGGGGAGGGTCGCGGCGTCCTTCGCGATCGGGATGCTCTCACCGGTGAGCGCCGACTCCTGCGTCTCGAGCGTCGCCGAGCGCAGCAGCCTGCCGTCGGCCGGGACCAGGTCGCCCGCCTCGAGGTTCACGACGTCGCCGGGCACGAGCTCCGTCGCCGGCAGCTCGCGGAGCGTGCCGCCCCGCACGACCCGCGCCCGCGGGACCTGCAGGTTCGAGAGCGCGTCGACGGATGCCTGGGCCTTCAGCTCCTGCCGCGCGCCGAGCACGACGTTGAGCACGACGAGTGCGGCCACGAGCACCGCCACCGACGCCTGGTGGATGAAGAAGCTCACGACCACGACGGCCACGAGCATGAGGTTCATCGGGTCGGCCAGCTGACGCAGCGCCAGCTGCCACACCGAGGGCGAGGGCTCCGCGGCGATCGCGTTGGGCCCGTAGCGCTTCCGTCGCGCGGCCGCCTCGGCGTCGGCGAGGCCGTCCTGCGCGTCCGACCCGAGGGCGGTCACGACCGCCTCGCCGTCTCGCGTGTACCAGTCCTCGTGCGCTGCGGCATCCGATGTCGCGATCGTCATGACAGCCCCTCCCGTGACCGGGGCGACGGTGAGCGGCCCCTCATCGAAGTCTCCCACGCGCCCGCGCGCGCCGACAGCGATCGTGCGAGGAGGAGGGTGAGCCCGGCGGAGGGGGGTGGGGGTAACGGATGCCGTCACGCCGGGCTCACCGGATCATTTCCGGTGCAGGCTCTTCTCGGTGAGAGGAGCCCGACCGGACGCTGCGAGCCCGGTGTAGTACGCGCGCGCGTCGTTCTGCCGATCGCGCTCGGCGCCGGAGGCGATGGGCGCGCGCACGTGCTCGGGGGCGAAGCCGAAGGCGTCCACCAGATCCTGCGCGTGCGGACGCAGCCGCAGGCACAGGCGGTCGACGTATCGGGAGACGGCCGCGGCGCGCTGGGCCGAGAGCCGTCCGTTCACGAGGTACCAGGCGAGGTGGCGCTCGACCAGCGTGAGCCCGAACAGGTCGCGCAGCCACGTGAGCACCTGCCGGGTGCCGGGGTCGTCGATCGCGGCGACGACGTCGGAGAACGCCTCCCATTGCAGCAGCTCGCCGTGGGCGCGGGCGGCCTCGATGAGCTCGGCCTGGTTCGCGTTGAACAGGGCCGCCGCCTCTGCCGGACTGGCCTTCGCGGCCGGACGCAGCCGCGCGGCGAGGTCGGCGACCATGTGCTCGACGCGGTCGGCGAGCAGCTCGTGCTGCTGCTCGACGCGCAGCCCCAGCTCCACCGAGCGCGCGGTCGAACCGAGGTCGGCGACGGTCTGGCCGAGCTGACGCAGGCCCGCGCCGTGGAACACGCGGTCGGCCGTCTGCCCGACCGCGAAGCGCGCGAGCGCCGCGGCATCCTTCGTCTTGAACCGCTTCGCGTAGTCGCTCAGCAGCCGCTTGCCCACGAGCTGCAGCAGCACGTTGTTGTCGCCCTCGAACGTGACGTAGACGTCGAGGTCGTGGTGGAGGCCGACGAGCCGGTTCTCGGCCATGAACCCCGCGCCGCCGCACGCCTCGCGGCACTCCTGGATCGTGTCCAGCGCGTTCCACGTCGACAGCGGCTTCAACGACGCGGCGAGCGTCTCGAGGTCCTCCCGCGCGGCGGGGGTGTCGTCACGCCCGCTGAACACGTCGTCGAACGCGCGCACCAGCTCGTCGCCCGCGCAGAACTGCGCGTAGACCTGGGCGAGCCGTGGCAGCAGGCGACGCTGGTGCTTGCCGTAGTCGAGCAGCACGACCTCGTCGGTGCCGATGCCGGAGTCGAACTGGCGGCGCTGGTTCGCGTACGTGATCGCGATGTGCAGCGCCAGAGCGGTGGCCGTCGTCGCGGCGCCGTCGAGCGAGACGCGCCCCTGCACGAGTGCGCCGAGCATCGTGAAGAACCGGCGGCCGGGGCTCGCGATCTCGCTCGAGTACGTGCCGTCGGCGGCGACGTCGCCGTAGCGGTTCAGCAGGTTCTCGCGCGGGATGCGCACCTGGTCGAAGTGCAGGCGCCCGTTGTCGATGCCGTTGAGCCCGCCCTTGACGCCGTCGTCCTCGCCGCCGACGCCGGGGAGGAACCGCCCCTCGTCGTCGCGCAGGGGCACGAAGAAGCAGTGCACGCCGTAGTCGACGCCGCCGGTGATGAGGTGCGCGAACACCGTCGCGGCCTTGCCGTGGAGCGCCGCGTTGCCGAGGTACTCCTTCCAGGCGCCCCGGAACGGCGTGTGGATGACGAACTCCTCGGTCGCCGGGTCGTACGTGGCCGTCGTCCCGATCGAGGCGACGTCCGACCCGTGGCCGGTCTCGGTCATCGCGAACGCGCCCGGCAGCTCCAGGCTCATCACCCGCCGCAGCCAGCGGTCGTGGTGCTTCTTCGTGCCGAGCTGATGGATCGCCGACCCGAACAGTCCCCACTGCACGCCCGACTTGATCTGCAGGCTCGGGTCGGCGAGCACCAGCTCCATGAACCCGGTGACGTTGGCGCCGTTGTCGCCCAGGCCCCCGTACTCCTCCGGGTACGCCCGCTGCGACCCGCCGTTGTCGACGAGCAGGTGCAGCTGCGCGAGCACGCGCTCGCGGTGCTCGGCCATCGGCATGCCCTCGACGCGCCAGAACGCCGGGTCCTTGATGAGCTCGCGCACCTCGCGTCGCGTCGACGCCCACGTGCCCAGCAGCAGATCGGTGACGGCATCCACGTCGATGCGGGGCTCGGATGCCTCCGCCGCCGTGTGCGGCGCGGTCGGGGCTCCGCCGGCGGGCGTGCGCCTGCTCGTGGCAGGCCTGACGGTGGCGTCGGTCA
>NZ_JBDIAB010000106.1:0-10144 GCF_039812165.1 Microbacterium sp.
GTGGTCGTCGACGCGCCGGAGGGCGCCGAGGCGGCGCTCCGCGAGAGTGCTGCGGCCGCCGGCGTCCCGGACACCCGCCTGCAGGTGCGCGGCGCGCTGGCCGGCGCCGATCGCGCCGCGGTGATCGCGGGCGCCGCCGCCCTGCTGGCGCCCTCGACACGCACCGACTATCCGTGGCGCATCCTCGACGCGCTCGCGCTGGGGGTGCCGGTCGTGGCCGCCGACTCCGACGTGCACCGAGAGGTGCTCCTGGACGGCGGCGTGCTCGTCGCACCCGACGCCGAGGGCCTCGCCGACGGCCTCACCCGCGCCCTGTCGGTCGACCCCGCGCGTCTCTCGGTGCTCGCCGCCGACCGCGGTCGTGCCTTCTCGTGGGACAGCGCGGCAGAGCAGGTCTGGCACCTGCACGCCGAGCTCTGAGCGACTCCTGATCGCGACGCGGGCGAGCGTGCCCGCGTGTCGTTCGCGTGCGCAAGATGAGAATGCTCTCATCGGCGTGTCGCATCGATAACTTCCGCAACATTGGTGTATTTGCGCATCTTCCGCAACACTGGTCGGATGAACCCCACACGAGAGCACCGTGTTCGGGCGCGCCGCAACGTCGTGACGCATGTCTTCACCGCCGTGCTGGTCCTGCTCGCCTCGTTCGTCGCGGTGCCGGCCGCGAGCGCCGCCGCCCCCGTCGACGCGCAGCGCGTGAAGGCCGCCGACCTCAGTCAGTTCCAGCCGGGGAACATCGTCTCCGACGCCGTCTTCTACAACCCGGCCACGATGACCGAGGGCCAGATCCAGGCGTTCCTCGACTCCAAGGTGTCGAGCTGCCGGTCGGGCTACACGTGCCTGAAGGACAAGACCGACGCGACGCGCTGGATCGGCGCCGACCCCATGTGCAACGCCTATCCGGGCGGCGGGGTCGAGTCGGCGGCGCGCATCATCTACAAGGTGTCGCAGGCGTGCGGCATCAACCCGCAGGTGCTCATCGTCATGCTGCAGAAGGAGCAGGGGCTCGTCACCGACACGTGGCCGACGACGGGCCAGTACCGCGCGGCGATGGGGCAGGGATGCCCCGACACGGCGCCCTGCGACGCCGAGTACTACGGCTTCTTCAACCAGGTGCACGGCGCGGCCTGGCAGCTCAAGCGCTACGCCAACCCGCCGGGGACCAGCAACTTCTTCACGTGGTACGCGCCGGGGCGCACGTGGAACATCCAGTACAACCCCAACGCCGCGTGCGGGTCGTCGCCGGTCTACATCGCGAACAAGGCCACCGCCGCGCTGTACTACTACACGCCGTACCAGCCCAACCGCTCGGCCCTGGCCGCCGGATACGGCCTCGGCGACAGCTGCGGCGCGTACGGCAACCGCAACTTCTTCCAGTACTTCACCGACTGGTTCGGCTCGACGCAGGGCGGCGCCCCTGCCGCAGTCCCTGGCAGCCCCTTCGGAAACGTGGAGATCGTCCAGGCGCGGCCGGGCGAGTTCTTCGTGGGCGGTTGGGCGGTCGATCCTGACACCGCCGCACCGATCTCCGTGCACGTCTACGTTGGCGCTGCCGGCGTCGCTGTCGCGGCCGACATTGCTCGTCCCGATGTCGGCGCGGCCTATCCTCAACTCGGGTCGGCGCACGGGTTCCACACGGTACTCAAGGCCAACGGCGCGGGGACGGTCAACATCTGCGTCTACGCCATCAACACGGGACCCGGCGCGAACGTCCTGATGGCCTGTCGCTCCGTCGACGCCATGAGCGGCTCGCCGAACGGCGCGCTCGACTCGGTGACCGCCGCACGGGGCGGCGTCTCCGTTGCCGGGTGGGCGATCGATCCCGACACGACCACACCCACCTCGGTGCACATCTACGTCGACGACACCGGCCTCGCGATCGACGCCAATGGACACCGGCCGGACCTCGCGCCGTACTACCCCGCGTACGGCACGCAGCACGGCTTCGCGACGACCGTGCCGACGACACCGGGACCGCACAGGGTGTGCGCGTACGCGATCAACGTCGGTCCGGGTTACACGACGACACTCGGATGCTCGACGGTAACCGTCCCCGGGTCGGCAGACCTCGGACGACCGCCGTTCGGAAACTTCGATGCCGCCATCGTGAACGGCTCGACGGCGGCGGTCTCGGGATGGGCCATCGATCCTGACACGACCGAGCCCATCCCGGTGCACCTGTACGTCGGCGGTGTCGGCGCGGCGTACGTCGCGGACAAGTCCCGCGACGATGTCGGAGCCGTCTATCCGATGTACGGCGTCGCGCACGGCTTCTCGGAGCAGCTGCAGTTGCCGTCGGGACGGTCGGATGTGTGCGCCTATGCGATCAACACGGGTGCAGGTGGCCACACCTTCCTCGGTTGCCGGAGCGTGTCGGTGGCCGCAGCGCCCGTGGATGGTGGCCGCGCACCGTTCGGCAACCTCGAGACGGTCACACCCGTCGCCGGTGGCGCCACGGTCGTGGGCTGGGCGATCGATCCAGACACGACGGCTTCGATCCCGGTGCACGTCTACGTCGACGGTTCGGGCGTGGCTCATCCTGCGGATGCGGTGCGGGTGGACGTCGCGGCGGCCTATCCGGGCATGGGCGCGGCACATGGGTTCGGACCGTTCGTGCCGATGTCGCCTGGTGCACACAGCGTGTGCGTGTACGCGATCAACGACGGCGCCGGCGGCCACACCTTCCTCGGCTGTCGTGACGTGACGGTTCCGTAACGGCCGACCGGCGATGACGAAGCGCCCCCGCACCGATCTGATTCCGGTGCGGGGGCGCTTCGTCTGCGCGGGTGCGTGGGCCGTCAGGCGCGCAGGTAGGCGGCGAGGGCCGTGTCGACGTCGGTCGGACGGAAGCCGGTGGCGTCGATGCGGGTGAGGTCGAGGACGCTGTTGCGCGGGCGCGGCGCGACGGGGCCGGATGCCGTGGCGAAGTACTCCTCGGTCGAGACGCCCGTGATGCGCGCCGGGTCGTGGCCGGTGAGCGAGAACACCGCACGGGCGACGTCGGCCCACGAGGCCGGCTCGCCCGAGCCGGTCAGGTCGTAGACGCCGTAGGGGGCTCCGGTCTCGACCAGGTGACGGATGCCGCGGGCGAGGTCGTCGGTGAAAGTCAGCCGCCCGACCTGGTCGTCGACGACCTTCGGGTCGATGCCGCGCTCGGCGAGCGAGGCCATCGTGCGGACGAAGTTCTTGCCCTCGCCGATGACCCACGACGTGCGCACGACGTAGTGGCGGGGGACGGTCGCGACGATCGCGTCGCCGGCCGCCTTCGTCTGGCCGTACACGCCGAGCGGCGACACCGGGTCGTCCTCGGTGTAGGGCCGGTCGGCGGTGCCGTCGAACACGTAGTCGCTCGAGACGTGCACGATGGTGATGCCGTGCGCGGTCGCGACGCGGGCCAGGGCGGCCACCGCGGTGACGTTGGCGGCCCACGCATCCGTCCTGCCCGCCGGCGTCTCGGCGAGGTCGACGGCGGTGTAGGCCGCGGCGTTGACGATCGTGCCGTAGTCGCGCCAGCGACGCGCGGTCGCGAGTGCCGGGGAGGTGAGATCGAGCTCGTCGCGCGTCGCGTACTCGACGTGCGCGGCGTCGCCGAGCTCGGCGCGCAGGGCCCGGCCGAGCTGGCCGTTCGCGCCGACGACCAGGGTCTTCCGGGGGGCCATCGGCGTCACGTCGGCCAGACGCGGGTGGGCGAGGTCCTTCGCAGAGATCTCGACGTCGGCCAGCGGGATCGGCCAGGCGATCGCGGCGGTCTCGTCGGCGAGGTTCAGGAACGTGTACGACGCCGCGGGCGACCAGTGGTCGTTGACGAGGTACGAGTATGCGGTGTCGGCCTCGAGCGTCTGGTACGAGTTGCCGACGCCGCGGGGCACGAAGATCGCGCGCGACGGGTCGATCTCGGCCGTGAACACCGCGCCGAACGTGGGGCCCTCGCGAAGGTCGACCCACGCGCCGAAGATGCGGCCGGCGGCGACCGAGACCCACTTGTCCCACGGCTCGGCGTGGATGCCGCGCGTCGTGCCGACCGCGTCGTTGAACGAGATGTTGTTCTGCACCGGGCCGAAGTCGGGCAGCCCCGCCGCGACCATCTTCTCGTGCTGCCAGTTCTCCTTGAACCAGCCGCGGTTGTCGCCGTGCACGGGCAGCTCCCACAGGACCAGGCCCGGGATGCCGGTCTCGACCGCCTGCAGCGGCTTGCCGAACGTCGTCATGTCGCCGATCCCTCCGCTCACTGGCCCTTGGAGGCGTAGAAGGCCTCGGTGGCGTCCTTCGCCGGCGCCCACCACGCCTCGTTCGCGCGGTACCAGTCGATCGTGGCCGCGAGCCCGGCCTCGAAGTCCTGGAAGCGCGGCAGCCAGCCGAGCTCGGTGCGCAGCTTCGTCGAGTCGATGGCGTAGCGCAGGTCGTGGCCGGCGCGGTCGGTGACGTGGTCGTAGGCGTCGGCGGGCCGCCCCATGATCTGCAGGATCAGCTCGACGACGTCCTTGTTGTTCTTCTCGCCGTCGGCGCCGATGAGGTAGGTCTCGCCCAGCTCGCCCTTGTCGAGGATCGTCAGAACGGCCGAGGAGTGGTCGTCGGCGTGGATCCAGTCGCGCACGTTCTCGCCCTTGCCGTAGAGCTTGGGACGGATGCCGCGCAGCACGTTCGTGATCTGGCGGGGGATGAACTTCTCCACGTGCTGGTACGGCCCGTAGTTGTTCGAGCAGTTCGAGATCGTCGCCCGCACGCCGAAGGAGCGCACCCACGCGCGCACGAGCAGGTCGCTGCCCGCCTTCGTCGACGAGTACGGGCTCGACGGGTTGTAGGGCGTCGACTCGGTGAACCGCTCCGGGTCGTCGAGCTCGAGGTCGCCGTAGACCTCGTCGGTGGAGATGTGGTGCAGCCGGGTGTCGTGGCGGCGCGCCGCCTCCAGGAGCGTGTACGTGCCGACGATGTTGGTGTCGAGGAACGGACGCGGGTCGTTCAGGCTGTTGTCGTTGTGCGACTCGGCGGCGTAGTGCACGACGGCATCCGCCTCGCGGAACAGCTCGTCGACGAGCGCCGCGTCGGCGATGTCGCCCTGCACGAACGCGAAGCGGTCGTCGGGCAGCCCCGCGAGCGACGCGCGGTTGCCCGCGTAGGTGAGCTTGTCGAGCACGGTCACGTGGTCGTCGGTGTGGTCGATGACGTGGTGCACGAAGTTGGAGCCGATGAAGCCGGCGCCCCCGGTCACGAGAAGTCTGCGCATCAAGCCAGGATATCGAGCCGATCCTGGGAGACCGATGGCGCGGGATCCCCCCTCCGCGGTTGCATGCGGGGTGCGGCATGCACGAGCCTGGACGTCACACGATAGTCGATCCGAGGAGCACCTGATGTCAGTGCGCAGCACCGCGGCGCCCGTGCGGCGTCGGGGACTCCTGTCCGTGCTCGCGATCGCGGCGCTCGTCGCCGGGCTCGTCGCCGGCGGGACAGCACCGATGGCATCGGCCGAGCAGACCGGGGTCGAGCTCCCGGTCATCGACATCGCCCTCACCGACCCGGATCCGTCGCACAACTCGATCGGCTACCTGCACGGCCGGGGGAAGAACAAGGTCGGTGCAACGATATCGGTCGAAGACCCTGCCGGAGTGCACTCGGTGGCTGCGACGGTGGGAGAGATCAAGGGGCGCGGGAATCACACGTGGACCTTGCCGAAGCGGCCTTATCAGATCAAGTTCTCGTCTGACCAAGCCCTTCTCGGCATGGCACCGCAAAAGACCTGGGTCCTGCTCGCGAACGCCGCCGATGCGTCGCTCATGCGCAACCGCATCGCCTACGACCTCGCCGGCGCGATCGGGATGCCCTATGCCCCTGAATCGCGCTTCGCCGAGGTGCGGATCGACGGCGTATACCAGGGGACCTATCTGGTCGCTGAGAAGACCGAGGTCAAGAAGAACCGGGTGGTCCTGAACGACTCGAGAGGAGTGCTCGTCGAGCTCGACAACAGCTAC
Organism: Microbacterium sp.; assembly: GCF_039812165.1. Taxonomy (GTDB): domain Bacteria; phylum Actinomycetota; class Actinomycetes; order Actinomycetales; family Microbacteriaceae; genus Microbacterium. The sequence goes on from NZ_JBDIAB010000106.1 coordinate 5,967, forward strand.
GGCGCCGCGGAGGACTTCTTCTTCTACACCGGCACCAGCAGGAGCCTGTTCACGCTCAAGGACGCGAAGTCCGACATCCCGGACCGCCTGTCCGACGGCGCGCTTCCCGCGCTGCCGGCCGCCACGCAGGCCGGCTGGGACGACGTGCGGGCGACGCTGAACGAGCTCGACGCGCTGCTGGCCGCGCCCGCGCCGGACTGGGAGCGGATCGGTGCGCTCATCGACGTCGACTCCTTCGTCCGCTACTACTTCGTCTACGAGGTCACACAGAACCCGGAGATCGTCGCGTCGAGCATCTACTTCTACAAGGACGGACCGTCCGACGTGCTGCACGCAGGGCCGGTGTGGGACTTCGACACGAGCCTCGGCAACTACGACAAGAGCGAGGCGCTCGGTGCGTTCCCGAACGCCGAATACGTCAAGAACGCGCGGATGCTGCTCGGGGGAGGCAACGGCTGGTACGGCGATCTGTTCCGGATTCCCGAGTTCGTACAGCGCGCCAACGAGTTGTGGGCACAGGGCATCGGAGAGGCGGTCCGGGGGCTCTCGGCCGGCGTCAACGCCCACGAGGCGGAACTGGCGGCGTCCGCCGAGCGCAACTTCTCCACGTGGAAGACGCTCGGTATGCCGACCATGCTCCTGGCCGGCTATGGCAAGGACTACGCCTCGACATACGCCACGGAGGTGTCCTACCTCCGTGACTGGGTCTCGCGTCGAGCGGCCTTCCTGCACGACGCGTACGGCGACGTGCCGGTCCTGAGCGGACGGGCCCACGTCGAGGCGTTCGGATGGCTGCCCGCGGTGAGCACCGGACAGTTCATGGGGACGACCGGGCTCGCGCGCCGGCTCGAGGCCTTCTCGGTGTCGGCCGTGGACGCCGTCGGGAGCGGCGGGATCGAGGCGAGGGCGCACGTGCAGAACAGGGGCTGGTCGGACTGGGCCTCGGCGGAGTCGGTGGGCACCACCGGCCTCGGCCTGCGGCTCGAGGCGTTCCAGCTGCGCCTGACCGGCGACTTGGCGGCGCACTACCGGCTCGCGTACCGCGCGCACGTGCAGAACATCGGCTGGCAGGACTGGGCGTTCGACGGCGCGACGGTCGGGACCACCGGCCTCGCGCTCCGCGTCGAGGCGGTGCAGATGCGCCTGCTCCGGACATCGCCCGCCGAGCCCGGTCCCGAGCCGACGGCTGCACCCGAGCCCACTCCCACGCCGGACCCGACGGCCACGCCGGACCCGACGGCCACGCCGGATCCGACGCCGACCGTGGAGCCCACCGCCACCCCGGATCCGACTCCCACGCCCGATCCGACCGCGTCGCCCGAGCCGACGCAGCCGCCCGAGCCCACGGAGCCTCCGCCGCCTGTCGGCGCGGGCCAGGCGTCGTACAGCGCGCACGTGCAGAACGTCGGCTGGATGCCGACCGTGCACGACGGCGAGACGGCCGGGACGACGGGGCGGTCGCTCCGGCTCGAGACGCTGAGGCTCGCGGTGTCGAGCCCCGGGCTGACCGGGGACGTCCTCTACTGCGGCCACGTGGAGGGCATCGGCTGGCAGCCATGCGTCGACTCCGCGCAGGCGATCGGCACGTCCGGGCAGGGCCTTCGGCTCGAGGCCTTCACGATCGCGCTCACCGGCGAGCTCGCCGAGCACTACCGCATCTCGTATCAGGCGCACGTGCAGGACGTCGGCTGGCAGCCGCTCGTGTCCGACGGCGAGGTGGCCGGCACGGTCGGCCAGTCCAAGCGCATCGAGGCGGTCCGCATCGTGCTCGAGCCGAGGCAGGTGTCCGGATGACCCTCCGCGCGGCGCGGGTCGTCGCGGCGACCGTCCTCCTGGCCGTGGCGCTCGCCGCCTGCACCGGCGGGGACGCGCCCGCCCCGACGGAGCATCCGCTCCCCACCGGCACCTTCTCCGGGCCGCCGCCGCTGGAGCCGCTGCGCGACACCTCCGTCGCGCTCATCACCGACTTCGGCAACTGCGACGAGGGCGAGCAGGCGGTCGCCGACATGGTGGACCGCTGGCAGCCGCAGGCGATCGTCACCGCGGGCGACAACACGCAGACCACCGAGGGATGCGCGCCCTACACCGAGTCGGTGCTGCCCTACTACGGGCGATGGCTCGACAGGCCCGACGGGCCGCAGTTCTTCCCGGTGCTCGGCAACCACGACTACGACAACGAGGGCGCCGGCCTCGAGCAGTACGTGCGCGCCTTCCCGTACCTGAGCGCCGCGGACGACCCGCAGCGGCGCTGGTACGAGCGCCGGATCGGCGGCATCCACTTCTTCCTGCTCGACAGCGAGGTCGCCGGCGACGACGCCCGCACGCAGCAGGAGTGGCTGAGATCGGCCCTCGCGACGGCGGCCGCCTCGCCCACCGACGCGGCGTGGCGCGTCGTGGTCTTCCACCGTCCGCCGTTCAGCTCCGGGGGTCATGGCCCGTGGCCGCCGATGCAGCCGTCCGCCGGCTGGGACTACCGCGGCTGGGGCGCCGACCTCGTCGTCTCCGGTCACCAGCACGTCTACGAGGACGTGATCGTCGACGGCCTGCACTACCTCACGGCCGGGGTCGGGGCGAGCGGGACGGAGCGGGCGTGCCCCGCCCCCGACGCGCGCGCCGAGGGGAGCCGCACGTGCGTCGCGGGCGCGGGCGCGGTGCTCCTGGCTGCCTCGCCGGACACGCTGCGGGTCGAGTACCGTCATCCGCGCGACGGCGCCGACGTCGTCGTCGACGCCTTCACGCTGACCAGATGAGCCCCGCGACACGGAGACGATCCGTTTGGCCGCGCGGTGCGGATCCGCGAGACTGAGACCATGCGCGGCATCATCCTCGCCGGGGGGACCGGCTCACGTCTGCACCCGATCACCCTGGGCGTCTCCAAGCAGCTCGTCCCGGTGTACGACAAGCCGATGATCTACTACCCGTTGTCGACGCTGATCCTCGCGGGCATCCGCGACATCCTCGTCATCACGACGCCGCAGGACGCCGACCAGTTCCGGCGGCTGCTCGGCGACGGGTCCCGCTTCGGCGTCTCGATCACGTACAAGACCCAGCCCTCGCCCGACGGCCTCGCGCAGGCGTTCATCCTCGGCGAGGAGCACGTCGGCTCCGACTCTGCGGCGCTCGTGCTCGGCGACAACATCTTCTACGGGCAGGGCATGGGCACGCGCCTGCGCCAGTACGCCGACCTCGACGGCGGCGTGATCTTCGGCTACTGGGTCGACGACCCGACCGCGTACGGCGTCGTCGAGTTCGACGCCGACGGCCGCGTGGTCTCGCTCGAGGAGAAGCCCGCGGTCCCCAAGAGCAACTACGCCGTCCCCGGCCTGTACTTCTACGACAACGACGTCGTCGAGATCGCGAAGGGCCTAGAACCCTCGCCGCGCGGCGAGCTGGAGATCACCGACGTCAACCGCGTGTACCTCGAGCGCGGACGCCTGCAGGTCGAGCTCCTCCCGCGCGGCACCGCGTGGCTCGACACCGGCACGTTCGACTCCCTCAGCGAGGCGACCGACTTCATCCGCACCGTCGAGAAGCGTCAGGGGCTGTCGATCGGCTGCCCCGAGGAGGTCGCGTGGCGCATGGGCTTCCTCTCCGACGACGAGCTGCGCGCGCTCGCCGAGCCGCTCGTCAAGAGCGGCTACGGCGCGTATCTGCTCAAGGCGCTCGCCAAAGACCGATGAACGATGTCAACGCTCACGAGCTCGCCCGCGACCCAGCGGTGAGACGACTTCTCCTGTTCGCCGTGGATGACGACTTCGGTGAGCTCGACGATGCGTGTCTCTACGCACTCACGTCGTTGAAGCCCTTGGCGACGTCTCTTGTGGTGATCGTCGATCGTCGGGTCTCCTCCGCCCAGCGAGAGCGCCTCGGAACGCTCGCGGATCATGTGCTCGTACGTCAGGACGACCGCGTGACGTCGGATGCGTACCGTCTCGCACTGACCGAGGCGGCCGACGATCTCGCCCAGTTCGATGAGATCGTGTTCAGCGGCAACGGCTGGTTCGGTCCGTTGACCTCGATGGACGAGGTCTTCGAGCGGATGATGCGTGCGGAGGTCGATTTCTGGGAGCTGATCCGCAACGACGACCGACACCCCAACGACTACGGATTGGAAGGGTTCCCTATTCGTCATCGGCCCTGGATCTGGACCGTGGCACGCCGGTCGCTCATCGAGAGCG
>NZ_JBDIAB010000107.1:0-10104 GCF_039812165.1 Microbacterium sp.
CACGCGCCGACGAGGTCCGCGGTGAGCGTCGCCCGGTCGGCGTCGAGGACGAGCAGCTCGGCGCGCGACAGCTCGGCGAGGAGCTCCGCCGCCTCGGGCCGCGACATCGCGTCGGCGACCGCCCCGGCGGGGGCGTCCGGGGCGACGACCGTGCGGACGTCCGCGCCCTCGTCGCGGAGCGCCTCGGCCAGGCGCCGCGCGCGACCCCGCTCGACGGCGACGACGACCCTCATCGCTCCGCTCCCCCGGTCGACGACGCGGGGCTCGACGACGCACCCGCCGACGGCACTCCGTTCGACGGCACGACGGAGAGGGCGGATCCGTCCGAGAGGGCCGTGAGCACGGCGGCGACGTCCGCGCGGTCGATCACGAGCTCGAGCGAGACCTGCCCGCCGCCGAGCATCGAGTCGTCGCGCGCGGTCGAGGCCACCGTGGCGTCGGCGACGAGGATGCGCGGGGCGTCGAACAGACCGCGCTCGAGCGGCGGCGCCACCCACACCTCGACCACCGAGCCCGCGCGCACCGACGCCGGCACGTCGGTGGCGCTGCGCATCACGACCGTCGTGGTCGCGGCCCGCCGCGCGTCGCCGACGGCGTCGGCGGGCACGAGCTCGCCCGCGGCGATCGTGCGGGTGGCCACGGCGTCCGCCGCGAGCGAGTCGGGCGTCGCGTATGCCTCGCCGAGACGCCCGAGGGCGACCTCCACGACCTCCAGATCGCCGGCCGACACGGGCTGGCCGGGCACGATCGTGCGCGCCGCCGCGAACACCGGCGCCGTCTGCCGCGACGCGCTCACGACGAGCCACACGCCGGCGACGGATGCCACGATCAGCACGATGCCGAGCAGGAACCGCAGATCGGACCAGAACGGGCGCGGACGGGGACGGGCGATGACGTCGAGTGCGGCCATGGCCCCATCGTGGCGCACCCCGAGACCCCGTCGCGGAGGTTATCCACAGGCCGGCGAGGGACCGGCCCGGTGTCGGAAGGCGGACGGATAATGGGCTCATGCCCGACAGTCCCCCGCCCGAGACGCGCCTGCTCGCCCCCGCTCAGGCGGCCGAGCTGCTCCAGATCGAGGTCGACGAGGTCGTCGCCCTCGTGCTGGAGGGGCGTCTGCGCGGAGCCCGGGTCGGTTCCCCCGCCGCGTGGCGGATCGAGGCGGCGAGCGTCGAGGAGTACCTCGACGACCAGATCGAGGAGACCCGCATCATGGGGCTGTGGCGGCAGTCGAACGCGGCGAGCTTCCCGGAGCTCTGGGGCCACGGCTCCGTGCGTCACCCCGACTGATCCCGATTCGCGTCGTCCGTCGAGCGCGCCGGCAGGTCGGGTGCGCCGGAGCGCGCCCGTGCGAGGAGCTTCGCGTCGATCCGAGGACGCCGGCGCTCATCACCTCAGGGCAGCGCGGCGGGCGCGTCGAGCCGCACCCAGGCGACGGCCGCGAACGGCACGATCCGGTGCCCCGTCACGGCGCTCCCCCGACGCGGCTCGCCGATCTCGTGCAGCGCGAGGTCGAGATGATCGGCCCCGGCGCGGTCCATCGTGCCGGCGAACGAGCGCCCGCCGACGCAGCCGACGGTCACCGGCACGCGCTTGCGCACGAGGTCGCGCAGCACGAACCCGAACGTCATGCGCTGAGACAGGCGCGACCCGGATGCCGTGGCCCGCGCGCTCCGCAGCAGCTCGGCGTGCGGCATCCCGATCGCGACGAGACTCGACAGCGGCACGAGCACGGCGCCGCCGCGCCGCAGCGCGGGGTCGAACGCGACCCAGTCCGCGCCGACGCGCACGATCGCGCCGGCGATCACGGAGCCGTCGGAGAGCTCGACGCTCACACCGTCGGCCGCCCGGACCAGCGTGGCGAGCCGGTCCCGCAGCGTCAGTTTCGCCAGCCGCAGGCGCTCGGCCTCAGTGTCCAACGCGGCGCGCTCGGCCTCCCACTCGGAGTCGAGCTGGTCCTCCAGGTCGTCGAAGAAGCGTTCCCAGCGCACGGCGAGAGGCTAGGCGAATCCACGCGCGACCCGGAGGAATTATCCACAGGTTGGAGCATTCTCATCCCGACACCCTTGCGCGTGTGGTCGAATCGACCCGTCCGGCAGTACCCGACCCTCCCATCCGAGGAGAGCCCATGGTTCCCCCACCGCTCAGCGATGCCCGCATCCCGCAGACCGGTGCCGCGCTCGGGTTGTCGGAGTACTTCGCCCCGCAGCGCACGTCCACCGAGGAGCTGCCCGAGCCCGGGCCCCTGCTGGAGAACCTCACGCGCGGCGTGCTGGAGGTGCTCGCCGGGGTGCGCGAGGCCGACCAGCTGGCGCGCTGGTTCAGCGAGGACGCGTTCCGCGTCGTCGTCACCCGCGCGAACCTCGCGGCCCGGGCTCGGAGCGCTCGCGGCATCGCGGCATCCCGCCCCGTCCATCAGGTGCTCCGGATCCGCACGAGCTCGCCCGCCGACGGCATCGTGGAGTCCGTCGTGATCGTCGCCGGCCCCGCACGCACGCGCGCCGTCGCGATCCGGCTCGAGGGCTGGGACGGTCGCTGGCGCGCGACCTCGCTCGCCCTGCTCTGAGAGCCCGAATCGCGTCGGGACGGCCGGGCTGCGACACCGGATGCCGCGGGCTCGCTCGAGCCGCACCGCCCGGCCCGCGGTCTCAGTCGCCGTCGATGAGCTCGAGCAGGGCCCGCAGGGCGTCGCGGATCTCGGTGTGGTCGTACTGGCCCGCGCGGCTCTCGCCCGCGATCACGCCCGAGCGGTGCACGCGACGGAAGTCGCCGAACGGGAACGAGTACGCCCCCTTGGTCTCGCTGTTCTCGTCGCGGTCGACGCCGAGGTGCCAGTGCGAGTAGGCGGTCCAGCCGTCGCGCTCGATGAACGCGTTCTCCTCGTCCGGCGTCGGCGCGGCCTCCGACCAGTCGTCGCGCTCGTCGCGCACGACCTCGCCCTCGCGCACGAGGGCGCGGGCGTGCCGCAGCGCCGGTCCGTTCAGTTCGATAGCCATGACCGTCACGCTAGACCCGTCCGGAGCGCGGCGCACCGGGCTTGACACCTCCCACCGCCGCGCTACTGCTTGTACGAGGAGAGGAAGTTCCCCAGCCGCTCGATCGCCTCGGTCAGCACGCGCGCCTCGGGGAGCGTCACGATCCGCAGGTGGTCGGGCGTCGCCCAGTTGAACCCGGTGCCCTGCACGAGCAGCACGTGCTCGGCGACGAGGAAGTCGTACACGAGCTTGGCGTCGTCGCGGATCTCGTACACCTCGGGGTCGAGCCGCGGGAACGCGTACAGCGCGCCCTCGGGCTTGACGCACGAGACGCCGGGGATGGCCTCCAGGCCCTCCCACGCGGCATCCCGCTGCTCGTGCAGCCGCCCCGTCGGCGCGATGAGCGCGTCGATGGACTGCACGCCCGACAGCGCCGCCTGCACGGCGAACTGCGCCGGGACGTTCGGGCAGAGGCGCGTGGACGCCAGGAGCGTGATGCCCTCGAGGAACCCCTTCGCGTGGTCCTTGGGTCCGGTGATGACGAGCCAGCCCGAGCGGAAGCCGGCCACACGGTAGGTCTTGGACAGTCCGTTGAAGGTCAGCACCAGGAGGTCGGGCGCGACGGTGGCCATGGGGATGTGCACCGCGTCGTCGAAGAGGATGCGGTCGTAGATCTCGTCGCTGAGGAGGAGGAGCGAGTGCTCCCGCGCGATCTGCGCGATGCCCTCCAGCACCTCGCGCGAGTATACCGCGCCGGTCGGGTTGTTCGGGTTGATCACGACGATCGCCTTCGTGCGGTCGGTGACCTTCGCGCGGATGTCGTCGAGGTCGGGCTGCCACCCGTTCTGCTCGTCGGCGAGGTAGTGCACCGGCTTGCCGCCGCCGAGGCTCGTCATCGCGGTCCAGAGCGGGTAGTCGGGCGCGGGGATGAGCACCTCGTCGCCCTCGTCGAGCAGGGCCTGCAGGGTCATCGTGATGAGCTCGGACACGCCGTTGCCGAGGTAGACGTCGTCGGGGTCGACCGGCGGGAAGCCGGGCTCCTCCTCGTAGCGCGACACGATCGCCCGGCGCGCCGACGCGATGCCGCGGCTGTCGCTGTAGCCGTGCGCGTGCGGGATGGCCTCGATCATGTCGCGCACGATCTGGAACGGCGCCTCGAAGCCGAAGACGGCCGGGTTGCCGGTGTTGAGCTTGAGGATGGTGTGTCCGTCGGCCTCGAGCTGGTCGGCGGCGACGAGCGCGCTGCCACGGATCTCGTAGAGGACGTTCTTCAGCTTGCTCGACTGGTCGAGGGGACGGAGACTCATCGGATCAGGATAACCCCGCCCTTCCCAGGCCAATCGCCCGCCGGTGGACCGTGGGCCGGGCGCCGTCCGGGCACCGTCCGGGCACCGACCGGCCCTCGACCTCGCCGGATCAGGAGATCTGGCGAGGACAGGACGATCCGCAGGAGATCGTCCTGCGTGCGTCAGATCTCCTGATCCGGCGGGCGGGATGCCGGGACTACTTCTTCTTGTTCGCCGCGCGGCGCTGCTCGCGGTTGAGCGGCGCCTGCGCCGTCGCGCCCTCGGTGCGCTGGCCGAACGCGCCGCGCGGCGCCTCGTCCGCCGGGGCCGCGGCCGGAGCGGCCGTCGCCTGGCGCGCCTTGTTCGTCGCGGCCGCCTGCACCTGGCCGCGGTCGGTGCCGACCTCGACCTCGCCGGCGTCGTTCGCCGCGGTGTACTGCAGGCGCTGGCTCTCCGGCGCGGGAGCGGCGAGCCCCTTCGCCTCGACGTGCGCGTCGGCGGTGCGGACCTCGACCTCGAGGTTGTAGAGGAAGCCGACCGACTCCTCCTTGATCTGCCCCATCATCGACTGGAACATCTCGTAGCCCTCGCGCTGGTACTCGATGAGCGGGTCGCGCTGGGCCATGGCCCGGAGGCCGATGCCGTCCTTGAGGTAGTCCATCTCGTAGAGGTGGTCGCGCCAGCGGCGGTCGAGCACCTGCAGCACCACGCGGCGCTCCAGCTCGCGCATCGCGGGGGCGCCGAGCGAGTCCTCGCGGCGCTGGTAGGCGATCTTCGCGTCGGAGAGGATCTCGCGCTTGAGGACGTCGGGCGTGATGCGGCCCCGGCTGCCGGCCTCGGCGACGACCTCGTCGATCGTGACGCCTACCGGGTACAGGGTCTTCAGCTCGGTCCAGAGCGCGTCGAAGTCCCAGCTCTCGGTGTGGCCCGCACCGGTGTGGTCGTCGATGATGGCGCTGATGGCGTCCTCGACGAAGTGGCCGACGCGGTCGGAGAGGTCGTCGCCCTCGAGCATGTGCCGGCGGTCGGAGTAGATCGCCTCGCGCTGCCGGTTGAGGACGTCGTCGTACTTCAGGACGTTCTTGCGGATCTCGGCGTTGCGCGCCTCGACCTGCGACTGCGCGCTCTTGATCGCCCGCGACACCATCGTCGACTCGATCGCGACGTCGTCGGGGAAGCTCGTGCGCGCGAGGATCGCCTCGGCCGCGCCGGACTGGAACAGGCGCATGAGGTCGTCGGTGAGCGACAGGTAGAAGCGGCTCTCGCCCGGGTCGCCCTGACGGCCGGAGCGGCCGCGGAGCTGGTTGTCGATGCGGCGCGACTCGTGCCGCTCGGTGCCGAGCACGTACAGCCCGCCCGCGTCGACGACCTTGGCCGCCTCCTCGGCGACGCGCTCCGTGACGGCCGGGTACACGGCATCCCACTCGGCCTCGTACTCGTCGGGCGACTCGATCGGGTCGAGGCCCTTGGCCTTGACCTCCTGCACGGCGAGGAACTCGGCGTTGCCGCCGAGCATGATGTCGGTGCCTCGACCGGCCATGTTCGTCGCGACGGTCACGGCGCCCAGGCGCCCGGCGCGCGCGACGATCTCGGCCTCGCGCGCGTGGTTCTTCGCGTTCAGGACCTCGTGGCGGACGCCCTTCTTCGCGAGCAGGCGCGACAGGTACTCGCTCTTCTCGACGCTGACCGTGCCCACGAGCACCGGCTGCCCGGTCGCGTGGCGCTGCACGATGTCCTCGACGACCTGGGTGAACTTCGCCTGCTCGTTCTTGTAGACGAGGTCGGGCATGTCCTTGCGGATCATGGGCTTGTTCGTCGGGATCGCCACGACGCCGAGCTTGTACGTGGACATGAACTCGGCGGCCTCGGTCTCGGCCGTGCCGGTCATGCCGGCGAGCTTCTCGTACAGGCGGAAGTAGTTCTGCAGCGTCACCGTGGCGAGGGTCTGGTTCTCGGCCTTGACCGGCACGTTCTCCTTGGCCTCGATGGCCTGGTGGATGCCCTCGTTGTAGCGGCGGCCGACCAGGATGCGGCCGGTGTGCTCGTCGACGATCATGACCTCGTCGTTCATGACGACGTAGTCGGTGTCGCGCTTGAACAGCGCGCGCGCCTTGATCGAGTTGTTCAGGAACGAGATGAGCGGGGTGTTGACCGACTCGTACAGGTTGTCGATGCCGAGGTAGTCCTCGACCTTCTCGATGCCGGGCTCGAGCACGCCGATCGTGCGCTTCTTCTCGTCGACCTCGAAGTCGACGCCGGGCTCGAGGGTCTTCGCGATCTTCGCGAACTCCACGAACCAGCGGTTCGCCTCCCCCGACGAGGGGCCGGAGATGATGAGCGGGGTGCGCGCCTCGTCGATGAGGATCGAGTCGACCTCGTCGACGATCGCGAAGAAGTGGCCGCGCTGGACGAGGTCCTCCTTGCGCCACGCCATGTTGTCGCGCAGGTAGTCGAAGCCGAACTCGTTGTTCGTGCCGTAGGTGATGTCGGCGTTGTACTGCTCGCGGCGCACCTCGGGCGTCTGGCCCGAGACGATCGTGCCCGTGGTCATGCCGAGCGCGCGGTAGACGCGGCCCATCAGCTCGGACTGGTACGACGCGAGGTAGTCGTTCACGGTGATGACGTGCACGCCCTCGCCGGCGATCGCGTTGAGATAGGCCGGCAGCGTCGCGACGAGGGTCTTGCCCTCGCCGGTCTTCATCTCGGCGATGTTGCCGAGGTGCAGGGCCGCGCCGCCCATGATCTGCACGTCGTAGGGACGCTGGCCGAGCGTGCGCTTGGCGGCCTCGCGGACCGCGGCGAACGCCTCGGGCATGAGCTTGTCGAGCGTCTCGCCCGCCTCGTAGCGCGCGCGCAGCTCGGCGGTCTCGCCGCGCAGCTCCTCGTCGGTCAGCTGCGCGTACTCGCTCTCGAGCGCTCCGACCGCCTTGACCACCTGCTGCAGGCGGCGGAGGATCCGGCCCTCACCGGCCCGGAGCAGTTTCTCGAGAGGGTTTGCCACGGAGGATCTCCATCTGTCGGGGGCGCCCTGGGCGCCGCGCCGGGGCGCGCTCGCGCCCGGGCATATCCACCCATGTTATCCGTCCGTGACCTTGGAGCGGGCTGGAAGCCGGCAGCCCTGTTCCGCGCGGGCGATCGCCGCCTGCGCGGCCGGGCTCACCCGGAACGCGGCCCGAACGAAGGCCGGATCGGCCGGAACGGGCCTTCCAGACACCGACACGTCGCGTTCAGCCTCGATCCGGGCATGATTCCGCCGCGCACCGTCCGCGGACGGGTGCCCGACGGCCGCGGGGCTCCGCTGAAGGCGGAACGGCGACGCTTTTCCAGCCCGCGTCGAGCCGCGATCCGTAGGATCGACGCATGGCCGGATTCTGGGGTGCACGCAAGCGCGAGCGCGAGCAGCTGGACGCGCGCGACACGGAGCTCGGCCGCCGCGCCGACGCCGCCCTCGTCGCCGCCGACGAGCGCATCCGCGTGACGACCGACGAGCTGATGTTCGCCGAGCTGGAGCTGGGCCGCGACGCCACGCGCGACCTGCGCGAGGCGCTCGACGCGGTGCGCCACCACCTCGGCGAGGCGTTCCAGCTCAACCAGCTGAACCACGACGAGATCCCCGACACCGCCGAAGAGCTGCGCACGCGCAACGGCCGCATCGTGCAGCTGTGCGAGTGGGCCGAGTCGCTCCTCGACGACCGCACCGCCGCGCTCGCCGAGCCCATCGCCCGCGCCCGCCGCGCGCCGGAGATCATCGCCGGCATCCGCGCCGACGTCGCCCGGCTGCGCGAGCGGCTGCCGCACGTGCAGGACACGATCGACCGCCTCTCGGGCCGCTACAGCGCCGAGGCGCTCCGGCGCATCGTGCAGAGCCCGAAGGAGGCCGGACAGCTCCTCGACTTCGCCGCCCACAGCGCCGACGTGTCGACGCGCCGCCGTGAGGCCGGTCAGCGCGAGCAGGCCAACCTGGCGCTCGAGACCGCGATCGAGGCGGTGCGACGGGCGACCGTCCTCATCGACACGGTCGACACGTTCGAGATCGAGGCGCTGCGCGCCGAGTCGACGCTGGATGCCGTCGTGGACGACTCCCGCGAAGACCTCGTCACCGCGCGCGACCTCGTGCACGTGCCCGCGGTCGCGACGGCGATGGTCGGGCTCGAGAAGGCGCTCGCCGCGCTGCCGTCCGAGCGGACGGCATCCGACCCGTTCGCCGACCTCACGCGCCTGCGCGAGGCGAACGCGGCCCTCGACACGGCGGTCACGACCGCGCGGGAGCGAGCCGCGCGGCCCATCCCGCCCGAGTCGCACGTGCGGCACGCGATCGACGACGCCGACCGTCAGCTCGGCGTGGCGCGCAGCGTCATCGCCGGCCACCGCGGCTGGATCGGCGCCGACGCCCGCACGCGCCTCGCCGAGGCCGAGCGCGTGCGCCTCGAACTGCCGGCCGGAGCGATCGCCGAGGACGACCGCGAGCAGGCGCTCGTCGACGCGCGCCGCTGCGGCATGCTCGCCGCGGAGGCGCTGCAGCTCGCGCAGCGCGACATCGACTCGGGCCGCCCGCAGGACCCGGGCGGCTGGGGTCAGGGCGGCGGCCGTGGCCGCGGGGGCGGAAACGACCTCGTCGGCGGCATCCTCGGCGGCCTCGTGATCGGCAGCATCCTGGACGGCATCTTCGACTGACGCACGGCCCGTCGAGGCCCGTCGTCGCGAGTCACTGCGCCCCGCGCGACCCACTGTGCTCCCGCACGGTGAGTCGGTGCCAGGACAGTGACTCGGCGGATCGCCGGCTGCGCGGGACGGTCCCGGAGACGACGGAGGGCGGATGCCGTCATGGCATCCGCCCTCCGTGCTCGGTCTACGAGGCCAGCTCCTCCTCCGGAGGGGCGGATGCCGTGAGCGCGATCACGCCGTAGTCCCAGCCCTTGCGGCGGTACACGACGCTGGGGCGGTCGGTGCGCCCGTCGATGAAGAGGAAGAAGTCGTGCCCGACCAGCTCCATGCGGTCGACGGCCTCCTCGACCGTCATCCACTCGGCGTCGAACTCCTTCGAGCGGATGACGACGGGCGTGTAGTCCTCCTCGGCCTCGTCCTGGCCGACGACGGGGACCTCGCCGGTCGCCACGGCATGCAGCGCCTCGATCGAGGCGGGCTGCACGTCGATGCCGCGCAGCGAACCGGTGCCCTTCTCGAACTTGGCACCGCGCGGGTGGTTGCGTGCGTCGACGCGCTTGTCCTTGGCCCGGCGCAGCTGCTCGGCCATCTTGTCGACGGCGATGTCGAGCGCGGCGAACTTGTCGCCGTCGGTCGCCTCGGCCCGGACGATGGGGCCCTTGCCGGTGAGCGTGAGCTCCACCGTCTCGTCCTCCATGCGGCCGTTGTGGTAGGTGCGGTGCGTGACCTTGACGTCGAGGCGCTGCGCGCGCGGCGCGAGGTGCTCGATGCGCGCGGACTTCTCCTCGGTCACCGTCCGGAATCGATCCGTGATGCCCACTCCCACGCCCACGATGCTCGTTTCCATCCTTGACCTCCTGTTCCGGTCCGCCGGGGCGGACCCGTCGTGCCTGGTCTCCCCCACGCTAGCCCCGCGGTCGCCGCGTGTCACGCACGAACCGCGACGGTTTCACGCCCTCGCCCGAGAACCCCGTCGGTCGCACGTGCATGGCGGGGCGTGGCGGCCACGGTGGCCGCCCCGACCACCACGGCGCCCGCGTCGGTCAGCGCCCGCACGGCCTCGCCGAGCGTCGCGCCGGTGGTGACCACGTCGTCGACGACGACGACGCGCAGGCCCGCGGCATCCCGCGCCCGCATCGTGTGCGCGACGTTGCGCGCGCGCTCGTCGCGGCCGAGCC
>NZ_JBDIAB010000108.1:0-10068 GCF_039812165.1 Microbacterium sp.
CTCAGGGGGCGAAGCTGCGCTCGGGCGTGAGGGCGAGGACGCCGTCGCGGGCGGCCTCGACCGCGGCCGAGACGGCGCCGATCGCGACGACCTCGGCGCCCAGCGTCGAGGCCACGAGGTCGGGCGCCGGCAGATCGAGCTCGCCGGGCAGCGTCTTGCGCGCCTCGGCGATGACGTCGTGGATGCCGGCAGACACCGCCCCCGACACGATCACGATCTCGGGGTCGTAGAAGCTGCCGATCACGCCCGTCACGCGGGACAGCATCGCCGACGCGCGTGCCGCGATCGCGCCCGCGGCGGCGTCGCCCTCGTGGGCGAGCTGCAGCACGTGCTGGGCGCTGAGCTGCGCGGGCGCCATCCGGGCGAGCGGATGATCGGCCGGGATGGCGCCGGACGCGATCGCCTCCCGGGTCCAGTGCGCGATGGTCTGCCCGAGCCCTTCGGGGCGCCCCACGTCGTTGATCTGGCTGAAGCTCATCGTCTCGCCCGCACCGCCGTGGCGTCCGCGCAGGAGGTGCCCGTCGATGACGACGCCCATGCCGAACCGGATGCCGGACAGCAGCACGACGTAGTTCTGCGTGTGCTGCGCGGCTCCTGCCGTGCCCTCGGCGAGGGCCGCCAACGAGGCGTCGTTCTCGAGCCGGGCGATCGGGGCCCACGGCGTGATGTGCGCGAGCAGGTCGGGGTTGGATCGGGGCCAGAACCCGTCGCGATGGGCGGGGGAGCGGCCCTCGGCGTCGACCGGGGCGGGGACGCCCACGCACACCGAGAGGAGGTCGCTCCGCGAGGCGCCCACCGCACGGAGCGTCGCGTCCAGGGCCGCCGTCAGGTCTCCGCGCCGCTCGTCGCCGCCCGCCTCGGGGTCGATCTCGAAGCTGGTCGTGGCGAGCCGTTCGCCGCGGAGGTCGGCGAGGATCGTCGTGACGTGGGCACGACCGGCATCCATGCCGACCACCATGCCGGCGTCGGCCCGCAGCTCGAACCTCCGCGCGGGGCGTCCCATCCGGTGTTCGCCGACCGCGTAGGCGTTGGGCAGCTCGCGGATGAGGCCCAGCCCGATGAGCGCGTCGATCGCCTCGAACGTGGTGGAGCGGGTGAGGCCCACGGCGGGCATCGCGTCGTTGCTCGTGAAGGCGCCCGCACCCCAGGCGTAGCGCAGGATCGCGTCCAGACTCGCGCGCGCGCCGGGTCGCCCGGCCACAGGAGAGAACATTTCGGACACGAGTCTTGACCTTCCAGGCTTCAAGGTTGCATTATGGTCGCCAGCAAGTTGATTCGTTGACAAAATCTATTTTCCGAATCAAGAAACGGGTCGGGCCAGTGAGGTCTCGATCCCACGAAAGGACAACGACGTGCCTCGAAATAGACGACGAGTCCAGCGTGCTCTGGCGATAGGGCTGGGGCTCGGGCTCATCGGATCGGCGCTCGCCGCCTGCTCAGCCGGCGGCAACGAGAGCGTCCACTTCACGTTCAGCAAGCGTGAGGCCATCACGTTCATGACGGACGTGGTCGCCGACTTCAACGCCTCGCAGGACCAGTATCAGGTCGAGATGGACACCTCGGGCCCCGACGTCATCGCGGCGAGCTTCGTGCGCGGCAACCCGCCCGACCTCATGCTGGCCAACTACAACCACGAGGTGTCTCGCTTCATCAACCGCTGCGCCGTCAGCGACCTCGCCGACACCGAGGCGGCGAAGTCGGTCCGCCCCGACCTGCAGCCCCTGCTCGACCAGTACGGCATCTGCCCGGGCACCACGGCTGCGGTGCCCTACTCGGTGATGGCCGCCTCGGTCATCTACAACAAGCAGATCTTCGCAGAGCACGACCTGGAGGTCCCCGAGACCTGGGACGAGCTGATCGAGGTGTGCAACACGCTGAAGGCCGCCGGCATCGATCCGTTCTACGCGACCTTCGCCGACCCGTGGACGGCCAACCAGGGATGGTTCGACTACTCGGTCGGCGGCTCCGGGCTCGACATCCTCGACTTCTACAAGCAGATGGAGGCGGAGGGGCCGGACGTCGGCCCCGACTCGTCGGTGTCGTTCCAGAAGGACTTCCTCGAGCCGGTCGAGCAGATGCAGCTGCTCGCCAGCGAGTACACGCAGTCCGACGCGAACGCCCGCACCTACGACTTCGGCAACGTCGCGTTCGCCGAGGGCAAGGGGGCGATGTACATGCAGGGCCCCTGGGCCATCAGCGAGATCGCGCGCATCAACCCCAACCTCGAGGTCGGAACGTTCCCGCTGCCGATGACCGGCAGCCCGAACGACCTCAAGGTGCGCGTCAACATGGACCTCGTCGCGATGGTTCCGCAGGACGCCAAGAACCCGGCGGGCGCGCGGGCGTTCATGGAGTACCTCTTCCAGCCCGACGTGATCCAGGCGTACAACAACTCGCAGCTCGGCTTCAACCCGCGTACCGACGGGAAGGACCCCGACGACCCGCGTGTCGCCGGCATGGTCGAGTACTACAACGACGGCGCCGTCTACCAGGGCCCGAGCGTGCTGAACCCGCGAGCGATCCCGACGGAGAACTTCGCGCAGTCGCTGGTCCTGGGTGCCAACGCCAAGACCATCCTGAGCACGATGGATGCCGACTGGGCTCGACTGGCCTACCGCCAGTCGGCGAGCTCGACCGAGAAAGAGGAGTCCGGGCAATGAGCACCACGACGACGCTCGTCACCAGCGGTGGCGCCAAGCCGGCGAAGAACACCCGGAGAGTAGAGCCGATCTACTACCTGTTCCTGCTCCCCGCCGTCATCCTGTTCACGCTGGCGATCACGGTGCCGGGCATCATCGGCATCTTCTTCAGCTTCACCGACTCCATCGGGATCGGCGAGTGGCAGTTCATCGGACTCGTCAACTACATCGCGGTGTTCAGCGATCCGGCGATCCTGTCGAGCTTCCTGTTCACGTTCGGGTTCTCGCTCGTGACGGTGATCGTGGTGAACATCATCGCCCTCCTGCTCGCGGTCGGGCTGACTTCGCGCATCCGCTACAAGGTGGCGCTGCGTGCGGTCTTCGTCATCCCGATGGTCGTCTCCGGCATCATCATCGCGTACGTCTTCCAGTTCCTGTTCCAGAACTCGGTGCCGGCGTTCGGCGGTGCGTTGGGCATCCCGTTCCTGGAGACGAGCATCCTGGCCAATCCTGATCTGGCATGGATCGGCATCGTCATCGTCACGGCGTGGCAGGCGATCCCGGGCACCCTGCTCATCTACATCGCAGGGCTCCTCGCAGTCCCCGGCGACGTGTACGAGGCGGCCGACATCGACGGCGCGACGAAGTTCCAGCAGCTGATGCGCATCACGCTCCCGCTCGTCGCGGGCTACGTGGTGATCAACATCATCCTCGGCTTCAAGAACTTCCTGAACGCCTACGACATCGTCGTCGGTCTGACCAACGGCGGCCCCGGAACGGCGACGCGAACCATCGCGATGACCATCATCCGCGGCTTCCAGACCGGTGACTACGCCTACCAGATGGCGACCGCGACGCTGTTCTTCATCGTCACGATCATCATCGCCATCCTCCAACTTTCCGTCACGCGCGGAAGGAGCGCACTCTGATGACCACCCAACCAGCCCTTGCCGACGAGCAAGCGGTAGCCGCCCTGCCCGACAACAGGAACGCCAGGAAGCCCCGGGCCAGGATGGAGCGGGTGAACTGGTCGGGCACGATCATCCTCATCCTCTGCGCCGTCACGGTCCTGCTCCCGCTCTACGTCACCATCTCGATGTCGATGAAGACGAGCGCGCAGACGACCGACGGGAACGCGTTGTCGCTGCCGATGCCGTTCAGCTTCGAGGGGTTCACGCAAGCGTGGGAGCTCACCAAGTTCCCGGTCGGCTTCGCGATGTCGTTCCTCGTCACCGCGGGCACGGTCGTCGCGACGATCATCATCTCCGCGTTCGCGTCCTACGCGATCATCCGCAACTGGGACAAGAAGCTGTTCAAGTGGTCGTTCTTCTACCTGCTGGCGGCGATGTTCATCCCGTTCCCCGTGGTGGCGCTGCCGCAGATCCAGCTGACCGGGCGCTTCGGCCTCGACAACCCGCTGGGCGTGATCATCCTGGCGACGATGTTCCAGCTGAGCTTCTCCGTGCTGCTGTTCACGGCGTTCCTGCGGTCCATCCCGCTGGAGCTCGAGGAGTCGGCCCGCATCGACGGCGCCACGACGTGGCAGACGTTCTGGCAGCTGATCTTCCCGCTGCTGGCGCCGATGAGCGCGACGGTCGGCATCTTCGCCTTCCTGTACGCCTGGAACGACTTCATGATGCCGTCGCTGATCATCTCCGATGCGAACCTGCAGACGCTGCCGGTGCGGCAGAACCTGTTCCAGTCGCAGTTCTCCAGCAACTACAACGTCGCCTTCGCGTCGTACCTCATGGCCATGGCGCCGGCGATCATCGCCTACCTGTTCGCGCAGCGCTGGGTGATGGAGGGTGTGACCCAGGGCGCCGTCAAGGGATGAGCACCGACTAGCTCGCCGTCACGTGCGAGCGAGCCGAAACGCCCCGGCGGCTCGCCGGGGCGTTTCGGCTTCCCACCGGAACCATCCTTTCCGAGCCACCGACCCAGAAGGACCCAGAGCCGTGACCTCATCCGATCCTCGAGCCGCGGAGACCGGCGCGCCCTGGTGGCGTCAGGCGGTCGTGTACCAGATCTATCCGCGCAGCTTCGCCGACGCCGACGGCGACGGGGTGGGCGACCTCCCCGGCATCCTGTCCCGCGTCGACCACCTCGCCGAGCTGGGCGTGGACGCCGTGTGGCTGAGTCCCTTCTACCCGTCCGCGCTCGCGGACGGCGGCTACGACGTCGCCGACTACCGCGACGTCGACCCGCGGCTCGGCACCCTGGCCGACTTCGACGCGCTCGTCGCGGCGCTGCACGATCGGGGCATCCGCGTCGTCATCGACATCGTCCCGAACCACACGTCGGACCTGCACGTGTGGTTCCAGGAGGCGCTCGCCGCGGGCCCCGGCTCGGCGGCGCGCGACCGGTACGTCTTCCGCGACGGGATCGGGCCCGACCGCTCCCAGCCGCCCGCCGACTGGCAGTCGTTCTTCGGCGGCAGCGCGTGGCAGCCGGTCGGCGACGGCCAGTGGTACCTGCACATGTTCGCCGCCGAGCAGCCCGACCTCAACTGGGGCAATGCCGACGTGCGCGCCGACTTCGTCACGACGCTGCGGTTCTGGGCGGATCGCGGCGTGGACGGCTTCCGGGTCGACGTCGCCCAGATGCTCACGAAGGACCTCGCCGATCCGCTGCCCTCGGCGGCCGAGCTGGCCGCCCATCCCGTCGACGGCTCTCACCCGATGATCGACCGCGACGACGTGCACGAGGTCTATGCGCGGTGGCGCGAGGTCTTCGACTCCTACGACCCGCCCCGCATGGCGGTCGCCGAGGCGTGGGTCGCCCCCGCGCGCGTGCCGCTGTACGCGCGACAGGAGAGCCTCGGGCAGGCCTTCAACTTCGACCTGCTGCTGGCCGACTTCGACCCGGCGCGGTTCCACCGCATCGTCGACGACAACCTCGCGCTCGCGGCGCGCTCGGGCTCGTCGAGCACGTGGGTGCTGTCGAACCACGACGTCGTGCGCCACGCCACCCGCTACGGGCTGCCGGAGCCCGCGCGCCTGCCGGACGGCGCCCCGGCCGAGAAGCACGGCGCGGCGTGGCTGCTGAGCGGAGGCGTCGACCCGGTGCTCGACCGTGCGCGGGGACTGCGCCGGGCGCGCGCGGCGACGCTCTTCATGCTGGCGCTGCCCGGATCGGCCTACCTCTACCAGGGCGAGGAGCTCGGCCTGCACGAGGTGGCGGACCTTCCCCCCGAGAGCAGGCAGGACCCGGCGTTCCTCCGCTCCGGCGGCACCGAGGTGGGCCGGGACGGATGCCGCGTGCCGCTGCCCTGGACGCCCGACGGCGTCTCGCTCGGATTCGGGCCCGCCGCTCCGCACCTGCCGCAGCCGGACTGGTTCGCCCGTCACTCGATGGCGGTCGAGGCCGAGGACCCGGCCTCGACGCTGTCGCTCTACCGGCGGGCCCTCGCGCTCCGGCGCGAGCTGCAGACGGCCGAGAGGCTCGAGTGGGTCGACACGGGGCGCGAGGACGTGCTGCGCTTCCGTCGTCCGAACGGGTGGGAGGCCGTCACGAACTTCGGCGTCGAGCCGTTCCCGCTCGACCGCGTGGACGCCGTGCTCGCCAGCTCGTCGGCGCCGCTCGGCGTCGTCCCCGGCGAGACCACGGTGTGGCTCGCCCCGGCATCCGGCCTCTGAACGCGACGGAGGGCGCGCCCGTGCGGATCGGGCGCGCCCTCCGTGCGCGGGATGCCGGTGCTACGCCCCCGCGGGGACCTCGACCTTCTCGCCGGCGCGCAGCGTCACCTGCCGGCCGTTCACGGTCGCGGTGAGCTCCTCGCCGTCGGCGCCCTCGGCCTCGATGGTCGTCGCCTCGTGGTCGGCGTGCACGCGGAGGGTGAGCCCGCGCCACGTGAGCGTGTAGCGGACGGCCTCCCACTCCGGCGGGATCCAGGGCGAGAACACGAGCACGCCGTGGTCGACGGTCAGGCCGCCGAACCCGCCCGTGAGCGTCGACCAGGTGCCGGCCGCCGAGGCGATGTGCATGCCCTCGGCGGTGTTGCCCTGGTTGTTGGCGAGGTCGACGAGCGCCGAGCGGGTGAAGTACTCGAGGGCGCGCGTGCGGTCGCCGACCGTGATGCCGATCTTCGCGTGCACCGACGGGCTCAGCGAGCTCTTGTGCAGGGTCCGGGGCTCGTAGTAGTCGAAGTTCGCGAGCTTCTCCTCGTGGCTGAACTCCTCCGGGAACATGAGCATGAGCTCGAGCACGTCGGGCTGCTTGAGCAGCTGCGTGCCCTCCATGTTGTGGTGGTGGTATCCCTCCGGGTACTTGGGCATGTTGTTCTCGTCCCACTCCGTGACCGGGACGTCCTCGCGGTCGAAGTAGCCGGCGAACTGTTCGATCACGCCGTTCTCGCTCGCGACGCCCTGCACGATGCGGTCGGCGACGTCGCGCCATTGCGCGGGCGCCCCGGCATCCAGTCCGAGCGCCTCGACGACGCGCGCGAGCTTCTCGGGCGCCTCACGGGCCATCTCGTCGTAGACGTCGGCGGCGTAGCGCAGGTGCCACTGCACGAGGAAGTTCGTGAACGCGTTGTCGTCGACGTGCGAGTGGAACTCGTCGGGGCCCATGACGCTGCGCATGTGCACGCTGCCGTCGTCGTCGGTCTCGACGAACGAGGTCCAGAACCGGCTCGTGTCGAAGAGGATCTCGGCGGCCTCGCCGTAGAGGAAGTCGAGGTCCTGCGTCGCCTCCACGTAGCGGAAGATGCCGTACGCCACGTCGGCCGTGACGTGCACCTCCTCCTCGCGGGTCCAGAAGCGCTCCGACCCGTCCGGCGTCGTCGTGGGGCACTCCTCGTCGCCGGTCGCGGCCGCCTCCCACGCATAGCGCGCTCCGGTCTTGCCGTACATGATCGCGTTGCGGCGGGCGCCGGGGAGCGTGTGGTACCGGTACCCGAGCAGGGCCCGGGCCATCGCGGGGTTCGTGAGCAGGTAGAACGGCAGCATGACGCACTCGGTGTCCCAGAACACGTGACCGCGGTAGCCCTCGCCGCTCATCGACTTCGCGCCGATGTTGACCGTCGGGTCGTCGGGGTTCGCCGTGATGAGCAGGTGGTAGATGCCGAACCGCACCGCCTGGGTGAGCCGCTCGTCGCCGACGATCTCGGCGTCGCTCGCCGCCCACAGCTCCGCCCACTCGGCGGCGCTGTCCGCCATGAGGGCGTCCACCCCCGCCTCGCGCGCGGCGCGCGCGGCGGCCACGGCGCGGTCGGCGAGGTCCTCGCCCGCGACGGCGTCGACGTCGCGGCTCGTGCGCACCGCCACGACCTTGTCGCGGCGCACGGTCTCGCCCTCGGCGGCCGGCACGGCGACCGGGCCGCGGATGCCGTCGGCGGCGCGCACGGTCTCGGCGCGCGCGGGCGCCGGCGAGACCGACAGCGCCGCGGCGAAGGCGAGCACGTCGCCGGCGCCGCGCGTGCGCGTCGTCAGCGCGAGCACGTCGTCGTCGGCGACGGCCGTCGACTGCGTCTCGAGGTGGCGGCTGCGCGCCCACTTCGCCCAGCGCTCCTCGGTCGTGAAGGTGCGCCCCTTCGGGTAGACCGGCAGGGCCTCCATGTTGTAGCGGTCGCCGTCGATGCCGGTGACCAGCTGCACGTCCTCGGAGTGGTTCAGCGGGGTCACGTCGACCCGCAGCACGGCCACGTCGCGGTCGCGCATCGAGGCGGTGCGGACGGTGTCGACCTGCGTGCGGCGGCCTTCGGCGTCGGCGAACACGGTCGAGCGCCACAGGACGCCGGTCGAGATGTCGAGCGCGCGCTCGTGCGAGACGACCTCGCAGCCGTCGACGTCGAGGCGCGTGCCGGCCACCACGACAGCCGTGTCGAGCCAGTCGGGGGCGTTCACGAGGTCGATGACGATCGAGTCGTGGCCGTCGTAGACGCCCGCGACGTACGAGCCGGGCACGTCGCCGCGGTGGCGCTCCTCGTGCGAGCCGCGCGCGGCGAGGCGGCCGTTGCCGATCGTGAAGAGCGTCTCGTAGACGTTCGCGCGATCGCGGTCGAAGCCGGACTGACGGATCGTCCACTCCGGAGGCAGGGTGTCGAAGGCCATCGCTCAGGCGTCCTTTCCGGCGGCGTAGGCCGCCTCGATCTGCGCCGTCGTCTCCGCGAACGGCAGGTAGCTGTCGATCGTCGTGCCGCCGGCACGCTGGGCGCCCATCGCATTCCCGTAGCGGCATGCCGTGACGATGTCGCCGTCGAGCAGGTAGCCGAAGGCCATGCCCGCAGCGAACGAGTCGCCGCATCCCGTCGTGTCGATGACCTTCTCGACGGGCACCCGGCCGATCGTCGTCTCGACGAGCTTCCCGTCGGCGTCGTGCGTGAACGCGACGCAGCCGCTCTCGTCGAGGGTCACGCACACCGCCTTCACGCCCCGCGAGAGCACCGACTCCGCGAACTCCGACAGCAGTCGCACCGGAATGGGGTCGCCGAAGTCGCGGTCCTCGTCGGCGCGCGGCAGGTAGCTGCAGCCCGCCTCCTCGAGGTTCATCTTGAGGATGTCGATGCTCGGCAGCCACGCGTCGATGTCGACCCACAGGCGCGGCGCGCGCTCGCCGCCGTGGGCGAGGGCCGTCGTCGGGCCGTGCCCGTCGAGGAGGATCACGCCGTCGCTGTTCGCGCGGATGTACTCGAGCGTGGACTGGCTCACCTCGTAGTCGGTGATCGGCACGCACACGAACGCCTCGGCATCCAGCGCGAACTCCACGTCGGCGGGCGTGATGGGCGCCATGAAGCCCTTCTGCCGCTCGAGGCGCCGGTTCTGGTCGAGGAAGCGCAGCTCGACGACGGCGCCGCGGTCGCCGACGGCGCGGATGCCGGTGAGGTCGATGTTGTCGTACTTCGAGAGCATCTCGCGGATCGGGCCGGCGTCCTCGTCGGACACGTTCACGATCGGCACGATGACGCCGTCCTCGCCGACGAGCGCCGACAGGGCGATCGCGGTGTACAGCGCGCAGCCGTACTTGTGCAGGACGTCGCCGCGGTACGTGATGATGCGGTCGCGGGGGATCGGGCCGAGGACCGCGATCTTCTTCGGCAGCCGGACGGACGTGGGGGATTCGGGCATGGAGGCCTCTCCTGATCTCATGGGCGGACGCGGGTGCCGGCGCGGGACGAGTGCGATCCGGATGCCTCTGCGGCGATGTCGCCGGAACACCCGGGCGGTGGTGCGGGGTGGGTCTTCCTCCTCGAAGAATCAATGCACGTCCACACCGTAGCGGGCCGACGCGGTGATGTCATCCGTGCACGGCGATCCTTCGCGCACCGGTTCCGCCCCGCGCGCGACGGCCTCCGGACCGCCGCCGCACCGGTCCGCGGGCAGCCTCCCGCAGCCCTCGATGTCGCCGCGCTGTGCGAGACTGCAGAGCGGCGTCCGCGCGCTCGTCCGCGACGCGAGCGGGCCGGGACCGCGCGCGATCGCGCAGGTCCGCG
>NZ_JBDIAB010000109.1:0-9991 GCF_039812165.1 Microbacterium sp.
ACCGCACCAGCGCGCGTAACCACATCTGCGCGCGCAGCCGCGTCAGCGCGCGGACGCGCGCTCGACCCGCCCCTGGCGCGACCCGACCGCGCGGCAGACGAGGTAGATCGCGAACGAGATCGTGGTGATGTACGGGCTGACCGGCAGCGTCCCCATGACGGCGAGCAGGATGCCGCCGACCGCGGCCACGACGCCGAACAGCGCCGCGAGCACCGGCACGGCCACCGGTCCCGAGGCGACCCGCATGGCCGCGGCCGCCGGGGTGACCAGGAGCGCCATGACGAGCAGCGCCCCGATGATGTGCACCGCGACGGCGACGACGAGGCCGAGGAGCAGCATGAACGCGAGCGAGACGCCCACGGTGGGGACGCCCCGCGCCGCCGCGGACTGCGGGTCGAGCGAGTCGAACCGCAGCGGCCGCCACACCACGAGGAGGGCGAGCAGCACGACCGTGCAGATCGCGATGAGCCACCCGAGCTGGTCGGACTGCACCGACACGATCTGGCCGGTCAGCAGGCTGAACCGGTTCGCGCTGCGTCCGCTGTAGAGCGACAGGAACAGGATGCCGAGACCCAGGCCGAACGGCATGAGCACGCCGATGATCGAGTTGCGGTCGCGGGCACGGGCGCCGAGCCACCCGATCAGCGCGGCGGCGATGAGCGAGCCCACGATCGAGCCGGTCACGACGTCGGCGCCGATCAGGAGCGCCGCCGCGGCCCCGGCGAACGACAGCTCGCTGATGCCGTGCACCGCGAAGGCCATGTCGCGCTGCATCACGAAGACGCCGATCAGGCCGCCGACGAGGCCGAGGATCGCGCCCGCCCACACCGAGTTCGACACGAGCGCGAGGATCGCCCCGTAGTCGGCGAGCCCGCCGAACAGGGCGTCGGTGACGTCGGGCCAGCTCACGACGCCGCCCCGTGCGAGTGCGGGTGCGGGTCGTGGTCGTGGTGATGGTGCGACTCCTCGGCATCCGGAGCGCCCACGACGACCAGGCGTCCGCCGGCGCGCAGCACGAAGACCGGCGCGCCGTAGAGGTCGCTGAGCACCTCGGAGGTGAGCACGTCGCGGGGAGCGCCGAGCGTGAAGCGTCCGTTCGCGAGGTACAGGATGCGGTCGACCTTGTCGAGGATCGGGTTGACGTCGTGGGTGACCAGCAGCACGGCCGCGCCCGTGCGGCGGTGCTCGTCGATGAGCCGCACGACGGCCTGCTGGTTGGCGAGGTCGAGGCTCGTGAGCGGCTCGTCGGCCAGCAGCAGCCGCGGGTCGTCGGCGAGCGCCTGCCCGACGCGCAGCCGCTGCTGCTCGCCGCCGGAGAGCACGCCGACGGGCCGGTCGGCGTAGCCGTCGGCCCCGACCGCGGTCAGCAGCGCGTCGATGCGCGCGCGATCGCCGCGGCGCGGGAACGGCAGCCCGAAGCGGTGACCGTCGACCCCGAGCGCGACGAGGTCGCGGCCGCGCATCGCAGTGTCGCGCGCGAGCGGGCGCGACTGCGGCAAGTATCCGATGCGACGGTTGCCGCGCCGGCGCACCGGCTCGCCGAGCGCCCGGATGCTGCCGGCGCTGAGCGGCTCGAGCCCGAGGATGGCCTGCAGGAGGGTCGTCTTGCCCGAGCCGCTGGGCCCGAGGACCGCGATGAGCTCGCCGGGCGCCACGTCGAGATCGAGCCCGCTCCACAGTTCACGGCCGTCGCGGCGGATGGCGGCATCCCGGATCTCGAGCGGACTCACCGGGTCAGCGTACCCGCGAGATCGTCGATGTTCTGCTGCATCCAGGTCACGTAGGTGTCGCCGTCGGGCAGGAGCTCGGTGAACTCGAGCACCGGGATGCCCTGCTCGCCGGCGATCTCGACGACCTCGGTGGTCTCGGCGCCGCCGGTCTGGGCGTTGACGATCACGGTGCGGATGTCGCCGGCGGTGAGGATGCCGGTGGCCCCGAGCAGCGTCGCCGGCGGGACGTCCTGCCCCTCCTCGACGGCCTCGCTGAACGCCTCGGGCGTCGCGTTGACGAGGCCGGCGGCGGCGGTGAGGTACAGCGGCACGGGCTCGGTCACGAAGATGCGGTCGCCCTCGTGCGCGGCCTTGAGGTCGGCGAGGGTCGCCTCGAGGCCCTCGATCTCGGCGACGAGCGCGGCGGCGTTGTCCTCGTAGGTCTGCGCGTTCGCGGCGTCGAGCTCGCCCAGCTCGTGCGCGATCTCCTCGACGAGGTGGGCCATGGTGTGCGGGTCGTACCAGACGTGCTCGTTGAACCCCTCGATGTGGTCGTGGCCGTCGTGGGCGTCGCCGTCGGCGTGGGCGTCCTCGGTCGCATGAGCCTCGTCGGTCGCGTGGTCGTCCTCGGCGTGGTCGTCCTCGGCGTGGTCGTGACCGCCGTTCCCGGGCCAGTCGTGCGAGAACTCGGCGGCGGTGAGGACGACGGCATCCGACCCGCTCGACTCCAGCAGGCCGTCGATGAACGCGTCGTAGCCGCCGCCGTTCTCGATGACGAGGTCGGCGCGCGAGATCGTGAGCTGGTCGCGGGCCGACGCCTCGTACGAGTGCGGGTCCTGCGAGATCGACGTGATGATCGAGGTGATGTCGACCAGGTCGCCGCCGACCGTGCTCGCGAGGTCGCCGTAGACGTTGGTGGATGCCACGACCTGCACCTTGCCGTCGCCGGTCGCCGTGGCGGACGGAGCGGCGGACGAGGAGCAGCCGGCGAGGGCGAGGACTGTGGCGGCGGCGAGCGCGAGGGCCGCGAAAGGCTTGCGGGTCATGCCACCAGCGTACGTCTAGTGATAATCGTTCTCAAACTGAGAGCCGGACCCATTTCGGACTTTGGCGCCAGTTTCCTGCTTAGGCCCCTACAAATATGTGGCGCCATCGCAGCGAAGTGGCGCCGACGCTGGCGAAGGTCGCCGCCAGCGCAGGATTCTGGCGCCCTCGCAGAAAGGTGACACCAACCGCTCCGATGCCGCCGCAGCCAGCGCGGGTTTCTGACGCCACCGCAGAAAGGTGACACCAACCGCACAGGGCGACACCGCCACCAGCGCAGATTCCTGGCGCCATTACAGGAAGGTGACACCAACCGCACAGGACGACACCGCAGCCAGCGCAGGTTTCTGGCGCCATCGCAGGAAGGTGACGCCAACCGCACGAGACACCAACCGGAGAGGACACGAACCGGAGAGGACACGAACCGCACGGGGGCGACAACCCCCGGGGCGGAGGCGGCCGCCGGGCAGGCCGACGAGCCCGATCAGTCCAGGAGCAGCGCGGGCTCCTCGAGCACGGCGGCGACGTCGCGGATGAAGCGGCTCATGCCGTCGCCGTCGATCACGCGGTGATCGAACGACCCCGACACCGTCGTGACCCAGCGCGGCCGCACCTCGCCGTCGACCACCCACGGCTTCTGCCGGATCGTGCCCATCGCGACGATCCCCGCCTCGCCCGGGTTGATGATCGGCGTGCCGGCATCCATCCCGAACACGCCGATGTTCGTGATCGTGATCGTGCCGCCCTGCTGGTCGGCGGGCGTCGTCTTGCCCTCGCGCGCCGTGAGCGTCAGCCGCTCGAGCGCCTTGGCGAGCTCCCGCATGTTGAGCGTGTGCGCGTCCTTGATGTTGGGCACCAGGAGGCCGCGCGGCGTCGCCGCCGCGATGCCGAGGTTGACGTACCGGCGCACGCGGATCTCGGCTCCCGACTCGGTCTCCGCCCACGCCGCGTTCACCATCGGCGTGCGGCGGGCGGCCCAGATCACGGCGCGCGCCATGATCAGCAGCGGCGACACCTTGATGTCGGCGAAGTCGGGCGACGCCTTCAGCCGCTTGACGAGCTCCATCGTGCGGCTCGCGTCGACGTCGGTCCACACCGACACGTGCGGGGCGCTGTACGCCGACCCGACCATGGCGGATGCCGTCGCCTTGCGCACGCCCTTGACCGGGATGGTCTCCTCGCGGCCGGCGGCGTCGGGTGCGGGCGCGGGCAGGGCCGCCCCGGCGGCGAGCCGCGACGCGCCGTCGGCGACGACCGGGGCCACCGCCGAGGCCGCGACCTCGGGCGCCACGGGGATGGTCTCCTCGCGCACGTCGCCCCACTCGGGCGTCTGGATGTTGCGGAACACGCTCGCCTGCGAGGCGTGGCTCACGACGTCCTCACGGGTCACCTCGCCGGCGGGCCCGGTGGGGGTCACCGCAGCGAGGTCCACGCCGAGGTCGCGCGCCAGCTTGCGGATCGGGGGCTTCGCGACGACGCCGACGGATGCCTTCACCGGGCGCTCCGCGGGCTTGCGGCGCCGCGAGGTCACCCCGCCGCCGGTGCCGTAGCCGACGAGCACCGAGCCGCCGTCCTCGGGCTCGGCGGGCTTCTCGCCGTGCGCGGAGAGGCCGGACGAGGCATCCGGCGCCGACGCGGCGCCCGCGATCGTGATGATCGGCGTGCCGACCTCGACCGTGTCGCCCTCGGCGGCGAGCAGGTCGCCGACCGTGCCGGCGAACGGCGACGGCAGCTCGACGAGCGACTTGGCGGTCTCGATCTCGACGAGCACGTCGTTGACCGCGACGTCGTCGCCGGGGGCGACGCGCCATTGGACGATCTCGGCCTCGGTCAGTCCCTCGCCGACGTCGGGGAGGTGGAAGGTCTGGGTGCTCATTTCGGTCCTCTCGGTCCTCTCGCCGGCCGCCCCCGACCGCGAGACTCCATCCGTGCGTCGAGACTGCAGACCGGGCGCGCAGTCTCGACGCACCAGTGGAGTCTCGCGGTGGGGAGTGGGGTCATGGGCGGGGCGGGGTCGGCGGGCGATGGTGGAAGGGGCGGCGGACGGGTCAGTAGGCGAGGGTGCGGTCGACGGCCTCGAGGATGCGGTCGGCGTCGGGCAGGTAGGTGCCCTCGAGCTTGGCGGGCGGGAACGGCACGTCGAAGCCCGAGACCCGCAGGACCGGCGCCTCGAGCGCGAAGAAGGCGCGCTCCATGACGGTCGCCGCGATCTCGGAGCCGAGCGACGTGAAGCCGGGCGCCTCCTGCGCGTAGACCATGCGGCCGGTGCGGCGCACCGAGTCGAGGATCGGCCCGTAGTCCACCGGCGACAGCGAGCGGAGGTCGACGACCTCGCACGACGTGCCCTCGCTCTCGGCGAGCGCCGCGGCCTGCAGCAGCGTCGTGACCATCGCCCCGTGGCCGACGAGCGTCACGTCGGTGCCGCGCCGCACGAGCCGCGACGCGTGCAGCGGCAGGGCGCGCGCCGACGTGTCGACCTCGCCCTTCATCCAGTACTTCGCCTTCGGCTCGAGGAAGATCACCGGGTCGCGCGACGCGATCGCGTCCTGGATCATCCAGTACGCGTCGTTGGGGGTGGACGGGCTCACCACGCGCAGTCCGGGCGTGTGCGTGAAGTACGCCTCCGGGCTCTCCTGGTGGTGCTCGACGGCGCCGATGTGGCCGCCGTACGGGATGCGGATGACCACCGGCACGCTGATCGCACCCTCGTGCCGATTCGTCAGCTTCGCCAGCTGCGTCGTGATCTGGTCGAACGCGGGGAACACGAACCCGTCGAACTGGATCTCGCACACCGGCCGGAAGCCCGCCATCGTGAGGCCGATCGCGGTGCCGACGATGCCCGACTCGGCCAGGGGCGTGTCGAGCACGCGCCGGTCGCCGAACTCGGCCTGCAGCCCCTCGGTGACCCGGAACACGCCGCCGAGGCGCCCGATGTCCTCGCCCATGAGCAGCACGTGGTCGTCGGCGGCGAGCGCGGCGCGCAGCCCCGCGTTGAGCGCACGGCTGAACGGCATCGTCGAGACCGGTGCCTCCGGCGCAGTCGCGCCTCGCTGCGGGCTCATGCGGCACCCCCCTCGAACGACGCCTCGTAGTCGGCCAGCCACTGACGCTGCTCCGCGACGAGCGGATGGTCCTCGCTGTAGACGTGCGCGAACATCGTCTCGACGTCGAGCTCCCCCAGCGCGTTCGTGCGCACGCGCACGTCGTCCGCGTAGGCGCGGGCCTCGGCATCCACCCCGTCGAAGAACGCGGATGCCGCACCCCGACCCTCGAGGTACGCACGCATGCGCGCGATGGGGTCGCGGCGCGCCCACCGCGCCTCCTCGTCGGACGTGCGGTACTTCGTGGGGTCGTCGCTCGTCGTGTGGGCGCCCATGCGGTAGGTGAGCGCCTCGATCGCGCGCGGGCCGTCTCCGCCGCGCGCCTCGTCGAGGGCCAGCCGCGTCACCGCGTAGCTCGCGAGCACGTCGTTGCCGTCGAGACGGATCGACGGCATGCCGTACCCCTCGCCGCGGCGCGACAGCGGCGCGCGCGCCTGCGTGGCCACCGGCACCGAGATGGCCCAGTGGTTGTTCTGCAGGAAGAAGACCTCGGGCGTGCGGTAGCTGTTCGCGAACACCATGGCCTCGTGCACGTCGCCCTGACTCGACGCGCCGTCGCCGTAGTAGACCACGACGGCCTCGTCGCGCTCGACGTCGCCGGTGCCGCAGCGCCCGTCGAAGACGAGGCCCATCGCGAGGCCTGTCGCGTGCAGCGTCTGCGCGCCCAGCACGAGCGTGTAGATGTGCACGTTGCCGTTGGCGGGGTCGGTCGGGTTCCAGCCGCCGTGCGTGAGCCCGCGCATGAGCCGGATGATGTCGACGGGGTCGACGCCGCGGATCGTGCACACGACGTGTTCGCGGTACGAGGGGAAGAAGTGGTCCTGCGGCCGCGCGGCGCGCGCCGAGCCGACCTGGGCGGCCTCCTGGCCGAGCGACGGCGGCCACAGCGCCAGCTGCCCCTGCCGCTGGAGGTTCGTGGCCTGCTGGTCGAACGCGCGCACGAGCACCATGTCGCGGTAGAGCGTCTCGAGCTCGGCGTCGTCGAGCGCGTCGATGAGCGGCACGTAGCGCTCGGCGGCCGGAGTGGGCGCGAACGCGCCGCCGTCGTCGAGCACGCGCACGAGCGCGGTGTCGGACGTCTCTGCCTCGGAAGTCGGGGTCATCTTGTTCACGCTACCGTCGGCCGGCATGGGTCTGCGGGAGGCTCTCGACAACGGATGCCGCGATCGCTATCACCCTGTCTACAGATTCCTCCTCGCCGACCGAGATGCGCACACCGTCTCCGGCGAACGGGCGGACGATGAGGCCGGCCTCGGCGAACGCCGCCGCGACGTCGAGGGTCTCGGCGCCGGTGGAGAGCCAGACGAAGTTGCCCTGCGCATCCGGGACGTCCCAGCCGGCGGCGCGCAGGCCCGCGGCGAGGCGGTCGCGCCGCTCGACGATGGCGTCGATGCGCTCGCGCAGCGCGTCCTCGGCGTCGAGGCTCGCGAGCGCGGCGGCCTCGGCGGCGGCGATGACCGACAGCGGGATGCCGGTCGTGCGCGCCGCGTCGAGGATGCTCGGATGGCCGATCGCGTAGCCGACGCGGAGGCCCGCGAGGCCGTACGCCTTCGAGAACGTGCGCAGGATCACGACGTTGTCGTGGCCGGCGGCCCGCACCGCGTCGCCGCGGACGGCGTCCGGATCCGTCACGAACTCGGCGTACGCCTCGTCGAGGACGATCAGGACGTCGCCGGGCACCGCGGCGACGAACGCGTCGAACTCGGCCTGCGTCACCGTCGGGCCGGTCGGGTTGTTCGGGGTGCAGACGATGACGACGCGCGTGCGGTCGGTCACGGCATCCGCCATCGCGACCAGGTCGTGCCGCCCGTCGGCGGTGAGCGGCACCGGCACCGCCGTCGCGCCCGCGACGACCGCGAGGCCGGGATAGGCCTCGAACGAGCGCCACGCGAAGACGACCTCGTCTCCGGGGCCGGCCGCGGCCTGGGTGAGCTGGTAGAGGATCGACACCGAGCCGGCCGCGACGTGGACGCCGTCGGGGCTCACGCCGTGCCGCTCGGCGAGCCGGTCGCGCAGGCGCGCGGCCGAGGCGTCGGGATAGCGGTTGAACGATCCGGCGGCCTGCACCGCGGCGAGCACGCCCGGGAGAGGGTCGAACGGGTTCTCGTTGCTGGACAGCTTGAACGCCTCGTCGCCGGCCTGCTTGCCCTGCCGGTACGGCGGCAGCGCGGCGATCTCGGGGCGGATGCGCACGGGAAGATCGGTCACGGACCGAGTCTACGGACGGGACTCCCCGCGTCTCGGCGGCGCGCGCCGTGCGAGCCGCCCGCGCTCGGCACGCGGGTCGGCGCGGCGCCGGCCGGCCGACTCCCCGCCGACGGCCGGCGCACGCGAAAGGTACGCAACCGGAGGTGCCGGCGGTACCATTCTGGTATGGCCATGACGGTTCGACTCCCCGCCGAGCTCGACGCACAGCTCGAGGCGCTCGCGGCGCGCACGCACACGTCCAAGCACGCCCTGCTGCTCCAAGGCGCCCAGTACGTCGTCGAGCGGGCCGCGCGCTGCGGGCTCGTCGACGACGCGGTCGACTTCGTGCTCTCGCACGACGCCGACCTCCTCCGCCGCCTCGAAGACGCATGACGGACCACCTCTCGCTCGAGGACGCGCTCCACGTCGCGAAGCGGATGGGCTTCCCTGTGCGCGACGCGGGGCTCCTGGCATCCGCTCTCGCCCGTCCGGCGACGACCCTCTTCGGCGCCGACGCGTACGAGACCCTGGAGCTGAAGGCCGCCGCACTGCTGGAGAGCGTCGTGCGCAACCACCCGTTCGTCGACGGGAACAAGCGCAGCGGGTGGACGCTCCTGGTCGCGTTCCTCTGGATCAACGGCCGCAGACACGACTTCACGACCGACGAGGGGTTCGCCCTCGTCATCGGCGTCGCCGAGGGCCGCCTCGACCTCGTCGCCGTCGACGCCCACTTGCGCTCCCACACGCCCGTGCGAGACTGAAGAGACCATGCGCTTCCTCATCCGTGTCGTCATCAACGCGTTCGCGATCTGGGTCGTGACGCTCATCCCGGCACTGCAGATCTCGGTCATCGCGTTCGCGCCGGGCGAGACGCTGCAGCTCGTCCTCACCCTGCTGGCGGTCGCGGCGGTCTTCGCCATCGTGAACACGATCATCGGCACGGTGATCCGCATCGTCGCGATCCCGCTCTACATCCTGACCCTGGGCCTGATCTCCCTCGTGATCAACGGGTTCCTGCTGTGGCTCACCGCGTGGCTCACGCACTGGTGGAACTGGGGCCTGCGCGTCGAGGACTTCTGGCTCGGCATCGTCGGCGCCCTGATCATCTCGGTGATCAACTGGATCTTCGGCATCATCCTGCGCCCGCAGCGCGACAAGGACTGACCGCTCACCGCGCCGACTCGATCGTCGCGGCCAGGTTCTTCGCCGCGGAGGGTCGCGGCTCGGCGACGCGCTCGGCGCCGAAGACCGTCGTCTCGACGGATGCCGCCGCCTCCAGCCCCGCGAACACCTCCCGCACGGCATCCATGCGCGGATCCGCGGAGGCGTCCAGCATCCCGGCGGTCTCGGCGTAGGCGTCGAGGGCGTGCGCGCCGAACGGATGCAGCAGGTCGCGCACGCCCCCGACCGGGTCGGCGGTGCGCTCCGCCACGAAGCTGCCGTGGGCGCCGACCGTCGCGGCGAAGCCGCCCGCGGCGAGCGCGGCCACCGGGTCGTCGGCGTGCCGCAGCGCGACGCCCACCGTGCCCGGGCCCACGTCGGCGTGCACCGGCGACCCGAACGTGACGAGCGTGCGCACCGAGAACTCGTCCTCGAGCGCGAGACGGGCGGCGATCATGCCGCCCTGCGAGTACCCGAACGCGTGCACCGGGTCGTCCGGGCCGGCCCCGACCTGCCGCAGCGCCTCCACGGTCGCCTGGTACGAGGCCGACGGCTCGCCGCCGTACAGCTGCAGGTTCGAGCCGAGATCCCACGCCTCGACGCCGCTCGGGGCCGCCGACTGCGTGCCGGCGACGTAGACCGCGAACTGCCGCGACCCGTCCGGCATCGTGTACCGCTCGACCCGCACGCGCTCGTCGCCCGCGTTCGGCACGCGCGCGACGGCCGCCGCGAGCCCGCGCGGTGCGCTCGCGGGCGTGCCCTCGGCATCGGCGGTGCGGCGCGGGACGA
>NZ_JBDIAB010000110.1:0-9976 GCF_039812165.1 Microbacterium sp.
CCGGGGTGCTCGCCGGGGTGGCGGGCAGCGCGCTGCGCACGGGAGCCGAGGCCGCCGCGAAGGTCCGGGCCGCGATCCGGCTCCCGGCTCCGGCCGCCCCCGCGCCGACGATCCCGCCGACGACCGAGCTCGGCATCCCGGACCTCGCGACCTACGTGACGCCGAACGACGGCTTCTACCGCATCGACACGGCGCTGATCGTGCCCGACCTCGCGGCGTCAGAGTGGACTCTGCGCATCCACGGCCTGGTGGCGGAGGAGGTCGTGCTCACGTGGGACGAGCTCCTCGCCCTGCCTCTCCGGGAGAGCGTCACGACCCTCGCGTGCGTGTCGAACGAGGTCGGCGGCTCGCTGGTCGGCAACGCGGTGTGGCTCGGGTATCCGATCCGCGAGCTGCTCGCGCGCGCCCGACCGAGCGGCGAGGCCGACATGGTGCTGTCGCGCTCGGTGGACGGGTTCACGGCATCCACTCCGCTGAAGGCGCTCACCGACGACCGCGACGCGCTCCTCGCCGTGGGCATGAACGGCGCGCCGCTCCCCCGAGAGCACGGCTTCCCGGTGCGCATGGTCGTGCCAGGACTCTACGGCTACGTGTCGGCGACGAAGTGGCTGACCGAGCTCGAGGTGACCCGCTTCGACCGCGCCGCGGCGTACTGGACGCAGCGCGGCTGGTCGGAGCGGGGGCCGATCAAGCTGCAGTCGCGCATCGACGTGCCCCGGCGCGGCGCCCGCGTCCAGCCCGGCACCACCGTCATCGCCGGCGTCGCGTGGCAGCAGCACGTCGGCGTGCGCGGCGTCGAGGTGCAGGTCGACGACCGCCCGTGGCGGCAGGCGACGCTCGCGTCGGCCGTCTCGGACGACACGTGGGTGCAGTGGAGCCTGCCGTGGCTCGCCGAGTCGGGCCGCCACCGCATCCGCTGTCGTGCGACGAACGCCGACGGCGAGACCCAGACCGCGACGCCGCGGTCGGTCGTGCCGGACGGTGCGACCGGCTGGCACACCGTCGAGGTCGACGTCGCGTGAGCACCACGGTGTATGATGCGGTGTATGCAGCGCACGAACATCTACCTCGAAGCCCGCCAGACCGAGGCCCTGGATCGCCTCGCAGCGGCCGAAGGCGTCTCGCGCGCCGAGATGATCCGGCGCCTGATCGACCACGCGCTGATCGGCACCGACGACCTCCGCTCAGATCTCGCCGCGATCGAGGCCGCGTTCGGCGTCGCGCCGGACCTTGAGATCCCCGATCGTGCTCCGGGCTCCCGCGAGAAGCACCTCGACGGCGCGTGGCGAGCCGCATCGTGATCCTGGTCGACACCGATGTCCTCATCGCCCTGCTGCGGGGCGAGCGGATCGCCAGAGACTGGCTGCTCGCCACCCGGCGCGGCGGACCGGTGCTCACGAGCGTCGTGACCGTCACGGAGCTCACCGGCGGGATGCGCTCCTCGGAGCGCCGCGAGGTGTGGGATCTCCTCGCGGCCCTCCACCCCGTGCCGGTCACCGAGCTGATCGCGCGGCGTGCCGGGGAGCTCATGCGCGAGTTCCGCCGCAGCCACTCCGGCATCGGCATCGCCGACTACCTGATCGCCGCGACCGCCGAGTTGCAGGGTGCGCGGCTCGCGACCCTGAACGTCCGGCACTTTCCGATGTTTCCCAGGCTGGAGCCGCCCTTCGCCCTCTCGCAGCGCTGAGCGCGATCAGGATGCCGTGACCACGACCTTGCCGACGGTGCGACCGGCGTCGACGTGCGCGAGCGCGGCACGCGCCTCGGCCAGCGGCCACGTCCGCTCGACGTGCGGCACGAGCTCGCCCGCGGCCGCGAGCGCCGCCAGCTCGGCGGTGAGGCTCGGGCGCACGGCGGCGGCGAGCAGCCGGATGCGGCGCCGCGAGCCGATCGACAGCACCGCGCCCCGCGCCATGCGCCCGAGCGGCCCGAACACGCGGTGCTCGCCGCCGTTCACGAGCACCACCGTCCCGCCGTCGCGCGCGAGGCCCTGCAGCGCGCGCAGCAGCACGGCACCGGCCACGTCGATCACGGCGTCATAGGCGTCCTGCGGCAGGTCGGCGAGGCCGACCTCGCGGTAGTCCCACGTCCGTGCCGCACCCAGGTCGGCGACGACGGGCTCGGCGCGCGCCCCGCAGAGCGCGTCGACCTCGGCGCCGCGGAGCGCGGCGAGACGCACGGCGAACGTGCCGACGCCTCCCCCGGCGCCGACGACCAGCACGCGATGACCGGATGCCACGGCCGCGGCATCCAGCGCCTGCCACGCCGTCCCGCCGGCAATCGGCAGCGTCGCCGCCGTCACCGCGTCGAGGCCGTCGGGGATGCGCGCGAGCTCGGAGACCGGGGCCACGACGTGCTCGGCGAGACCGCCGGCGCCGGTGAGCTCGCCGACCACCCGGTCGCCCACGGCGAGGTCGGCGACGCCGTCGCCGAGGGCGACGACCGTGCCGGCGACGTCCCGCCCGGGCGTCGGGGTCTTGGGCCTGCGCAGCCCGAAGACGAGGCGGAGGAGCAGGGGCTCGCCGCGCATCACGCGCACGTCGCCGGAGTTCAGGCTCGTCGCGTCCACGCGCACGAGGACGGCCCCGGCTCGGGGCGCCGGCACGTCGACGCGCGCGGCGGCGACGGCATCCGGCCCGCCGTAGGCGGTCTGCGCCCACGCGAGCATGGTCTGGGTCTGGGTGGTGGTCATGGCTCCTCCGGGTAGTCGAACAGCTCGTCGATCGAGACGCGGAAGACGCGCGCGAGCTGGAAGGCGAGCTCGAGCGTGGGCGAGTACCTGCCCTGCTCGATGGCGATGAGGGTCTGCCGGGTCACGCCGACGCGACCGGCGAGGTCGGCCTGCGTCATCCCGGCGGCCTCGCGCACGAGACGGATGCGGTTGGTGACGCGGGTCGGCCGCGCCATCACTGGAAGCCCCGACGGTAGGCGACGAGGCGGGCGATGCCGCCGAGGATCGCGGACAGGACGAAGCCCGCGAAGATCGCGTTGCCGATCCAGAACCAGTCGGCCCGCGTCATCGCGAGCACGAGCCCGCCGAGACCGCCGAGCACGAGGAACGCCTGCCCGATGCGGTCGCCGAACCACTCGATCTCGCGGTCGCGCTGGTCGGCGCGTTGCTCGAGCTCGGGATCGCGCATGCCCGCGGCGATGCCCCACAGGACGCTCAGGACGATCGACAGCACGATCGCGGCCGCGATGCACCACACCATCGGCCACGCCCAGTCGACGTCGTCGATCGCGCGGTCGCCGAACTGCGGCAGCACGATCACGAGGTAGGCCCCCGTGCCGATCACACCGGCGATCAGCTGCGCCCACGTGTTGCGTTCCGCGTACCCCATGGCGCACCTCCTTCGATGTATAGAATTCTTGACATCACCCACGGTACGCGTGCCCGCGAGCGATGTCAAGAATCTTTTACACCGGCGTTCCGCAGCGGTGAACGGAGGCGCGGGAGGACGCTGCCCGCGCCGGCGAGGACGCGCGCGCGGCACCGTGCGGGGTCAGATGACCTCTTCGCTCCAGGGGTCGGGGGTCCCGTAGCGATGCGCGGTGATCGTGATCGACTGCTCGCGCAGGAACGGCAGCAGCTCGATGCGCCCCGCCGTGGTCACCTCGTCGGCGTAGACGGCCAGGTCGGGGTCGCCCTCCAGCGCGTCGGCGAGCGCCCACCGCAGGGTCGCGACGGCACCGGGCGAGCCCACCAGGCGCGCACGCGGCGGACGCGGCGGCACGGCCGGCTCGTCGTCGCCGCGGGGCATGCGGTCGCCACCGGCATGGCCGGCGGCGGCGCTCGCACCGCGACCGAGGCGGTCGCCGCCCACGCGGGCGAGAGCCTTCGCGAGGAGCGGCGGTCCCTTCCTGCCGGGCGCGGGATCGGGCTCGTCGCCGGTCTCGCGGGCTTCTCCTGTCCGCCCGTCGTGGGCGTCGTCCTGCCCCGCGGGCTCGGAATCCGTCGCGTCGCCCGAGCCCGCAGCGTCGTCGGTCGAGCCGCCGTCACTCGGGTGGTCGACCTCTGCACCGCGGTCCTCGGCCGCGTCTGCCTCCGACGCAGCGGTGCCGTCGCCCGCGGCGCGCGTCATGCGCTCGATCCACTGCTCGTCGGTCTCGACGAACACCGGCACGTCGAGCTCGCCGAGGGCGCGCCGCACCGACGACGCGAGGCCCGTCGCCGAGCTGAGCGTGAACCTCGACCCGGCGCGCACGGCGGCGACGACGACGCGCAGCACGCGGTGCCACTCGGCATCCGTCGTCGCACGGATCGCCACCGGCACCGGCCGGTAGCGGAAGAGGTTGCGCTCCACCCCGAGCTGCGACACGTCGCGCACCTGGCCGAACTCGCGGTTCCAGGCGAGGGCGTCCGACAGCGCGCCGCGGCGCAGCCACTCGAACCCGTCGAAG
This sequence comes from Microbacterium sp., assembly GCF_039812165.1. Lineage (GTDB taxonomy): Bacteria > Actinomycetota > Actinomycetes > Actinomycetales > Microbacteriaceae > Microbacterium. Next base: position 4,402 of record NZ_JBDIAB010000110.1, read on the forward strand.
CCGAGCGTGGGCTGGGCCGCCTCGATGACGTCGGTGATGCGCGTGTCGAGGCCGCGCAGGTGCAGCGTCGACGACTGCGCGCCGCCGGCCGACGAGCGCCACGACCCCAGACCGACGAGGTAGTTCGGACCGCCGGCCTTCGCGCCCGGCCCGACCGCGGAGCGCTTCCAGCCGCCGAACGGCTGCCGCTGCACGATCGCGCCCGTGATGCCGCGGTTGACGTAGAGGTTCCCCGCCTCGACCCGGTCGAGCCACACCGCGAGGTCCTCGGGGTCCTGCGTGAACAGGCCCGCGGTGAGACCGTAGGCGACCGCGTTCTGCAGCTCTATCGCGCGCGCGAGCGACGGCACGTGCATGACACCGAGCACCGGCCCGAAGAACTCCTCCAGGTGCATGCGGGATCCGGGTCGCACGCCGGTGCGGATGCCGGGGGTCCAGAGCCGCCCGGCGTGCTCCGGCCCGACGCCGTGGAGCTCTTCGGGCTCGACGAGCCAGCTCTCCCCCTCGTCGAGGGTGGTCAGCGCCCAGCGCAGCTTGCCGCGCGGCGCCTCGATGACCGGGCCGACCTCGCTCAGCGGGTCGGAGGGCGGGCCCACGCGCATCGACGTGGTGGCGTCCACGAGCTGTCGCGCGAAGCGCTGCGACCGGCCGACCGAGCCGACGAGGATCACGAGGGATGCCGCGGAGCACTTCTGCCCCGCATGCCCGAAGGCGCTGCGCGCCACGGCCGCCGCCGCGAGGTCGAGGTCGGCGGACGGCATGACGATCATGGCGTTCTTGCCGCTCGTCTCGGCGTGGAGTGCCAGGTCGGGGCGCCATGAGCGGAACAGCGCCGCGGTCTCCCACGAGCCGGTGAGGATCACGCGGTCGACGTGCGGGTGGGTGACGAGCCGCTGCCCGAGCGCGTCCTCGTCGACGTCGACGAGGGCGAGCAGGTCGCGCGGGATGCCGGCATCCCACAGCGCCTCGGCCACGACCGCCGCGCACCGGCGGGCCTGCGGGGCCGGCTTGAAGACGACGGCGGAGCCGGCCGCGAGCGCGGCGAGCACGCCGCCCGCGGGGATCGCGATCGGGAAGTTCCACGGCGAGGCGACGAGCGTCACGCGCCCCGGCACGAACACGGCGCCGCTGACGCGGTCGAGCTCGCGCGCGGTCGCGGCGTAGTACGCGGCGAAGTCCACGGCCTCGCTGACCTCGACGTCGGCCTCGGCGAACACCTTGCCGGTCTCGGACGCGGCGACCTCGATGAGCGCGCCGCGGCGCTCCTCGAGCGCGCGGGCGGCGGCGAGCAGCACGGCGGAGCGCTCCGCGGCGGGACGCGCGCCCCACGACGCGGCGGCCTCGCGCGCGCGGTCGACGACGCCGTCGAGCGCGGCCTCGTCGTCGACGCGGGCCGCCTCGATCGCGGCATCCCCCGCCGTCGAGGTCTCGACGCGCGCGAGCACGTCGCGCGCCCACGCGCGCGTCGCGGCCTGCGACGGGTCGGAGTCGGCGGCGTTGCGGAAGCCGGGCGCGCCGAGCGCACGGCCCGCCGACTCGCGGGGCGAGAACACCGCGGTCTCGACGAACGCCTGCCCGCCGAAGAGCAGCTCCTCGGCGGCGGGCTCGAGCGGCTGCGTGTCGCCGGGCTCGGCCGCGGAACCGCCGGCACCCTGCCGGGCGTCCGCGTCTCGACCGTCGGCGGCCGTCGCCGACCGGGCGATCCCGAGCACCGCCTGCGTGAGGTCGGCCTCGTCGGTCGCGGGGGTGCGGTAGATGCTCGGCGCGGGCTCCGCGCGGTGCTGCGCACGTCGCGGCGACGCGGGCAGCTCCGGATCGGCGGCGCGCTCCAGCGCGGCGAGGAAGCGGTCGCGCTCGCGCGCGAACAGGGCTTGGTCGGCGGCGAGGTCGAACGCGGCGGAGAGGAAGTTCTCGCCCGAGGCGTTCTCCTCCAGCCGGCGCACGAGGTAGCCGATCGCGGAGTCGAAGTGGTGCGGCGGCACGACCGGCACGTACAGCAGCACCGGCCCCACCTCGTTCGCGACCGCCGCGGCCTGGCCCTGCGCCATGCCGAGGAGCATCTCGACCTCGACGCCGTCGCGGACGCCGCGCTCGCCCGCGAGCTGCCACGCGTACGCGATGTCGAACAGGTTGTGGCCCGCGACGCCGATCCGCACCGCCGCGATGCTCTCCGGTCGGAGCGCCTCGTCGAGGCAGCGGACGTAGTTCGCGTCGGTGTCGAGCTTCGTGAGGTACGGAGCCTGCTCCCAGCCGTGCATGACGGCGTCCACCCGCTCCATCGCGAGGTTCGCCCCCTTGACGAGCCGGATCTTGATGGGTGCGCCGCCCGCGTCGACGCGCTGCCGCGCCCACGCGGTGAGCTCGCGGAGAGCTGCGAGCGTGTCGGGAAGGTAGGCCTGCAGCACGATGCCGGCCTCGAGCCCCGGCAGCCGCTCGTCCTCGAGGATGCGCGTGAAGACGGCGACCGTGAGGTCGAGGTCGCGATACTCCTCCATGTCGAGGTTGATGAAGGTGCCGTTGCCGGATGCCGTGACGTACAGCGGCAGCAGCCGCTCGGCGATCGCCTCGACCTGCTCGTCGAACGCCCACAGCGAGATGTCGCTGACGATCGCGGAGACCTTCACCGAGACGTAGTCGACGTCGTCGCGGCGGACGAGGTCGTGGATGCCGTCGAGCCGGCGCAGCGCCTCGCCCTCGCCCAGCACGGCCTCGCCGAGCAGGTTGAGGTTGAGTCGCGAGCCGTTCTCGCGCAGCTTGGCGAGCGCCGGGCCGAGCTTCTCGGGGCGCGCGTCGACGATGAGGTGGCCGACCATCTCGCGCAGCACGCGTCGCGCGATGGGCACCGTGGGGCTGGGCACCATGGGGGCCACCCATCCGCCCACGCGCACGGCGCCGCGCAGGTACCAGGGCAGGAACTCCGGCACGAGCGGGGCGACGCGGCCCAGGCTGGATGCCGCGGCCGACAGGCTCTCGGGACGCATGACCCCGTCGACGAAGCCGATCGTGAACGGCAGGCCGTCGGGGTCCTTGAGCACGCCCGCCAGCCGTGCGGCGGCGGGGTCGGCCTCGACCTCGGCGGCCTCGACGACCCAGCGCCGCGCGAGCGCGACCGCGCGCGTCGCGAGGTCGGCGTCCTCGGGCGCGTGGCTGTCGGTGGCGGCGTCGGACTCTTCCGCGGACGACTCCTGCATTCCTCCAGCCTAGGCGCGCGGCCTCGCGCACCCCGGGATGTGCCCGCCGTGGCGCAGGCACCGCCGGCATCCCGCCCCGCCATTCCCGCGAGAGTGCAACTGTGCACCGAGACAGCGTGCCCGGCGTGCACTCTCGGTGCACCAGTGCATTCTCGCGGTGGGCGGACCGGAGCGGAGGGGATGCCGCAGCGTGGCGGCACCGGGGATCGTCAGGGCCAGAGGCTCGGCGCCGCGGCCTTCGTCGACGGCAGCGCCGACCCCGCCGCCCAGTCGGCCACCCACTGCGGCAGCGGCGGCAGGTCGTCGGGCCGGCCGAGCGCCGCGAAGAGCTCCTCGTTGGCGACGATGCCGCCGGAGCGACGGAGGAACCGCGCTCGCACGATCATCTCGGCGTACACCTCGCCGCCCACGACCGCGCGGTGCATGAGGTACACCGACCGGTCGTCGTGGCCGTAGAGGCGCGACTCGACGGTGAAGCGCTGCCACAGCCCGAGGGACTTGCGGAACGTGATCGTCTCGCTCGCGACCACCGCGTACCAGCGGCGCGCGTTCATGGCGTCCCAGATGCCGGTGCGCATGAGCAGGTCGAACCGCCCGAGGTCGAACAGCGACGCGTAGCGGCCGTTGTTCATGTGGCGGAGCAGGTCGATGTCGGTGAGGAGCGTCCGCAGGTGCACGCGACCCACGGTGCCGGGTGCGATCCGGCCGTGTCGTCGCAGCAGCACCCTCGCGCGCAGGATCGTCAACAGGGTCCGCCAGATCACGTTCACGACGGGATCGTAGCCCCGCCGGAGAGGTTTCGCAGGGCCGTTTGTCGGATGCGCACAGCCCTCCGCCGTCGATTTCGTACCGTGGGAGCGTCGGCGTAGAGTCGGCCGCATGGAAGCCCCCGTGCAGACAGACATCGTCGTCCGGCCTGTTCGAGACGTGGATGCCGAGGCTCTCGGCCGCGTCCACGCCACCTGCTGGCACGAGACCTACGACCACCTCATCAGCAAGGCCGCGCTCGAGAAGATCTCGCCGAGGCGGATCGCGGAGCTGTGGACGCACTGGATGAGCCAGGGCGCCGACTACCGCATGTACGCGGCGCTCGCGGACGGCGAGATCGTCGGGTTCTCCGGCTCCGGTCCCGCGCGCGAGGCCGACGCCCCGACCTCTCGCGAGCTGTACTTCATCTATCTGCTCGGCGCGTGGCAGGGCACCGGCATCGGCCAGCGCCTGCTCGACGCCGCGGTGCTGTCGGGTGAGTCGGCGTACCTCTGGGTCGCCGAGGACAACCCGCGCGCGCACCGCTTCTACGTGCGCAACGGCTTCGCGCTCGACGGCGCCCGGCACGACGAGCCGTTCCTCGGCGAGACGCTGACCGAGGTCCGCTTCGTCCGCTGACCGCGCTCTCATCCCGACACGCGGGCGCGTGCTGAAGCCCGACCCGCGGCATCCCGGCGCTCCCGCCGAACCGCGGTCCGTGCCCGGCCCCGCGTGTGCGTCGAGACTGCACGCTGGGCGTGCAGTCTCGACGCGGGGTTGGAGTCTCGCCGAGGAGGCGGCGCCAGGGCAGCGCGTTACGCGGCGGACGACCGTCAGCGGCCGCCGACGGTGCCGAAGAGCCGGGCGAGCGGGGCGATCAGCAGCGGTCGTGCGGCGACCCAGCCCGCGGCGACGACGACCATCGATGCGAAGAAGATCCAGAAGCCGGTCCAGTTGACGGCATCCTGCCCCGCGTACATGTGGTTGAGGTTGCGGAGCGCTCCGGTCGCGAACACGAGCGTCACGTGCACGACGATGAACGCGACGAAGTACAGCATGACCGGGAAGTGCAGGGCGCGCGCCCACTCCACCGGGTAGGCGCGGTTGAGCGCGGGCGCCTTCTTCGGCCAGAGGCCCGACATGCGGTAGCCGGTGACCGCCGCGAGCGGTGCGGCGACGAACACGGTCGTGAAGTAGGCGAGCTGCTGCAGGCTGTTGTAGTTGACCCAGCCGTTCTCGGTCGGCCAGTCGAGCGACACGTACTGCAGCACCGCGGAGAGGGCGTTGGGGAAGACCTCCCAGCTGGTCGGGACGATCCGCATCCACTGCCCGGTCGCGAACAGCAGCACGACGAAGACGAGTCCGTTCACGAGCCACAGCACGTCGAGCGCCTGGTGGAACCACAGCGTGAGGCTGATCTTGCCCTTGCGGTCGCGGCGGGGCGTCCAGAACACGGTCGGCCGCTTCTCGGTGCGCACCCGCAGGCCCGAGCGGATGATGAGCACCATCAGGAACACGTTGAAGAAGTGCTGCCACCCGAGCCATCCCGGCAGGCCCACCGGCGCGCCGTCGGGCAGGTGGTACTCGCCGGGGTAGGTCGCGAGGAACTCCTGCAGCGGCTCGAGACTGATCAGCCA
>NZ_JBDIAB010000111.1:0-9930 GCF_039812165.1 Microbacterium sp.
AGCGCCTCGCCGCCGTCGTGCGCGACGACCCCGTGCAGCGCGAGGTTCGGCTCGGCGAGGTCGGCGTGCACGCGCACGCCGGAGTGCAGCAGCGCCCGGTGCTCCTTGTAGAGCGCGATCGCGCGCGCGAGCACGTCGCGCTCGTGCGGCGTCGCCTGCCGGACGTCCCACTCGATGCCGAAGTGCCCGAACAGCGCGGTGACCGCACGGAAGCCGATGTCGTGCACGCGCCCCGTGGTGTGGGCGTGGGTGGGGCCGACGTGAGCGCCGACCAGCTCGGGCGGCAGCACGGCCTCGGTCCAGCGCTGGATGGTCTGACGCTCGAGCGCGTCGTTGCAGTCCGACGCCCACACACGGTCGGTGCGGGCCAGGATGCCGAGATCCACGCGGGCGCCGCCCGACGAGCACGACTCGATCTCGACGCGCGGATGCGCGGCGCGCAGTGCGTCGAGCAGGCGGTAGAGGGCGAGCGTCTGCGCGTGCATGGACGCGCGTCCGGCGTGCCCCGCCTCGGCGAGGTCGCGGTTCTGGTCCCACTTGAGGTAGGCGATGTCGTTCTCGCTCAGCAGCGCGTCGAGACGGTCGTACACGTACTGCCACGCCTCGGGGTTCACGAGGTCGATCACGTGCTGGTGCCGCCACTCCCGCGGCATCCGTCCCGCCGGGCCGCTCACCCAGTCCGGGTGGGCGCGGGCGACGTCGGAGTCGAGGCTGATCATCTCGGGCTCGACCCACAGCCCGAACTCCATGCCGCGCGAGGTGACCGCGTCGATCAGCGGCGTGAGGCCCTCCGGCCACACCGTCTCGTCGACGTACCAGTCGCCGAGGGCGGCGTGGTCGTCGCGGCGGCCGCGGAACCAGCCGTCGTCGAGCACGAACCGCTCGACGCCGAGCGCGGCTGCCTCGTCGGCGAGCTCGACGAGCGGCTCGAGGCGGTGGTCGAAGTACACGGCCTCCCACGTGTTGAGCACCACCGGGCGCACGCGCCCCGACACCGTGTCGACGTGACCCAGACGCGCGCGGAACCAGCGGTGGAAGGCATCCGTCACGCCGTCCAGGCCCCGGTCGGAGTACGCCGCGTAGAGGGCCGGCGTGCGGTACGTCTCCCCCGGCGCCAGGACGATCTCGCCCGAGCCGAGCAGCTCGCCGCCCCCCAGCATGCGCCGCCCGTCGGCGGCGGCGTCGAGATACTGCTCGTGGTCGCCCGACCAGCCGAGGTGCGTCGCCCACACGCGCCCCGAACGGTTCGCGAAGCCCGCCGTGCCGGCCGCGACGAGGAGCGACGAGTCGTGACCGGTGCGGCCGTGGCGTCCGCTGCGCACCCACGTGCCCTGCCGAATGTCGTGGCGCTGCGGATGGTTCTCGCGGCACCAGCGGCCGGTGAGGTCGAGGAGCTCGGTGGCCCCGGACGGCACGGGCAGCGCGACGTCGAGCGCGTCGAGCGCGTAGGCGTCGGCGCCGGTGTTGCGCAGCTCGTGCACCGCCTCGAGCAGGCCGCCCTCGTGCAGCACGAGCTCGGTCGACACCTCGACCCCGGCGTCGGCATCGGCCTGCACGATGCGGATGCCGCGCTCGCCGTGCGTGTGCTCGGCCGAGGTCACGCGCAGCGCGGCCGAGTAGCCGCGGCCGTCGGCGCGGTGCCCGCGGAGCCCTGGGCGACCGAGCCACCCGGACGACGACTGCGGGATCAGCCCCGCGACGACCGGCGCGTCGAACGCCGAGTGCGGCACGGGCGCGCCGAGCAGCCCGAGCTCGGGAAGCGCCTCTCCGAGGTCGGCGCCCCAATGGACGATCTCGGCCTCGCCGCCGGGGAAGGCGACGAGCAGGCTGGTGCCGGCGGCACGGAGGTGGAGGGGTTCCATGGACTCGCTTTCGAGAAGGAGGCGGCGGAGTCCGGATCGACCGGGCTCCGCCGCCTCCTCGTGATCGTACTTACTTGAACAGGGCGTTGACCCGGTCGTTGGCCTGGGTCAGCGAGTCGACGTCCGCCTGGCCGGTGAGCACCGCGTCGATCGCGGGCTTCATGATGCCCTCGATCGTCGCCGCATCCTCGGTGATCGGGAACAGGAACGTCGTCTTGTCGGTGACCTGCTCCGTGAAGGCGTCCACGTTGATGCCGCGCTCGCGATAGGCCTCGACGGCGTTGTCCGTGGACGACAGGATCGCGGGGAAGACCACGCCCTTGTCGCCGACGACGTCCTGGCAGGCGGTGGACCCGAGGTACTCGACCCACCTCTTCGACCCCTCGAGGTTGTCCGTGCCCACCCAGATCGAGTCGCCCAGCCCGTTGAACATCGACGAGCGCGCGCCCTCCGGGCCGACGGGCGTCGGCGCGATCGCGACGTTCACTCCGTCGTAGCCGGTGTACTGGCCGATCATCCACGATCCGTTCGCGTTGATCGCCGCACGCCCGGCACCGAAGTTGTCCGGCATGGACGCGCCGATCGTGGTCTCGAGCCGCGGCATGTACCCCTTGTCGATGAGCCCGGCCCACCACGCGATCGTCGCCTGGAAACGCGGGTCGTCGTAGTTGTACTGGTCGCCCCAGGGGTTCTTGTTGGTGTGCGTCCAGCCGGTGGTGCCGGTGAGCCAGCTCCACTCCGTCTGTCCCGTGCCGCCGCCCGATCCGGCGAGCCCGAGGCCGTAGACGGCGACCTTGCTCTTGTCGAAGCCGGCTTCGTCACCGCGGACGCCGTTCTTGTCCACGGTCAAGTGCGCGATCGCCTGCTCGAACGTGCCGCCGTCGTCGGGGTTCCAGTCGAGGTCCGCCATCTCCTTCGCCGAGATCCCCGCGTCGTCGGCCATGTCCTCGTTGTAGAACAGCGCGATCGTGTCCCAGTCCTTCGGCACGCCGTAGCGCTTGCCGTCCTGCCCCACCCAGAGGTCTGCGAGGCCGTCGGCGTACTGGTCGAAGTCGAGGTTCGTGTCGTCGAGCGGCACGAGCTGGTCGAACCTCAGGTAGTTGGGATACTTCGCGAGATGGTTCGTGAACACGTCGGGCGCGTTCTCGGCCACCATGCCGTTCGTGAGCTTGCTCCAGTAGTCGTCCCAGCCCAGCTGGGTGATCTTGACGTTGAGGTCGGGGTTGGCGGCGTTGAAGTCCTCGGCGCACTGACGGTAGCCGGGAAGCTGGTTCGCGTCCCACAGCCAGTAGTCGATCGTGCCCTCGGGATCGCCTCCGGCGCCCGCGCATCCGCTGAGCGCCGCGACGGATGCCACGGCCACCGCGGCGGCGACGAACGCCTTCTTCTTCTTGTTCATGCCCATTGTGGTCATTCCTTGTTGACAGAGTCGATGACGAGGATCACTTGACGCCGCTGAAGCCGATCGAGTTCACGATCTTCTTCCCGAAGGCGGCGAACAGGATCAGGATCGGCACGGCCGAGACCAGGACCGCGGCCATGAGACCCGACCAGTCCGGTGCGCCCTGGGGCGACTGCGACTTGAACGTGCCGAGTCCGACGGTGAGCACGCGCGTGCCCTCGTCCGAGACCAGCAGCGGCCAGAAGTACTCGTTCCACTGGCCCATGAAGGTCAGGAGGGCGAGCGTCGCGAGCGGAGCCGCGGCGTTGGGCAGCACGACCTGGATGAAGATGCGCCACTGCGACGCACCGTCGAGCATCGCGGCCTCCTCGACCTCCCGGTTCATGTTGAGGAAGAACTGCCTCATGAAGAAGATCGCGAACGGCGTCATGAAGACGTAGGGCAGGATCAGGCCGAACATCGTGCCGAGCAGTCCCAGGTTCTTCACCAGGAGGAAGTTGGGCAGCGCGGTGAAGATCGGCGGCACCAGCACCGTCGCGAGGAACAGACCGAACACCTTGTCGCGGTGCTTCCAGTGCAGGCGCGAGAACGCGTAGGCGGCCATCGAGCTGAAGAACACCGCACCGGCGGTCGTCAGTGTCGAGAACACGATCGAGTTCAGCATGTACTGCCAGAAGTTGATCTGCGCACCAGAGCCGCCCTGGGCGAGGGCCTCCTCGGTGGACTGCAGGCCGAACACGCGGGCGTAGGCGCCGAGGTTGAAGTCGACCGGCAGGAGGCTCGCCGAGTTCGACGCCAGTCCGGCGTTCATCGAGAGCGAGGTGCGGAGCACCCAGTAGAACGGCAGGATGCTGATCGCGATCGCGATGACGAGGCATACCCAGCCCCAGAACAGGCCCCACCGGAAGGGCTTGCGCGTCCGCTGTCCGGCCGTGACGAGAGTCGTTGTCGTAGTCATTGCTGCTGCACTCCCTTATGCCAGGTCGGATTCGTTGCCGCGGAGGAACTTCATCTGTATGAACGCGACGATGCCGAGGATGAGGAACAGGATCATCGCGAGCGCCGACGCGTACCCGAACTCCAGCTCGGTGAACGCCTTCTGGAAGATGTAGTACTGCATCACTCGGCTCGCGTTGACGGGGCCGCCCTGGGTGGTGACCGCGACGGTGTCGAACACCTGGAACGAGCCGGTGACGGTGAGCACGAGCACGAGGGCGAGCACCGGACGCAGGAGCGGCAGCGTGATGCGCGAGAAGGTCTGGAACGGGTTCGCGCCGTCCAGGTTGGCCGCCTCGTAGACGGTGTTGGGGATCGCCTGGAGTCCGGCGAACAGCAGGAGCGCCGTGTAGCCCATGTGCCGCCACGTGTTGATGATGGCCTGCGTGGGGATGGCCCATTCCTGACTGCCGAAGAACGCGACGCGAGGGAGGCCGACCCACTCGATGAACTGGTTGACGATGCCGATCTGGTAGTCGAGCATCCAGAACCACAGCAGCGCCGCGATGACGTTCGCCATCAGGTAGGGCATGAGGAGCGAGCCGCGGATCAACGTGGACTTCGCGACCTTGTGCATCAGGAGCGCGAGCCCGAGGGCGAGCGCCGTCTGCAGCACGATGTTGATGACGACGTAGTAGACCGTCACGCCCATCGCGTTCCAGAACAGCGGGTCCTGCACGATGCGGGCGTAGTTGTCGCCGCCGACCCATTTCGGCTCGTTGAGCACGCTGTACTCGGTGAAGCTCAGGAAGATGCCTCGCGCCGTCGGGACGATGTAGAAGAGGACCAGCCCGATGGTGGCGGGCAGGATGAACAGAAGCGCGACCTTCAGGTCGCCGTGGGTTCGACGCCGCCGTGGCGCCGTGGCCTGCCCGGCGGCAGCGCCGATGGTGAGTGTGTTTGCCATTCCAAGAACTCCGTTGTGTGTCGGCTGACAATGGTCTGAAAGTTACACGAGTAACTAGCTGGCTCGCAAGATCCCTCTCGGTTCTGCGCTGCCCATCCGGCGCCGCGCTCAGTCGAGCGTGATCCGATACACGCGAGCGGACGGCCCCGCGACCAGGGGCCGGAGCACGACGACCCCGCCGCCCTCGTCGCGGCTCTCCCAGTCGGCGAGCGCACGCGGATACAGCTCCTCGAGCCCCACGGCGCCGAGCCCCGCGCCGAGCTCCAGCCGGATCTCCGCGTCGGCGTCGCCGCGGTGCCACACGTAGAGCAGATCCTGTTCTGGTGCCGCGAGGCGCAGCGCGACGGCGTCGCCATCCCATCGCGGCAGCCCCGCCGGCCAGCGCGGCACCGCCCGCGCGATGTCGTCGCGGAGCGCTCGGAACAGCGCCGTCGCGTCTTGCACGAGCCCGAGCTGCCGGTCGTCCATCCGGTCGAGGAAGCCGGAGAGGTACAGCCGTCCGGCCAGGCCCGTCACCATCGTGAACGCGAGCTCCTCGTCGCCCATCCACGCCTGCGGATACGCCCAGCTCGCCGCCTGCTCGGGCAGCAGCTGCACGGGAGCGGCCGCCGCGATGGGCGGGTACAGCAGGTGGTCCTGCTGGTCGGACGTCGACTGGATGTCGAAGACCTCCAGCATCCCGAAGTCGGCGCGCATCGCCCCCGACGCGCAGTTTTCGAAGACGACTCGCGGATGCCGCGCCCGCAGCGCCCGCACCCAGTCGAGGTGGGCGCGGTTGTGGGCGAGCAGCCCCGCACCGACCGTGAACGCGTCGCGGTCGGTGCCGGGGCCCGGCGTGACGTTGTAGTCGAGCTTGAAGAAGTCGACGCCGAGATCGGCGATCAGCCGCTCGAACACCGCGTCGAGATGGGCGCGGGCGGCGGGATGCCGGAGGTCGAGGTGGTAGCGGTCGTGCTCGCGCACGCGCAGGCCGTGGCGCTGCAGGAACGCCCCGTCGGGCAGGGTCGCGGCGACCGGGCTGTCGACCCCGACGACCTCGGGCTCGAGCCACAGGCCGACCTTCATGCCGGCGGCGCGGATGGCGGCCACCACGCGCCGCAGGCCGCCGTCCGGGAAACGACGGCGCGACGGCATCCACTCGCCCACGGTCGACCACCAGTCCTGCGCGTCGGTGTCGTCGTACCAGCCGGCGTCGATGCAGAAGCACTCCGCTCCCGCGCGCGCCGCCGCGTCGACGAGCGGCAGGATCCGCTCCGTCGTGGGGTCGCCGTTGAGCGTGTTCATGTAGTCGTTGAAGACCAGGAGCGAGCCGCGGTCGGCGGCACGGTCGCGGCGCAGCCAGCGCCGGTGCCGCGTGAGCTCGGCCACGGCGCCCTCGAAGCCGCCGTCCGAGAAGGCGATCGAGGCCGGCACGGTCGTGAGCCCGTCACCGGGGTCGAGGCGCTCCGCCCACTGGTGGTGCAGTCCCTCGGGGCCGAGGAGCACGAGGCCCACGGCGTCCTCGCCGGTGCGGATGTCGACGACCTCCCAGTGCCAGCCGCCGTTGTGCTCGACCTGCCATGCGACCCCCGATCCCGTGGCGCGATCGACGAGCGCGCCGGTCGGCAGTGCCCGCGCGGTGGTCCAGGTCGAGGTGCCGGTGGCCTCGACCGAGCCACGGCCGGGCTGGCCGTGCAGCGGAGAGTTGAACTCGCCCAGTCCGTCCTGGCCCCACAGCGCGCGCACGGTCCAGCGGTTCTCGGCGAGCTGCTCGCCCGTGCCCGCGCAGAGGTCGAGGTCGTGCGGGTCCTCCCCCGGCTGAACCAGCGCGCCGAGGGCGAGCGAGGCGACCGCCTCCACGACGACGGCCTCGTGACCGTCGTTGCGGACGGCACTGAAGACGCGGATGCCGTGCCCCTCGGCCGAGGCCAGCAGCGTCGTCTCGACGACGAGCCCGGTGCGCGGATCGCGCTGCGTGACGCGCAGCCGCTCCGCGTCGCCGTCGCGGTCGGCGACATGCGCGACATGGCGCAGCCGTGCCCCGACGCCGGTGTTGGTGAACCGCGTCGTCGTGCGCGCGCGACCGTCGCCCGCGACCATGAGCTCGACGAGCGGCTGCGACGCGCCGGTGGCCACGGCCTCGTCGCCGTCCAGTCCGCGTCCGCTGAGGACCACGGGGTGGTCGACGGCGTGCGTGAGCACGAGCTCGAGGCGGCCCGGCCTCCACCGGATGCGCTCGGAGCGCGCGGTGGGCGCCACGGAGCCCGCCCACACCGAGCCGGGCACCGGCTCCCTCGGCGGCTCGCACGGCCGGCCGGATCGCGCGTAGGCGCTCTCGAACACTCCTGCTCCCTTGCTCGGATCCGTCGCGCGACGGCGTAGGACGACGCGACACGAAGCACGATATGGGCGCGACGCGCCCGGGCGCAACTCTTTGTTGACTCGTGTAACCATGGGATGCGAGACTCGCCGCATGACTTCCGCCCAGGCCTTCTCGATCGGCATCGTCGGCGCCGGACAGTTCTCCGGCCAGTTCTCCAAGCTCTTCCATGCGCACCCCCTCGTGAGCTCCGTCTACGTCACCGACCTGCTGCCCGAGCGCGCGGCGTCCCTCGTCGAGAAGCAGGGTCTCGCCGGCACGTTCGACTCGTTCGACGACATGCTCGACAGCGACCTCGACGCGATCGCGTTGTTCACGCAGCGCTGGACGCACGGCCCCCTCGTGGTGCGGGCGCTGCGCGCCGGCAAGCACGTCTACTCGGCGGTGCCCATGGCGATCACCGTCGAGGAGATCGAGGCGATCATCGAGGCGGTGCGCGAGACCGGCCTGACCTACATGATGGGCGAGACCAGCTACTACAACCCCGCCACCGTCTACGCGCGCGGGCGGGTCGCCGAGGGCGCGTTCGGCCGCATCTTCTACGCCGAGGGCGACTACGTCCACGACATGGACCTCGGCTTCTACGCCGCCTACCAGTACAGCGGGGGCGACGAGTGGCAGCGCACCGCCAGCTATCCCCCGATGCTGTACCCGACGCACTCGGTCGGCGGCGTGCTCGGCGCCATCGGCGGCCACGCCGTGAGCGTCAGCTGCATCGGCGTGCCCGACGACCGCGGCGACGGCGTGTTCGACCGCGAGGTCAGCATGTTCGACAACGACTTCTCCAACGCCACGGCGCTGTTCGAGCTCGCCGGCGGCGGGTCGATGCGCATCAACGAGTTCCGCCGCGTGGGCTACCCGGCGCACATCCGCGAGAGCCGCTTCCGCTACTTCGGCACCGAGGGCAGCTTCGAGCAGACCGCGATCGCGGCGCTGTGGCAGGACCGCGACGGCGTCACCGACGTCACCGAAGAGGTCGACACCAAGCCCAGCATGGACCTCGACGACCCGTCGCTGGCCGATGTCGACCCGGCCCTGCGCGACGCGTTCGTGTCGGGTCTGGCCCCCGTCCACGACGCCGGCCGCCTGCCGGCCGAGTTCCAGGGTCTCCCGAACGGCCACGAGGGCAGCCATCACTTCCTCGTCGACGACTTCGTCACCGCCGTCGCCACGCGGACGCTCCCGCCGGTGAACGCGTGGGAGGCCGCGCGCTACACGCTGCCGGGGATCATCGCGCACGAGTCCGCGCTGCGCGGCGGCGAGCGGCTCGCGGTGCCCGACTTCGGCGACGCCCCCAAGGGCGCTTCCGCCTGATCGGACGGTGTCCGCTTCCGGGCGTGTGCGGCATCCGCGCCTCACTAAAATGGCACGGATGCCGCACACGCCCGCTCCCACGAAGCCCGCGGCGACGCGCAACGACGTCGCCCGGCTCGCCGGGGTGAGCACTGCGGTCGTCAGCTACGTGGTGAACGGCTCCAAGCGGGTGTCACCGGCGACCGAGACGCGTGTGCGCGAGGCGATCGCGATGCTCGGCTACCGTCCCAACCGCGCGGCACGCGCGCTGCGACTGGGCTCGAGCGAGACGCTCGGCATGGTGGTCCCCGACTCGACCAACCCGTTCTTCGCGAGCCTCGCCCACGCCGTCGAGCAGTCCGCCGCCGAGCGGGGCTACGACCTGCTGATGGCCAACTCCGACGGCTCGCTCGCGCTGGAGCGCCGTCACATCGACCATTTCGCGACCCGTCGCGTCGACGGCGTGTTCGTGTGCAGCTCGATCGTCGAGCCCGACCTGCGAGCGCTGGAGCAGGCCGACATCCCGGCGGTGCTCCTCAACCAGTACGTCGCGACTCCGGGCGTCGACTCGGTCAGCGTCGACCTCGCGGGCGGCTCGCGACTCGCGGTCGAACATCTCGCCGCGCACGGTCATCGCACGATCGGGCTCGTGATCGGGACGAACACCGACAACACCGTCGACGCGCGCGAGGTGGGCTGGCGCGAGACGATCGCACGGCTGGGCCTGGTCGCCGGGCCGGTGCTCCGCCAGCCGTTCAACCGGTCGGGCGGCTACGACGCCGGCCGGTGGCTGCTCGACGGCGCGGTCCGTCCGACGGCCCTCTTCGTGGGGTCTGACCGTCAGGCGGTCGGACTGCTCAAGGCGCTGCACGAGGCGGGGGTGCGGGTGCCGGAGGAGATCGCGATCGTCTCGTTCGACGGCTCGGAGGACGCCGAGTACAGCTGGCCGCCGCTGTCGACGGTGGCGCAGCCGATCGAGGAGATGGCCCGTGCGGCGGTCTCGGCGCTGATCGACGGGGAAGGCGAGAAGCACCACCGCGTGTTCGAGCCGACGCTCATCCGGCGCGCCTCGTGCGGCTGCGCGGAGTCCGAGACGGTGGCCTGAGGCCCC
>NZ_JBDIAB010000112.1:0-9866 GCF_039812165.1 Microbacterium sp.
AGCGCCTCGCGCGGGCCACCCGTGCGGAGGCCGCCGCGGCGCCCGAGGTGCGCGCGCCGATGCCGGGCACGGTCGTGGCCGTGCACGTCCGCGACGGCGAGGCCGTGGCATCCGGCGCCCGCCTCGTGACCATCGAGGCGATGAAGATGGAGCACGCGGTGACCGCGCCGCACGACGGCGCCGCGCGCGTGCACGTGACCGAGGGCGCCCAGGTCGCGCGCGACGACGTGATCGCCGAGGTGGTCGCGGCGCCCGCTCCCGTCCCGCCCGCAGCGCCCACCGCCGACACCGCCGATGCGGAACCAGGAGGCTCCCGATGATCGACCTGTCCACCTACGACCTCGGCGAGGACCGGCTCGAGCTCGCCCGCCTCGTCCGCGCGTTCGCCGACGAGGTCGTCGCCCCGCGCGCCTACGAGGCCGACCGCACCAAGACGCTGCCGATGGACGTCGTCGCGCAGCTCGGCGATCTCGGGCTGTTCGGGCTGCCGTTCCCCGAAGAGGTCGGCGGCCAGGGCGGCGACTACACGACGCTGTGCCTCGCGATCGAGGCGCTCGGCCGCGTCGACCAGTCGATCGCGATCACCCTCGAGGCCGCGGTGAGCCTCGGGGCCATGCCCATACACCGCTTCGGCACCGATGCGCAGCGCGCGCAGTGGCTTCCCGACCTCCTCGCCGGGCGCGCACTGGGCGCGTTCGGGCTCACCGAGCCGGAGGCGGGGTCGGATGCCGCGGCCACCCGCACCACGGCACGACTCGACGCCGGTGAATGGGTCGTCGACGGGTCGAAGCAGTTCATCACGAACTCCGGCACGCCCATCACGCGGTTCGTCACCGTCACCGCCGTGACCGGCGAGCGCGACGGGCGCACGGAGATCTCCACGATCATCGTGCCCTCCGGCACGCCCGGCTTCGCGGTGGGACCTGCGTACGACAAGGTCGGCTGGCACGCGAGCGACACCCACCCGCTGTCGTTCAGCGGCGTGCGGGTGCCGGAGGAGAACCTGCTCGGCGAGCGAGGGCGCGGCATCGCGAACTTCCTGCACATCCTCGACGAGGGCCGCATCGCGATCGCCGCCCTCGCGACCGGCGCCGCGGAAGGGTGCCTCGAGGCCGCCGTCGACTACGCGCGGCGTCGCACCGTGTTCGGCGCGGCGCTGTCGACGCGGCAGCACACGCAGTTCGTCCTCGCCGCGATGCAGCAGCGCGTGCACACCGCGCGCCTCGCGTGGCTGCACGCGGCGCGCCTGCGCGACGGCGGCAAGCCGTTCACGACCGAGGCCGCGGTCGCGAAGCTCACCGCGAGCGACGCCGCGATGGCGAACGCGCGCGACGCGACCCAGGTGTTCGGCGGCAACGGCTTCATGAACGAATATCCGGTGGCACGGCACTACCGCGACTCGAAGATCCTCGAGATCGGCGAGGGCACCAACGAGGTGCAGCTCCTCGTGATCGCGCGGGCGCTCGGGGTAGCGTGAGAGCGTGACCGAGATCGAGGAGCGGGGCCGCTACGTTGACGAGCTCGCCGTCGGCGACGTCTTCCGGCACCGGCCGGGACGCACGGCGACCGAGGCCGACAACGTGCTGTTCTCGTCGCTCACGATGAACACGCAGGCGCTGCACCTCGACGCCGCCTACGCCGCCGCGCAGCCGTTCGGGCAGCGCCTCATGAACTCCATGTGGACTCTTGCGACGATGGTCGGCATGTCGGTCGCGCAGGTCACGCAGGGGACGCTCGTGGCGCAGCTGGCGCTGACCGAGGTCTCGTTCCCGCATCCGCTGTTCGCCGGCGACACGCTGTACACCGAGACCGAGATCGTCGCGGTGCGCCCGTCGGCGTCGCGCCGGGGGGAGGGGGTCGTGACCATGCGGCACACCGGGCGCAACCAGGACGGCGCGGTCGTCGCCGTCGCGACGCGCGTCGCGCTCATGCGGTACCGGGAGGGCGACCGATGACCGGGTTCGCGATGGGGCCGGCGCTGCTGTTCTGCCCCGCCGACCGTCCGGAGCGGTTCGCGAAGGCGGCCGAGCGGGCGGATGCCGTGATCCTCGACCTCGAGGACGCGGTCGCCTCGGGCCGCAAGGTCTTCGCGCGCGGGGCGCTGATCGAGTCGGAGCTCGACCCGGCGCGCGTGATCGTGCGGATCAACCCGCTGGGCGGCGAGCACGTCGCGGCGGATCTCGCGACGCTCTCGCAGACCGACTACCGCACGATCATGGTGGCCAAGGCCGAGTCGGCGAAGCGCGTCGGGCGGATCGACGAGCGATTCGAGGTCGTCGCACTGTGCGAGACGGCCCGGGGCGTGGCATCCGCCGAGAAGCTCGCCGCGCTGCCGAACGCCGTCGCGCTCATGTGGGGCGCCGAGGACCTCGTCGCCTCGCTCGGCGGCACGTCGAGCCGCAAGCGGCGCGGCGGCTACCGCGACATCGCACGGTACGCGCGATCGCGCGTGTTGCTGGCTGCGGGCGCGGCCGGGAAGGCCGCGATCGACGCCGTGCACCTCGACCTCGCCGACGAGCGCGGGCTCCGGCGCGAGGCCTCGGATGCCGCGGCGAGCGGATTCGCGGCGTCCGCGTGCATCCATCCCGGGCAGGTCGCCACGATCCGCGCCGCGTACCGGCCCGACGCCGCGACGGTCGCGTGGGCGCGTGGCCTGCTGGCCGCCGCCGAGGGGCAGGGCGGCGTGTTCAGCCACCGCGGCCGCATGGTGGACGAGCCGGTGCTGCGGCACGCGCGCACGGTGGTCGCCCGCGCCGACGCCGGCTGACACGGGCGTCAGTAGGCGACGGAGGCGTAGTCGAGCAGGCGCAGGCGGTCGCGTTCGACGAGCAGCGTGTGCATCGACCCGTTCGGCAGACGCTCGGCGCCGGAGGGGAACTCGCCGCCGGTGGCGTGCCGGATGACCTCGCGGATGAGCGCGCCGTGCGTGACGACCACGACCGACGGTCCGGTCGGGCTGGTGGCGCGTCGCGCGTCGCGGACGACCCGCCGGATCGCCGAGATCGCCCGGACCCGCAGGTGCGGCCACGGCTCGGCGTCGGGGATCTCGGCGGTGTGCCAGTCGCCCCACCGTGCCGCGAAGTCCGACGTCGACATGCCCTCGGCGATGCCGTAGCCGCGCTCGCGCAGCTGCGGGTACGCCCGGGGAGCGGCGACGCCGAGCTCGGCCGCGACGATGCCGGCGGTCTCGTGCGCCCGCGAGAGGTGGCTGCAGGCCACCACGATCGGGGCGTCGACCGGCAGCTGAACGCGCAGCCGCTCGGCGGCGGCACGCGCCTGCGCGCGACCGCTGTCGTTCAGCGGGATGTCGGTGGTGCCCTGGATGCGCCGGTCGCGGTTCCAGTCCGTCTCGCCGTGGCGCACGAGGGTGAGAGTGGTCACACCGCGAGCCTATCCAGACGTCCCTGAGCGACCGCTCAGCGCGCCGTGCGCAGCGCGTCGACGAGCAGCGGCAGCACGTCGCTCGTGCCCGCGTCGATCTTGACGGTCGCCGAGACGTCGCCGCGGGTCTGGCCGCGGTTGACGATCACGATCGGCAGCCGGCGGCGCCGCGCGCGCTCGACCAGCCGCATTCCGGAGTTGACCGCGAGCGACGACCCGGCCACGAGCAGCGCGCCGCTCGCGCGCACGAGCTGCTCCGCCTCCTGGAAGCGCTCGACCGGCACGAACTCGCCGAAGAACACGACGTCCGGCTTGAGCGTGCCGCCGCACACGCTGCAGTCCGGGACCACGAACCCGTCGCTCGTCTCGGGCAGCACGTCGCCGTCGGGTCCGAGCGGCACGTTCTCGGGCACGGTGATCCACGGGTTGTCGGCCTCGACGCGCACGGCGAGGTCGCGGCGGTCGAACACCTGCCCGCAATGCAGGCACACCGCTCGACGCATCGTGCCGTGCAGCTCCACGACGCGGCGGCTGCCGGCACGGAGGTGCAGCCCGTCGACGTTCTGGGTGACCACACCGGTCGCGATGCCGTCGTCCTCGAGGTCGACCAGGGCGCGGTGACCCGCGTTGGGCTCCGAGGCCGCGAACGCCCGCCAGCCCAGGTGGCTGCCCACCCAGTAGCGGCGGCGCGCCGACTCGTGCGCGACGAACTGCTGCATCGTGATCGGCGTGCGCGTGCGGCTGCCCTTGCCGCGGTAGTCCGGGATGCCCGAGTCCGTCGACACCCCGGCGCCGGTGAGCACCGCGATGCGGCGTCCGGCGAGCGCGGCGGCGGCGGTCTCGACGGCGGTGGCCGTCGCGCGATCGACATCGAGGACCGTGATCATGCGCCGAGCCTACGCTCCCTCGTTTTCGGGCATGTTTCGCACGCGTGGGAAGGTGGACCCATGCCCATCGAGCGCATCGACGACGCGGGAGATCCGCGCCTGGCCGACTACCGCGATCTCACCGACGTCGCGCTGCGCCGCGTGCTCGAGCCGGCGGGCGGCCTGTACATCGCCGAGTCGGCGAAGGTCATCCGCCGCGCGGTCGCCGCCGGGCACCGGCCGCGCTCGATCCTCGTGCAGGAGAAGTGGCTCGACGACGCGGCGTCCGTCGCCGGCGACGCGCCCGTCTACGTCGTGACGGATGCCGTCGCCGAACGCCTCACCGGCTACGCCGTGCACCGCGGGGCGCTCGCCGCGATGCACCGTCCCGCGCTGCCGCCGGTGGCAGAGGTGGTCGCGGGGGCGCGCACCGTGCTGATCCTCGAGGACGTCGTCGACCACACCAACGTGGGCGCCGCGTTCCGCGCTGCCGCGGGGCTCGGGGCGGACGCGGTGCTCGTCACGCCGCGCTGCGCCGATCCGCTCTACCGGCGGAGCGTCCGGGTGAGCATGGGCACCGTCTTCCAGGTGCCGTGGACGCGGCTGCCGGAGTGGCCCGAGGCGGGCGGCGTCCTGCACGACGCCGGCCTCCACGTGGCCGCGCTCGCGCTCGCGGACGACGCCGTGCCGCTGGACGTGTTCGTCGCGACGCGGCCGGATCGGGTGGCGCTCCTCATGGGCGCCGAGGGCGACGGCCTGTCGCGCCGCGCGCTCGCCGCGGCCGACACCGTCGTGACGATCCCGATGGCCGGCGGTGTGGACTCGCTCAACGTCGCGGCCGCGGCAGCCGTCGCGCTGTGGGCGCTGCGGGTCTGACCCCCGGCCGGGCTCAGGCCGGATGCCCCGGCCCGGCCGTGCGGTCGCGCCCGGGCGCGACGACCTCGACCGGCAGGTCGGATCGGGTCTTGGCGGGGAGCTTCGTCGCCGGCGAGGTCGCGTAGGGCGTCGCCTGCGGTCGCTTCGCCGTCACGTTGTCGCCCGAGGACTGGTGGCGCAGGCGCCGCAGCACCCACGGCATGAGGTGCTCGCGCGCCCACACGAGGTCGTGCGCGCGGGCCTCGCGCCACGAGAGCGCCGGCAGCGGGTCGGGCTGCATGGGCTGCAGCTCGTTGGGCACGTTCAGGGCGCGCAGCACCATGCGGGCGACCTCGTGGTGGCCGAGCGCGTTCAGGTGCAGCCGGTCGTCGTCGAAGAAGCGCGCGTCCTGGATCTCTTTGAGCGCCCACTGGTCGGCGACGATGCAGTCGTACCTCTCGGCGATGGCGCGGATGTTCTCGTTGTAGATCGCGACCTTGCCGCGGATGCCGCGGAACACCGGCGTGAAGCTCGTGTCGATCCCGGTGAACACCACGACCGTCGCCCCCTGCGACGAGAGGCGGGCGACGGCATCCTCGAACTGCTGGGAGACCTCGTCGGGGTCGGTGCCGGGCCGGATGACGTCGTTGCCGCCGGCGGAGAACGTGACGAGGTCGGGGTTCAGGGCGAGCGCGGGCTCGATCTGCTCGGCGACGATCTGCGCGATCAGCCGCCCGCGGACGGCGAGGTTCGCGTAGGCGAAGTCGTCGACCTGCGCGGAGAGCACCTCCGCGACGCGGTCGGCCCACCCGCGATGCCCGCCGGGCAGCGACGGCTCGGGGTCGCCGATGCCTTCGGTGAACGAGTCGCCGATCGCGACCATGCGACGCCACGGATGGGCGCTGTCGTTGGGGACGTAGGGGGAGCGGTGGTGGTCGGTCGAATGGTCGCTGGTGTCCATGATTCTCCTCGGCTTGTGGCCGTTGTCGAGGCTACCCCGCCCCGCCGACACCGGCCTGAGAGCGGCCTCCGGCGGCGCGGGGCATGTCGGCGCCGTGGCTTAGGGTGGTCACTCGTGGATGGGGACCAGCGGGAGCATTTCGGCAGCTTCGCCGCCGAGCACCTGTCGCCCTCCTTCCCCCAGCGGGCGCCGTGGGGCACCGCGCAGCGGCTGCGCGCCTGGCAGGCCGAGGCGCTCGACCAGTACTTCGGCGCCGACGGTCCGGACGGCGTCGGCAAGGGCCCGCGCGACTTCCTCGCCGCGGCGACCCCGGGCGCCGGCAAGACCACGTTCGC
This sequence comes from Microbacterium sp., assembly GCF_039812165.1. Classification (GTDB taxonomy): domain Bacteria; phylum Actinomycetota; class Actinomycetes; order Actinomycetales; family Microbacteriaceae; genus Microbacterium. Next base: position 6,399 of record NZ_JBDIAB010000112.1, read on the forward strand.
GCTGCGGCTCGCGACCGAGCTGCTCCGCCGCGGCGTGGTCGACCGCATCGTCGTCGTGGCCCCGACCGAGCACCTCAAGACGCAGTGGGCCGATGCCGCGGCCCGCGTCTCGCTCCGCCTCGACCCCCGCTTCAGCAACCGCGACCGTGCTCCCGCGCGGCACTACCACGGCGTCGCGGTGACGTACGCGCAGGTGGCGGTCAAGGCATCCGTCCACCGTCGCCTCACCGAGGACGCCCGTACCCTCGTGATCCTCGACGAGGTGCACCACGGCGGCGACGCGCTCAGCTGGGGCGATGCGCTCCGCGAGGCCTATGCGCGCGCGACGCGGCGGCTCCTGCTGTCGGGCACGCCGTTCCGCAGCGACACCGCGCCCATCCCGTTCGTGGAATATCACCCCGACGACAAGGGCATCCGGCTCTCGCGCACCGACTACGGCTACGGCTACGGGCGGGCGCTCGCCGACGGGGTCGTGCGGCCCGTGCTGTTCCTCGTGTACGCGGGCAGGATGCGGTGGCGCACGCGCGCCGGCGACGAGCTCGAGGCGCACCTCGGGCAGGACAACACGAAGGACGTCACCGCGCAGGCGTGGCGCACGGCGCTCGACCCCGAGGGCGACTGGATCCCGGCGGTGCTGCGCAGCGCCGACCGGCGGCTCAGCGAGGTGCGCGAGAGCGTGCCGGATGCCGGGGGTCTCGTCATCGCGACCGATCAGACCTCCGCGCGCGCCTACGCCGCGATCCTCACCGAGGTCACCGGCGAGCCGGCCACGGTCGTGCTCTCCGACGACAAGGACGCCTCCGCGCGCATCGAGACGTTCGGCGCCGGGACCTCGCGGTGGATGGTCGCGGTGCGCATGGTGTCGGAGGGCGTCGACGTCCCCCGGCTCTCGGTGGGCGTGTACGCGACGTCTGCCTCGACGCCGCTGTTCTTCGCGCAGGCCGTCGGGCGCTTCGTGCGCGCGCGCCGGCGCGGCGAGACGGCGAGTCTGTTCCTGCCCAACGTGCCGCAGCTCCTCGAGCTCGCGAACGAGCTGGAGCGCCAGCGCGATCACGCGCTCGACCGTGAGCAGACCGAGGACGGCCTGCTCGACGACGACCTCCTCGCCGCCGCAGAGCGCGAGGACGAGGCATCCGACGCCCTCACCGACGAGTTCACGTACCAGGCGCTCGGGTCGATCGCGCACTTCGACCGCGTGCTCTACGACGGACGGGAGTTCGGGCAGCTCGCCGTGCCCGGCACGCCCGAGGAGGAGGAGTTCCTGGGGCTTCCGGGGCTGCTCGAGCCCGAGCACGTGCACGAGCTGCTGACCCAGCGGCAGTCCCGTCAGTCGCGGCACCGGCGCGCGCGCGAGGCGCGCGAGGCAGACGCTCCGGACGCCGCGGAGGATGCCGGGCTGCCGGCGCCGCTGCACCGCACGCTCCGCGAGCAGCGGCAGCTGTTGAACAGCCTCGTGGGGCTCTACGCGCGGCAGAGCGGCGCGCCGCACGGGGCCGTGCACGCGGAGCTGCGGCGCGAGTGCGGCGGGCCGGCCGTCGCGCAGGCGACCGTCGCGCAGCTGCAGACGCGCATCGACCTGCTGCGCTCCCGCGTGCGCTCCTGAGCCGGCCGGCACATCGGTCCGACCTGCGTGCCGGTGCGGCTCGTAGACTCGCGCGCATGGGCCGCGCCTACCGCTTCGTGACGCGCTGGGAGCTCCCCGCGCCGCGCGAGCGCTGCTGGGTCGAGCTCGTGCGGTTCGTCGGTGACGGCACCGTGCAGTCGTGGTGGCCGGGCGTCTCCGTGCCGGTGCCGCCGTCGCGGCCGGTGCCGGGGGAGCGGCTCGTGCTGGCCGTCCGCAGCCCGTTCGGCTACCGCCTGCGGGCGAGGCTGACGCTGACCGAGGTCGATCCGGGGCGGGTGCTCGCCGCCGAGAGCACCGGCGACCTCCGCGGAGCGGGGCGCGTCGAGCTGGAGTCGCTCGCCCCCGACCGCACGGCCGTCGTCTTCCACTGGGACGTGTCGACCGAGAAGGCGTGGATGAACGCCACCGCGGCGGTGCTGCGGCCCGCCTTCGTGTGGGCGCATCACGTGGTCATGGCGCGCGGCGAGCGCGCGCTGCGTGCCCGTCTGCACCGCGGGTAGCCCGCGCCGTTCGGGGGTCCGAAATGCTGGCAATGCCGGGCCGGGGCGGGTCGCGGCATCGGTGTCTCGCTAGCCTCGAATGGTCCCGTCACCCGTCTCGGAGGACCGATTGAACGCGACCGCATCGACCGAGCCGACGTCGAGAGACCGCCGCCGCTGGGCGCAGTACCTCGTCGACGAACGCGCCGAGGCGCACGTCTACCGCCAGCTCGCGGCACGCCGCGACGGCGAGGAGCGGGACATCCTGCTCGCGCTCGCCGAGGCCGAGGGCCGCCACGAGGCGCACTGGCTGGACCTCCTCGGCAGCGAGCCGGCGCGGCTGCCGTCGCCGAGCCCAGGCACGCGGATGCTCGGCTGGATGGCGCGCCGGTTCGGCTCGATCTTCGTGCTCGCCCTGGCCCAGAACGCCGAGAACCGGTCGCCGTACGAGAAGGAGCCGTACGCGACCGCGCAGATGGCCGCGGACGAGCGGATCCACGGCGAGGTCGTGCGCGGACTCGCCGCGCGCGGGCGGCGTCGCCTGTCCGGCACCTTCCGCGCCGCCGTGTTCGGCGCCAACGACGGCCTCGTCTCGAACCTCGCGCTCGTCATGGGCATCGGCGCCACCGGCGTCGCACCGCAGCTCGTGCTGTTCAGCGGCATCGCGGGCCTCCTCGCGGGCGCGCTGTCGATGGGCGCGGGGGAGTTCGTCTCGGTGCGCTCGCAGCGCGAGCTGCTCGACGCGACCCAGCCCGACAGCTCGGCCGACGAGGTGCTGCCCGACCTCGACCTCGACCACAACGAGCTCGCCCTCGTGTACCGCACGCGGGGGATGCCGTTGGACGAGGCCCGCTCGCGCGCGCTGGCGGTCATCGCCGCGGCCCAGCGCGGCACGCCGCCGCCCCGGGCCGATGCCGACGACCACGAGGTGGTCGGCGGTGCGCTGGGCGCGGCGGCATCCAGCTTCGCGTTCTTCGCGTCCGGCGCGATCATCCCGGTGCTGCCGTGGCTGTTCGGGCTCTCGGGCGCGCCGGCGATCGTGCTGGCGCTTGCACTCGTGGGCGCGGCGCTCATGGGCACGGGTGCCGCGGTCGGACTGCTGTCGGGCGCGCCGCCGCTGCGGCGCGGGCTGCGGCAGCTCGCGATCGGCTTCGGCGCCGCGGCGGTCACGTACGCCCTCGGACTGCTCTTCGGAGTGTCGCTGGGCTGACGCCGGTTGCAGATCGACGCGCATGACGTGCTAAGGTCGATCTTCGGTTGGCGACAACCACACACCCATGCGCGGGTGGCGGAATAGGTAGACGCGCTAGCTTGAGGTGCTAGTGCCCGTATAGGGCGTGGGGGTTCAAGTCCCCCCTCGCGCAC
>NZ_JBDIAB010000113.1:0-9828 GCF_039812165.1 Microbacterium sp.
CTGCGTGAGGCCCGGCAGGTCGCGCCGACCCGCGGCGCCCTCGAGGTCGGCCGTGTCGGTTCGTGTCGCATCGTCCATACCGGCACCATATCCGCTGCCGCGGACACCGACGCACCCGACGGCGCAGGCTCGTGCCGGTGGTGGGAGTCGAACCCACACGCCCTCGCGGGCAACCGAGTTTGAGTCGGTCGCGTCTGCCATTCCGCCACACCGGCGCACGTCGTGACGACCATACCGTACGCCCACGCGATCGACTCCGACGCTGGCGCGTCTCCGTCGATGGTGGTGGGAGTCGTCCCCACCGCGCTCCCCACACGTCGCTGCGCGACGCGCGGGGCCCCTACGCGCGGCGTGGGCCCACCCACACGCCCTCGCGGGCAACCGAGTTTGAGTCGGTCGCGTCTGCCATTCCGCCACACCGGCCGTGTGTGCGCGATCGACCATACCGTAGGATTCAAAGGTGACAGAGCAAGAGCCCACCGCCGCTTCGAACGCTTCCGCGCCGCGCCGTGTCGTCGTCGCCGAGGACGAGTCGCTCATCAGACTCGACATCGTCGAGATCCTCCGAGACAACGGATTCGACGTCGTGGGGGAGGCGGGCGACGGCGAGACCGCCGTGCAGCTGGCCACCGAGCTGCGTCCCGATCTCGTCATCATGGACGTGAAGATGCCCGTCCTCGACGGCATCAGCGCGGCCGAGAAGCTCAGCCGCGGTCATATCGCGCCGGTCGTGCTGCTGACGGCGTTCAGCCAGAAGGAGCTCGTCGAGCGCGCGAGCGAGGCGGGCGCCCTGGCCTACGTGGTGAAGCCGTTCACGCCGAGCGACCTGCTCCCGGCGATCGAGATCGCCCTCGCCCGCCACGACCAGATCATCGCCCTCGAGGCCGAGGTCGCCGACATGGTGGAGCGCTTCGAGACCCGCAAGCTCGTCGACCGCGCGAAGGGCCTGCTCAACGAGAAGATGGGGCTCACCGAGCCGGAGGCGTTCCGCTGGATCCAGAAGGCGTCGATGGACCGTCGCCTCACCATGCAGGACGTGGCCAAGGCGATCATCGAGCAGCTCGCGCCGAAGAAGGGCTGACGGCCTCCTCCCGCACGGGAGTCAGCGGCCGGGCATGTCCTTGATGAGGTTCGTGATCCGGATCGTCGAGCAGCGGCGCCCCTGATCGTCGGTCACGGCGATCTCGTGCACGGCCAGGTTGCGGCCGAGGTGGATCGGGGTGCACACGCCGGTGACGACGCCGCTCGTGGCCGACCGCGTGTGGGTCGCGTTGACGTCGATGCCCACGGCCAGTCGGTCGGGACCGGCGTGCAGGTTCGCGGCCATCGACCCGAGCGACTCGCCGAGCACGACGTACGCGCCGCCGTGCAGGAGCCCGACCGGCTGCGTGTTGCCCTCGACGGGCATCGTGGCGACGCATCGCTCGACCGAGAACTCGACGAAGCGCATCCCCATCTTCTCGGCGAGCGCGCCCATGCCGCGCCGCGCCGCCCACTCGAGTCCGTCGACGGGGGACTGGTCGGATGTCATCGCTCGCCTTCCGCATCGGCCGGGTCGGGTGTCGTCGGCCCTGGCTAGGCTGACAGGGTGACGGACTCCGCAAAGCCTACCCTTCTCGTCGTGGACGGCCATTCGCTGGCCTACCGCGCGTTCTTCGCCCTCCCGGTGGACAACTTCACGACGAAGGACGGCCAGCACACCAACGGCATCTACGGCTTCCTGTCGATGTTCGTGAACCTGCTCAAGGCCGAGCGCCCGACGCACCTGGCGGTCGCCTTCGACACGTCGCGGCAGTCGTTCCGCACCCGCGAGTACGCGGAGTACAAGGCCAACCGCTCGGTCTCGCCGCCGGAGTTCTCGGGCCAGATCCCGTTGCTGCAGGAGTGCCTGCAGGCGATGAACGTGCCCGTGCTCATGCAGCCCGACATCGAGGCCGACGACATCCTCGCCACCCTCGCGACCCAGGGCGCGGAGCTGGGCTACGACGTGCTCGTCTGCTCGGGCGACCGCGACACGATCCAGCTCGTCACCGACGAGGTGACGCTCCTGTACCCGAGCGTGCAGGGGGTGTCGCAGCTGCGCCGCTACACGCCCGAGACGGTGCTGGAGAAGTACGGCCTGCCGCCGCACAACTACCCCGACATCGCGGCGCTCGTCGGCGAGACGAGCGACAACCTGCCCGGCGTCCCCAAGGTGGGCGAGAAGACCGCGGTCAAGTGGCTCACCCAGTTCGGCTCGCTCGACGAGCTCCTCGCCCGCGCCGACGAGATCAAGGGCGTGGTCGGCGGCAACCTGCGCGAGCACCTCGACGACGTCCGTCGCAACCGGGCGCTGAACCGGCTCCTGCGCGACGTCGACCTGGGCGTCGGACCCGCCGAGCTCGCGGTGCGGCCGATCGACGCGCAGGCGGTGCGCGACATCTTCGCGCGCCTCGAGTTCCGCACGCTCCTGCCGCGCGTGTTCGAGGCCGCCGGCGCCGATCCGGCGATGGCGGCGATCTCCACGACGCCGACCCAGGCGGCGCCGCTCGCCGCCGAGCCCGACCCCGCGGGCGTCGCTTCGTGGGCGGAGGCCGCCGAGGGCGAGGTCGGCGTGACCGTCACGATCGAGGGCGGCCTGCCGCGCCGCGTGGGCCTCGCGACCGCCGACGCCGCCGTCGAGGCGACGTGGACGCCTGAGCTCGCCGAGGCGCTGGCGCCGTGGCTGGCCGGCGACGCGCCCAAGGTGCTCGCCGACGCCAAGCCGCAGGTCAAGGCGCTGCGCCGTGCCGGCGTGCGCCTGGGCGGTCTCGTCTTCGACCCCATCCTCGCCGGCTGGCTCGCGCGGCCGAGCTTCCCCGACAAGACCCTCGCCGACCTCGTCGACCGCTACCTCGACGAGAAGCTGCCCGAGTCCGATCCGACCCAGCTCGTGCCCGAGACCGAGGGCGCCACGCCCGGCCAGCTGTCCTGGTACACGCTGCGGGTCACCGCTGCGCTGCGCGACGAGCTGGCCGGGCCGGTGGCATCCGTCCTCGCCGACATCGAGCTGCCCACCCTCGACACGCTCGCCGACATGGAGCTCGCCGGCGTCGCCGTGTCGCACGAGAAGCTCTCCGCGTTCTCCGGCGAGCTCGCCGCGCGCGCCGATCAGCTCGCCGAGCGCGCGTACGTCGCGATCGGGCGCGAGGGCAACCTGGGCTCGCCCAAGCAGCTGCAGGAGGTGCTCTTCGACGAGCTGCAGCTGCCCAAGACCCGCAAGACGAAGACCGGGTACTCGACGGATGCCGCGGCGCTGGCCGACCTGCAGGAGAGCCACGGGCACGCGTTCCTCGACCTCCTGCTGCAGTACCGCGAGTCGATGAAGCTCCGCCAGATCATCGAGTCGCTCGACGCGGCGATCGGCCCGGACGGGCGCATCCGCACCACCTATCTGCAGACCGGGAGCCAGACCGGGCGCCTGTCGAGCACGGACCCGAACCTGCAGAACATCCCGATCCGCACCGCCGAGAGCCGCCGCATCCGCTCGGCGTTCCAGGTGGGCGAGGGCTACGAGACCCTGCTGACGGCGGACTACTCGCAGATCGAGATGCGGATCATGGCGCACCTGTCGGAGGACCCCGGGCTCATCGAGGCGTTCAACTCCGGCGAGGACACCCACCGCTTCGTCGGCTCGCGCGTGTTCGGCGTCGCCCCCGAGGACGTCACCCCGACGATGCGCACGAAGGTCAAGGCCATGTCGTACGGCCTCGTGTACGGCCTGTCGGCGTTCGGGCTGTCGAAGCAGCTGCGCATCGACCAGGCCGAGGCGAAGCAGCTCATGCTGGAGTACTTCGCCCGCTTCGGCGCGGTGCGCGACTACCTGCGCGCGAGCGTCGCGCAGGCGCGCATCGACGGGTACACCGCGACGATCTTCGGGCGCCGCCGGCCGTTCCCCGATCTCGCGAGCCCCAACCGCGTGCTGCGCGAGAACGCCGAGCGGGCGGCGCTGAACGCCCCGATCCAGGGGAGCGCGGCCGACATCATGAAGATCGCGCTCTTCCGCATCCACGACGAGCTGCGCGACGCGGGCCTGCGCTCGCGCGTGCTCATGCAGATCCACGACGAGCTCGTCGTCGAGGTGGCCGAGGGGGAGTGGGACGCCACCGAGGCGATCGTGCGCGCCCGCATGGGCGACGCGGCGCAGCTGAAGGTGCCGCTCGACGTGCAGATCGGTCGCGGCGGCGACTGGAACGAGGCCGGGCACTGACGTCGGGGGCGCGGGCTACGCTCGGAGGATGACCGACGCGCAGCGAACGCCCACGTCCATCGACCTGATCGCCGACGCCTGGGTCGACACGGTCGCCGAGCTCTCGCCGGGAACCGCCACCTACATCGGCCGGTTCGAGCACAACGACCGCCTCGACGACCTCTCGCCCGAGGGCACCGAGCGCAGCCTCGCCGCCACGAAGGCGACGATCGCGGCGCTCGAGGCGGCGGCGCCGGTGGACGGCGTCGACGAGGTCACCAAGGCCGACCTGCTCGGCGAGCTCGGCCTCGCCGTCGAGCTGCACGACGCGCACAGCCACCTGCGCGACCTCAACGTCATCGCCTCGCCCGCGCAGGACGTGCGGAGCGTCTTCGACCTCATGCCGACGTCGACCGTCGACGACTGGGAGGTCGTCGCCCGCCGCCTCGGCGCGGTGCCCGCGGCGCTCGAGGGCTACGCGGCCACGCTTCGCGAGGGCATCGCGAGCGGCGTGGTGCCGGCGAAGCGGCAGGTGGCCGAGGTCGTCACGCAGATCGCGCGCTACACGGCCGGCGACGGATTCTTCGCGTCGTTCGTCGCCGACGCCGCTCCCGACGACGGCGCGCTCCCGGCATCCCTCGCCCGCGACCTCGCCCTGGGCGCCGACGCGGCGCGCGGCGCCTACGACGCGCTCGCCGCGTTCCTCCGCGACGAGCTCGCGCCCGCGGCGACCGAGACGGACGCCGTGGGCCGCGAGCTGTACGCGCTGCACTCGCGCCGGTTCCTCGGGGCGCGGATCGACCTCGACGAGACCTACGAGTGGGGCGTCGAGGAGCTCGCGCGCATGGTCGCCGAGCAGGAGCAGATCGCGGGCGAGATCGTGCCCGGGGCATCCGTCGAGGAGGCGGTCGCGTTCCTCGAGCGCGACGACTCGCGCAAGCTGCACGGCACCGACGCGCTGCAGCGCTGGATGCAGGAGACCAGCGACCGCGCGGTCGCGGAGCTGGGCCGCACGCACTTCGACATCCCCGAGCCGATCCGCACGCTCGAGTGCATGATCGCGCCGACGCACGAGGGCGGCATCTACTACACGGCGCCGACGGACGACTTCTCGCGGCCGGGCCGCATGTGGTGGTCGGTGCCCGAGGGCGTCACGTCGTTCGACACGTGGCGCGAGCTCACGACCGTGTACCACGAGGGCGTGCCCGGCCACCACCTGCAGATCGCGCAGGCGGTGTACAACCGCGCCGAGCTCAACTCGTGGCGACGCCTGCTCGCCGGCACGAGCGGGCACGCCGAGGGCTGGGCGCTGTACGCGGAGCGGCTCATGGAGCAGCTCGGCTACCTCGACGATCCCGCCGACCGGCTCGGCATGCTCGACGGCCAGCGCATGCGCGCCGCCCGCGTCGTGCTCGACATCGGCGTGCACCTGCAGAAGCCGCGTCTCGAGGGGTGGTCACGGCTCGGCACGGGCGGCGAGGCGTGGGACGCCGACTACGCGCTCGCGTTCATGCGACGCAACGTCAACATGTCCGACGAGTTCATCCGGTTCGAGGTCAACCGCTACCTCGGCTGGCCGGGCCAGGCGCCGTCGTACAAGGTCGGGCAGCGCATCTGGGAGCAGATCCGCGACGAGTACCGTGCGGCCGCGGGCGACGCGTTCGACATCACGCAGTTCCACATGCGGGCGCTGCAGCTCGGCGGAGTCGGCCTCGACACGCTCCGGATGGCGCTGACGCCGCGCTGAGCCGAAGAGCCGGCTCAGGAGGCCTCGGCGAGCAGGCGCGCGACCTCGTCGTCGCTCGTCTGCGTGAAGTCGTCGTAGAACTGGCCGACCGACCAGAAGTCGCGCTCGCGGTGCGGACAGACGAACTCGTCGACGACGGTCGCGTCGGCGTGCCAGTGCGCGGGCGCGACGGGCGCGGCGAGGACGACGCTCGCGGCCCCGCGCGTGCGCACCGACCGGCACGCGGCGGTCGCCGTCGCGCCGGTGGCGACGCCGTCGTCCACGACGATCGCGGTGCGTCCGTCCACGTCCACGAGCCCGGCGCCGAACCGCGCCTCGCGCCGGTGGAGCTCGACGCGCTCGTGCTCCTCCACCGACGTCTGCTGCTCGGGCGTCACACCGCTGCCGCGGAGGGCGTCGTCGCTCACGACGCGCACGCCCTCGGCGATCGCGCCGAACGCCAGCTCCTCATGCCAGGGGACGCCGAGCTTGCGCGCGATCGCGACGCCGAGCGGGGCGTCGAGCACGCGGGCGACCTCGGCGGCGACCACGACGCCGCCGCGCGGGATGCCGAGGACGACGGCATCCCGCCCCCGCCAGCCCGTGAGCAGCTCCGCGAGCTGCCGGCCCGCGTCGATCCGGTCGGCGAAGAGCGCCATGCCCTCACGATACGCCGCGACGCGGGAGCACGGGCCGGGCGGCGGACCTCAGCGGAGCGGCCCCGGCGAGATCAGGATCGGCCCGTCGGCGACGGGGTGCGCGCCCGGACGGGTGCCCGCCACGACGAGGTCCGCGCGCTGCCACGGCCGGTCGGCCGCGAGGAACGCCAGCTCCGCCGCCATCCACTCGTGCCAGAACCGGGTCGACTCCTCGGCGTCGCCGTTGACGCCGCTGGCGATGTCGCGCGCGAGGCCGCGACGCTCGGCCTCGGCGAAGTCGGACTGCACCCAGATCGCGGCGGCGAGGCCGTCGGCGATCTCGCGGCAGCTCGCCCCCACGCCCTCCAGCACGATCATCGACGCGTCGGCGGGCGCCTCGATGACGCCGTCGCGGCCGTGCGTCTGCCAGGCGGGCGGGCGGTAGCGCACCGCGCGCCCTTCCGCGACCGGCGCCAGGATGCCCTCGCGCGCGAGGTCGGCCCAGTCGAACAGCGGGGCGTTCCACACCAGGTCGTCGATCGCGATGACGGCCGCGCCGGGCGTCGCGGCGGCCAGTCGCGCCGCGAGGGTCGACTTGCCGCCTCCGCCGCGCCCGTCGACGGCGACGAGGGGCACCGTGTCGCCGCCCGCGGTGAGCGCCCGCAGCCGCTCCACGAGATCGGCGAGCGCGACGGGATGCCAGTCGGCGACGACGGGCTCGCCCGGACCGGGCACGATGGGCGTGAGGATCTGCACGCGCCGACCCTATCCGCACGGCGCCGGCGGAGCGAGCACGCGGCGGGAATGGGCGCCGCCGCTCCGGTGTTCGTATTCACATGCATAAAGACAAGGGGGATGCCGTGGCCACCATCCAGCTCGGCCTCGACACGTTCGGCGACGTCACCCGCGGCGCCGACGGCGAGCTGCTCAGCGACGCCGAGACGATCCGCAACGTCGTCGACCAGGCGGTGCTCGCCGACGAGGTGGGCTTGTACTTCTTCGGCGTGGGGGAGCACCACCGCCCCGAGTTCGCGGTCTCGAGCCCCGAGATCGTGCTCGCCGCCGCCGCGGCGCGCACGAGGAGCATCCGCCTCGGGACCGCGGTGACCGTGCTCTCCAGCGACGACCCCGTACGGGTCTATGAGCGCTTCGCGACTCTCGACGCGATCTCGAACGGTCGCGCCGAGATCATCCTCGGCCGCGGCTCGTTCATCGAGTCGTTCCCGCTGTTCGGCTACGACCTGCGCGACTACGAGCGGCTCTTCGACGAGAAGCTCGATCTGTTCTCGCAGCTCATGGCCGAGCAGCCGGTCACGTGGCAGGGCACGATGCGCGCCCCGCTGGAGGCGGCCGACGTCTTCCCGAAGACCGCGAACGGGCTGACCGCGTGGGTCGGCGTCGGCGGCACGCCCGAGTCGGTCGTGCGCGCCGCCCGGTACGGCTACGGGCTCATGCTCGCGATCATCGGCGGCCCGGCGCACCGCTTCCGCCCGTTCGTCGACCTGTACCGGCGGTCGCTCACGACCTTCGACCGCGCGCCGCTGCCGATCGGCGTGCACTCGCCCGGTCACGTCGCCGAGACCGACCAGCAGGCGTGGGACGAGGCGTACCCGGGCTTCGAGGCGATGAACAACACGATCGGCCGCGAGCGCGGCTGGCCGCCCTACAGCCGCATGCGGTTCCAGCACGACGTCGGACCGGAGGGCGCGCTCTACGTCGGCTCGCCCGAGACGGTGGCCCGCAAGATCGCCGCGACCGTCACGACGCTCGGGGTGGAGCGCTTCGATCTCAAGTACTCGACCGGCACGCTGTCGCACGAGCACATGATGCGCTCGATCGAGCTGTACGGCACCGAGGTCGCGCCGCGCGTGCGGGAGCTCCTCGCGTCGTAGCATTCAAGGCATGACGGATGCCCCGACGTCGACGGTCGCCCGACGCCTCGACGCCCTTCCCTTCACGCGCACGCACCTGCGGGTGCTCACCGGCTCGGGCACGGGCTGGGCGCTCGACGCGATGGACGTCGGGCTGATCTCGTTCATCATCGCCGCGCTCATCAGCGAGTGGTCGCTGTCGACCGCCGATGCGTCGTGGATCGCGTCGGTCGGGTTCATGGGCATGGCGATCGGGGCGACCGTCGGGGGCCTGCTCGCCGACCGGCTCGGCCGGCGCACGGTGTTCGCCCTGACGCTCCTGGTCTACGGCCTCGCGACGGGCGCCAGCGCGCTCGTCGGCGGCCTCGCGGTGCTGCTCGTCCTGCGCTTCCTCGTCGGCCTCGGCCTCGGCGCCGAGCTCCCGGTCGCGAGCACGTACGTGAGCGAGTTCGCCCCGGTGCGCATGCGCGGGCGCCTCATCGTGATCCTCGAGGCGTTCTGGGCGGTCGGGTGGACGGCAGCCGCCCTCATCGGCTACCTCGTCATCCCGAACCTCGAGAACGGCTGGCGCTGGGCGTTCGCGATCGGGGCGATCCCGGCCGCCTACGCGCTCGTCGTGCGATGGGGGCTGCCCGAGTCGCCGCGCTGGCTCGAGCGGCAGGGCAGGACGGCGGAGGCGGATGCCATCGTCCGCGCCATCGAGCGCTCCGCGTCGGTCTCGGCGACCGAGGCCCCTGTCGCGGCCCCGCCCGCTGCGCCGCCGGCGGCCACGTCGACCGGCGAGCGGTTGGCGGCCCTCTGGGCACCGGAGTTCCGCGTGCGCACCGCGTGCCTGTGGCTCGTGTGGTTCTGCGTGAACTTCTCGTACTACGGGGCGTTCATCTGGATCCCGACGATCCTGTTCGCGCAGGGCTACGACCTCGTGAAGTCGTTCGGGTTCACGCTCATCATCACGCTCGCGCAGGTGCCCGGCTACGCCGTGGCTGCGTGGCTCATCGAGGTGTGGGGGCGGCGCCTGACGCTGTCGGTCTTCCTCGCCGGCTCGACGGTGGCGGCGATCCTGTTCGGCACCGCGACCGGTGAGGGCGCGATCATCGCCGCGGGCATGGCGCTGTCGTTCTTCAACCTCGGCGCGTGGGGTGCGCTCTACGCCGTGACGCCGGAGATGTACCCGACGTCGCTGCGCGCCACCGGCTCCGGCTGGGCGGCGGGCGTGGGCCGGATCGCCTCGATCGTGGCGCCCCTGACCGTGCCGCCGCTCCTCGCGCTCGGCGGGGCGCCGCTGCTGTTCGTCGTGTTCGCGGTGTTCTTCGCCGGTGCGGCGGCCTCGGCATGGGGTCTCGTCGACCGACGCGGCGTCGCGCTCGACGACCGCTGACCCGGCCG
>NZ_JBDIAB010000114.1:0-9771 GCF_039812165.1 Microbacterium sp.
CACGATCCCGGCCGCGACCCCGGTGCCGAGGTTGAGGTAGGCGGTCGTGCGCCCGCCGGTCACGCCGCGGAGCGCGGGCGCGTCGTCCCGGAGCGACCCGTCGCGGAGCACCGCGCCGAGGCTCGCCGAGCCGTCCGACCCGTCACCTCGCACGCCCGCCCCGTGGAGGGCCCACGCGCCGAGCGCCGCGGCCTTCACGTCGTTCTCGGCGCGCACGGGCACGCCGAACACGGGGCCGATCGCGGCGGCCAGGTCGAGCTCGGCGACGCCCAGGTTCACCGCGTGCACGACGCGCGCGGTGCCCGGCTCGACCTGCCCGGGCATGCCGATGCCGATCGCGTCGAGGTCGGATGCCGCGACCCGGGCGGCCTCGGCCAGCTCGGCGACGACGTCCATGATCGTCGCGGCGATGGCATCCGGCCCCCACCCGGTGGCGTGGCGCGACCGCGCGACGATGCGGCCGTCGCGGTCGATCGCGACGGCGTCGGTCTTGGTGCCGCCGACGTCGAGCCCGACGCGCATCAGCCCTTCACCGCTCCCGACACGACGCCGCCGGCCATGCGGCCCTGGAGGATCAGGAAGAACACGATCACCGGGATGGCCATGAGCGTCGAGCCCGCCATGACGACCGCCCAGTCGGTCGCCTTGGTCGCCTGCACGAAGCTCCGCAGCCAGATCGGCAGCGTCTCGGACTCGGGGCGCGTCATGATCACGAGCGCGAAGACGAACTCGTTCCACGCCTGGATGAAGGCGAAGATGCTCGTGGAGACCAGCCCGGGCGCGAGGAGCGGGAACGTGATGCGCCAGAACGCCTGGGCGCGGCTGCATCCGTCGATCATGGCCGCCTCCTCGAGGTCGACCGGCACGCCGCCGACGAAGCCGCGCAGCGTCCAGATCGTGAACGGGAGGACCATCGCGATGTACACCGCCGAGAGGCCGATGACGGTGTTGAGGAGGTTCCAGCCGTCGAGCACGCGGAACGTCGACACGATCATCGCCTCGGCCGGGATCATCTGGATGACCAGGATCGAGATGATGAACGCCTTCCGCGAGCGGAAGCGGTAGCGCGACACCGCGATCGAGGCGACGAAGGCGAACACGATGGCCGTCACGACCGTGATGACCGTCACGGCGACCGAGACGCCCAGCGCGGGGAGGAAGTCGTCGAACGCGGTCTGGAAGTTGCGGAGCGTGAACTGGTCAGGCCACAGGTGCGGGGTGGCGGAGCTGGCGGCCGAGCCCGGGAGCAGGGCGGTGTTGACCATCCAGTAGACCGGGAACACGGAGCAGACGATGACGACGAGGGCGGCGAGGTTGAGGAGCACGCGACCGGTCGTGCGTCGTGCGCGCGGGGTCATCGGTCGTCCTCCTTCAGCATCGTGCGGATGTAGTAGGCCGAGATCGCGAGCATGATCGCGACGAGGATCACCGCGATCGCGCCGCCCGCGCCGAGATCGCCCGACGCCATCGAGACGCTGTAGATGTACACGCCGATCGTGTTGGTCTCTGCGCGGACGCCGCCGATCGTCTGCAGCGCGTAGATCTGCGCGAAGACGCGGAGATCCCAGATGATCTGCAGGATCAGCAGCACGATGAGGATCGAGCGGATGTAGGGCACGACGATGAGGCGGAACCGCTGGATCCCGTTCGCGCCGTCGAGCGCCGCCGCCTCGAGCACCTCGTCGGAGACCTGGGTGAGGCCGGCGTAGACCGAGAACGCGACGAACGGCACGGCGCCCCACGTGATGACGATCGCGGCGATCGCGAAGAAGCTGAGCGGGTCGATGAGCCAGCTGTGCCCGGTGAAGTCGGTGCCGGTCAGCCAGGTGAGGAAGTAGTTGACGAGGCCGTACTGCGTGTCGAAGATCCACCCCCAGACGATCGTCGCGGTGAGCGCCGGCATCGCCCAGGCCAGCAGCAGCCCGACCGAGAGCGCGATGCGCATCGCCGGGCGGAGCTTGGTCATCATGACCGCGATCAGGATGCCGAGGGCCATGGTCGCCGCGACGCTGACCGCGCACAACCCGATGCTGCGGGCGAGGACGACCCAGAACTCCGGGTCGGCGAGCACCCGCAGGTAGTTGTCGAGCCCGACGAACTCGGGCGGCCGGCCGAAGATCTGCTCGCGGCCGAACTTCTGGAACGACATGATCACCAGCTGCAGCAGCGGCCAGCCGATGAACACGACGAGCATGATGACCGAGGGCGCCAGCAGCGCAAACGGCACGGCGCTCGCGCGGCGGCGGCGCGGGGCGGCGTCCTGATCGGATGCCGGCGGCGCGATGGTCGTCGTCGCCATCGTCGTCCTCCTTTCTCGAGGTCCTGGGGGCGGGAGCGCGGGGCCGGCTCCCGGACCGGGGTCCGGGAGCCGGCCGAGCGCGATCAGCCGTTGAGGATCGACTCGATCTGGGTGTCGAGCTCCTCGGCCAGCGAGGCGACGTCGCCGCCGCCGGCGATCTTGACGAAGAAGTCCTGCAGCAGGCCCTTCGCCTCGACGTCGGCCCACTTCGGCGAGGCCGGCGTGAGCTTGGCGTTCGCAGCGGCATCCGCGATGATCGCGGCGAGCTCCGGCGTGGCCGCGGCGACCTGGTCGCCGAGCGACGTCTTCGCCGGCACGAGGCCGTTCTCGGCGAGGATCGACTGGTACTCGTCGCTGAGGATGATCTCCAGCGCCTTCTTGGCCAGGTCGACGTTCTTCGACTTCGCGGCGATGCCGATGTTCGAGCCGCCGGCGAAGACCTGGGCGGCGCCGCCGTCCTTGCCGGGGAGGGCGAAGTAGCCGAGCGCATCGGTCAGCGGGGTCGGCTGCTTGTCCTCGTCGGCGACGATCGACCAGTAGGCCCAGCTCGGCGCCGACAGGGTCGCGGCCTGCTCGGTGCGGAACGGCACCCACGCCTCGGTCTCGTCGCCGTCCTTCGCGGCGAGCGACGCCTTGGTCATGAGCTCCTGCACCTGGGCGAGGCCCTCGAGCGACTCGTCGCTGGACAGCTGCGCGTCCCACGTGCCGTCGGCGTCCTGCACGGCGACCTCTCCACCGTTCTCCCACACGAACGGGAGCGCGTTGTACCAGTCCTTGCCGGGGAAGTAGACGCCCGAGACGCCGGGGAGGCTCTGGGCCAGGGTCACGCCGTTCGCGACGTACTCGTCGAGCGTCGTCGGGACCGTCACGCCCGCCTGCTGGTACTGCGCCGTGTTGTAGAACACGACGCGTGCGCCGGAGTAGTACGGCGCCGCGTAGAGGGCGCCGTCGACGCTGCCGGCCTCCACGAAGCCGGGGAGCAGGTCGTCGCCGCCGAGCGCGTCGCGGATGTCGCTGAGGTCGACGAGGGCGCCGGTCGAGGTGAACGCCGCCGCCTGGGTGTTGCCCATCTCGACGATGTCGGGGGTGTCGTTGCTCGACAGGCTCGTGGTGAGCTTGTCGACCAGGCCCGTCCACTGCTGCTCCTCGATGACCAGCGTGCTGCCGGGGTTCTCGTCCTCGAACGTCTTGATGAGGTAGTCGCGGGCGTCCTGCGGGGTGTCGGTGCCGACGAGCCAGACGCGCAGCTCCGCGCCGTCCGACGAACCCTGCTCGCCCGATCCGCCGCCGGCGCAGCCGGCGAGCAGCACGGCGGTGACGCCGACCAGCGCGATGCCTCCGAGTCTCCTGTTCATGGGTGGTTCCTTCTCTCGTGTGTTTTCTCGGTGTGCGGACGGGCCGGCGACCCGCCCGGGGGAACTGATGTCACGACACGCCCAGGCATGCCGACAGGACCATGACGGCGGCGCCCATCAGCACGACGTCCTCGCCGAAGGCGGTCATGCGCACCTCGACGCCGCCGTGGAAGGGCGCCAGCGTCCGAGAGCGGAGCGTCTGGAGCGTGGCGTCGGCGAGCGGGCCCTCGATGAGCTCCGCCGGCCCGGAGAGCACGATCTCGGAGAGGTCGAGCACCCCGACGACGGGGGCCAGGGCGATGCCCAGCCGCTCCCCGGCGTCGCGCAGGATCGCCTCGCGCGCGTCGGGCGCCGCGCTCAGCCGCGCCTGCAGCGCGGGGCCGGAGAGCCAGGCCTCGAGGCATCCGACCTTGCCGCACACGCACGGCGGGCCGCCGTCGGTGCCGACCGTCACGTGGCCGATCTCGCCGGCGGCGAAGTGGCTGCCGCCGAGCGGCTGCCCTCCCGCGAGCAGGCCGGAGCCGACGCCGCGCCCGACGCGCACGAGGAGCACGTCCTCCCCCGCGCCGCCGAAGGTGTACTCGGCGAGCACGGCGGCGTTCGCGTCGTTGGCGACGACGACCGGCAGGCGCAGCCGCAGCGAGAGGATGCCCTGGAGATCCACGTCCGTCCAGCGGAAGTTCGGCGCCACGAGCACGACGCCCTCGTCGTCCACGATGCCGGGCGTGCCGATGCCGACCCCCAGGACCGGGCTGCGGGCCTCGAGCACGAGGTCGCGGGCGAGCGAGGTGATCGCCTCGATCGCGGCGTCGGGGTCGGCGGGCACGCGCACCTCGCGGCGGAGCAGGATCTCGCCGTCGAGGCTCATGACGGCTCCGACGAGGTGGTCGAAGCGCGAGAGGTCGAGGCCGACGATGCAGTGGCCGTCGCGGGCGAGGTCGACGAGGATCGCGGGCTTGCCGGGGCCGGCGGCCTCGCGCGGGCCGTGCTCGGCGACGAGCGCGTCGCCGATCAGCTCGGCGACGAGGTCGGAGATCGTCACGCGCGTGAGGCCGGTCTCGCGGGCGAGGTCGGCACGACTCATGGCGCCCTCGTGGAAGAGGGTCTGGAGCACGAGCGACCGGTTGTGCGCGCGCGCGTGCTCGGGCAGGACCTTCGCGGCGCGGCGCAGGCCGCCGGCGCCGAAGGATCGCGTCGCGAGGGCGGACGCCTCGGCGCCCTGCTTCGCGTTCGCCCGGTTCCTGCTCGATCGGATCATGTTTGTTAGTACACCTTACGAACTAACTTTTCACAAGACCGTCGTACACTTCTGGCGAGACCTTTACCGATTCGTGACAATCGTGCCCGCCGCCGCGACGACGCCGGCCGCCACGATGTCGATGGCGTGTGCGCGGATCCTTTACCATAGGTATGCGCGAATCGCGCCTATCCGGGGGGTGAGTGTGACCGACACGGCCACGAGACAATTGACCGACGACCAATCCGGCGTTCCCGCGTCGCCCGAGGGTCAGCCTGCGCTGCAGTGGGCGCCCGCCGAGCCGACGCCGAAGAAGCGTCGCCTCTGGCTGTGGGTCGGCGTGCCGGCGGGTCTCGTCGTGACCGGTGCGGTCGCGGCATCCCTTCTGCTCATCGCCCCCGGCACCACCGTCGCCGGCGTGCCGGTCGGCTTCCTCACTCCGGGCGCCGCCGCCGACGCGATCGAGTCCCGGCTCGCCGAGACCACGGTCTCGGTCGGCGAGGACGGCACCGTCACCGGCGCACAGCTCGGCGCGTCCGTCGATGCCGGCGCGATCGCCGCCTCGACCTTCGAGGCCCGCCCCATGTGGAACGTCACGCAGTGGTTCGGCGAGCCCGAGGCCGCCGCCGTGACCCTCGACAGCGCGAAGGCCAACGCGGCTCTGAAGACCGCCGCCCCCGCCCTGTTCACCGACCCGACGCCCGCGCAGCTGACCTTCGACGGCACGTCGTACGTCGTCACCCCGTCGGTCGCCGGTCAGGGCGTCGACCTCGACAAGCTGACCGCCGACGTCCAGAGCGGCTTCGACGCCGGGTCCGCGCACATCGCGTTCACCCCGACCGCCGCGCCGGTCGACTCGCTCGTCACGACCGAGAAGGCCACCGCGACCGCCGGCACCCTCAACGCCATGCTCGACACGGTCGGCTTCTACGTCGGCACGGAGCGCACCGTCCCGATCGACCGCGCGTTCGCGGCGAGCTGGCTCACGCTCGGCACCGACAAGACCGGCGCGTTCACGATCACGGCCGACCCGGCCGCGATCCAGCAGTCGGTCGACGCCCTCCCCCCGCTGGTCAACCGCGACCCGCAGAACGGCACGGTCGTCACCAACTCGGCGGGCGAGGTGCTCGAGACCCTCACCGAGGGCCTCGACGGCCGCACGCTCGGCGACACGTCGGGCGTCGCGAAGGACTTCGCCGCCCAGCTCGCCGGCGGCAAGGCCGCCTACCAGCTGCCGGTGTCGTCCGTCGCGCCGACCACGGCCACCCTGCACCGCGAGATCGAGGTC
Source organism: Microbacterium sp. (assembly GCF_039812165.1). Lineage (GTDB taxonomy): Bacteria > Actinomycetota > Actinomycetes > Actinomycetales > Microbacteriaceae > Microbacterium. The sequence goes on from NZ_JBDIAB010000114.1 coordinate 6,180, forward strand.
AACCTCAGCGAGCAGATGCTCTACATGAAGGAGAACGGCGCCGTCGTCGACTCCTGGTACATCTCGAGCGGCCGCTCCGGCGGAGCCGAGACCGAGGCCGGCACCTTCGCCGTCAACTGGCACGTCCGTTCGCAGACCATGCGCGGCGTCGGCATGGACAGCGGCGTGCCCTACGAGGTGCCCAACGTCGAGTGGGTCATGTACTTCAACGGCGACCAGGCCTTCCACGGCGTGTACTGGCACAGCAACTTCGGCCGGCAAAGCAGCAACGGCTGCGTCGGCATGCCGAACTGGCGCGCCGAGCAGCTCTACTACTGGGCGGCGGACGGCGTCGACGTCTGGACGCACTACTGATCGATCGATCGTGAACGGGCCCCCGGGGACTTCCCCGGGGGCCCGTTCACGTCGGTGGCGGGCGGCCGAGCGCGGCCGTTCGTCGGAGATCTGCACATCGTCGGAGGATGCCGCGCCGCAGCGTCCGACGCTGTGCCGATCTCCGACGACGCGCCGCGGCGGCGATCGAGCGCGCAGATTTCGGTCCCGTGAACGGCGGTCGACTCTTGGGCACAGTGTGTCCGTTCCGGGTGCCGGTGCGCCCAACGGCAGGTAGCCTGGAGGTATGTCTGACCTGCGCCTCGTGGAACTGTCCGCCGCGACGATCGTCGCGGTCAACGCCATGTCGCTCAAGCCGGGCCAGGAGCAGTTCCTCGCGCCGACGAGCTACGCGGTGGCCGCCGCCGTCATCAACCCGGCGACGGCGTGGCAGCGCGTCGTGCTGGACGACAACGAGGTCGTCGGGTTCGTGAGCGCGAACTTCGACCTCGAGGCCCCGCAGGAGCACTTCCGCTCGGTGCTGTGGCGCATCAACGTCGACGCCGACGACCAGCGCCGCGGCGTCGGCCGGTTCGCGATCGAGAACCTCCTCGCCGAGGCCCGCCGCCGCGGCATGGACCACGTCGACGTCATCTACGAGGCCGGCGAGGGCGGCCCCGAGGCGTTCTTCCGCCGCGTCGGCTTCGTGCCGGTCGGCGAGACCGAGTTCGGCGAGGTCATCGCCGAGGTCCGCCTCTAGCCTTCCCTCTCTGCGGACGCGGGCGCCGTCGCTCGCGCATCGCCGCTCGTCCCGGCATCCGGATCCGCCGACTCACTGTCCGCCCGTCGAGTCCTCGTGCCCGAGCACAGTGACCGGGCGGCGGAGCAGTGACTCGCGAGTTCGGGAAGCGCAGGCAGATGACGAGGGGGCGGATGCCGTGGCATCCGCCCCCTCGTCGTCGCGGGTCAGACCAGGGCGTCGATGATCTCGTTGAACGTCTCGGACGGGCGCATGACGACCGCGACCTTGACCTGGTCGGGGCGGTAGTAGCCGCCGATGTCGGCCGGCGAGCCCTGCACCGCGAGGAGCTCGTCGACGATCTGCGCCTCGTGCGCGGCGAGCGCCTCGGCCACCGGAGCGAAGACGGCCGCGAGGTCGCCGTCCTCCTGCTGCGCGGCGAGCTCCTGCGCCCAGTACAGGGCGAGGTAGAAGTGGCTGCCGCGGTTGTCGATCGTGCCGAGCCTGCGGCCCGGCGACCGGTCGTTCTCTAGGAAGGCGCCGGTCGCGGCATCCAGCGTGTCGGCGAGCACCTTCGCCTTGGCGTTGCCGGTGAACTCCGCGAAGTGCTCCAGCGACGCGGCGAGGGCGAAGAACTCGCCCAGCGAGTCCCAGCGCAGGTAGTCCTCGGCGACGAGCTGCTGCACGTGCTTGGGCGCCGACCCGCCCGCGCCGGTCTCGAAGAGGCCGCCGCCGGCCAGGAGCGGCACGATCGAGAGCATCTTGGCGCTCGTGCCCACCTCGAGGATCGGGAACAGGTCGGTGAGGTAGTCGCGCAGCACGTTGCCGGTGACCGAGATGGTGTCCTCGCCCTTGCGGAGCCGGTCGAGCGAGTACTGCGTGGCCGCCGCGGGGGCGAGGATCTCGATCGTGAGTCCCTCGGTGTCGTGCTCGCCGAGATACTCGCGGACCTTCGCGATGAGGGTCGCGTCGTGCGCGCGCGACTCGTCGAGCCAGAACACCGCGGGGGCGCCGGTCGCGCGGGCGCGCGTGACGGCGAGCTTGACCCAGTCGCGGATCGCGACGTCCTTGGTCTGGGTGGCGCGCCAGATGTCGCCGGCCCGCACGTCGTGCTCGATCAGCACGCCGCCGGCCTCGTCCACGATCTGCACGACGCCGGGTGCGGCGATCTCGAAGGTCTTGTCGTGGCTGCCGTACTCCTCGGCGGCCTGGGCCATGAGCCCCACGTTCGGGACGGTGCCGATCGTGGCGGGGTCGAGCGGGCCCTGGGCGATGACGTCCTCGATGACGGTCTGGTACACGCCCGCGTACGAGGAGTCGGGGATGACCGCGAGGGTGTCGTCCTCGCCGCCGTCGACGCCCCACAGGCGCCCGCCGTTGCGGATGAGGGCCGGCATCGAGGCATCCACGATCACGTCGGACGGCACGTGCAGGTTCGTGATGCCGCGGTCGGAGTTCACGTACGAGAGGCGGGGCCCGCGCGCGAGGTCGGCGGTGATGGCCGCCGCGATCTCGTCGCCGCCGTCGACGTCGGCGAGGCCCGCGAGGATCGCGCCGAGCCCGTCGTTCGGGGTCAGGCCCGCCGCGGCGATCGCGTCGCCGTAGCGGTCGAACACGTCGGCGAAGTAGGCCTTCACGACGTGGCCGAAGATGATCGGGTCGCTCACCTTCATCATCGTGGCCTTGAGGTGCACCGAGTACAGCACGTCGTCGGCCGCGGCGGCGGCGATCGTGTCGGCGAGGAACGCGTCGAGCGCGGCCGCCGACAGGAACGTCGCGTCGATCACCTCGCCGGGCACGACCTTCAGGCCGGTCTTGAGCGGGGTGACCGTGCCGTCGGCGGTGACGTGACGGATCGTGAGCATGTCGTCGGCGGCGATGACCACCGACTTCTCGTTCGAGCGGAAGTCGTCGTGGCCCATCGTGGCGACGCGCGTCTTCGATCCGTCGGCGAACGGCTTGTTGCGGTGCGGGTGCTTGCGGGCGTAGTTCTTCACCGACAGCGGCGCACGACGGTCGCTGTTGCCCTCGCGGAGCACCGGGTTGACCGCCGAGCCCTTGATGCGGTCGTAGCGTGCGCGGACGTCCTTGTCGGCATCCGTCGTCGCCTCGTCCGGGTAGTCGGGCACGTCGAAGCCGTCGGCCTGCAGCTCGGCGATGGCCGCCTTGAGCTGGGGGATGGATGCCGAGATGTTCGGCAGCTTGATGATGTTCGCCTCGGGGGTCTTCGCCAGCTCGCCGAGCTCGGCCAGCGCGTCGCCGACCTGCTGCGCGTTGGCGAGCCGCTCCGGGAAGGCGGCCAGGATGCGCCCCGCGAGCGAGATGTCGCGCGTCTCGACGGTCACGCCGGCCTGCCCGGTGACGGCCTGGACGATCGGCAGGAAGGAGGCCGTCGCGAGCGCCGGAGCCTCGTCGGTGTAGGTGTAGATGATTGTGGACTCGGTCACCTGTCGAAACTCCCGTTCGCGTCGTCGTTCGGTCGCTATCAAGATACCCCGGCCGGCTCCGGCACGCCCGCCCGCGCGGTCCGCCGACCGCCCC
>NZ_JBDIAB010000115.1:0-9680 GCF_039812165.1 Microbacterium sp.
GCGGTCGGCTCGATGCCGAAGCCGAGGAAGCCGAGCGCGGCGAGCGTGGAGATCGCCTCGGACGCGTTGAGGGTCACGATGAGCGGCAGGGTGCGGATGGCGTTGCGCAGCACGTGGCGGAACATGATGCGCGGCGTCGAGGCGCCGATGACCTTGGCCGACTCGACGAAGGCCTCGGCCTTGACGCGCACCACCTCGGCGCGCACGACCCGGAAGTACTGCGGGATGAAGACGACGGTGATCGCGACCGCCGCGGCCATGACCCCGGGCCACAGGCCGGACTGCCCGCCGCTGATGGCGATCGCGACGAGGATCGCGAGCAGCAGCGACGGGAAGGCGTAGATCGCGTCGGCGACGACCACCAGCATCCGGTCGACCCAGCCGCCGAGGTAGCCGGAGACGAGACCCAGCACGATGCCGACGACGACCGAGAGCAGCAGCGCCACCACGATCACGAGGAGCGCGGTCTGCGCGCCCCAGATGACGCGCGAGAGCACGTCGTACCCGCCGACGGTGGTGCCGAGCCAGTGCTCGGCGCTCGGCGGCTGCTGCGCGCCGAAGTTGCCGTCCGGGCCGCGCAGCTGGTTGAAGCGGTAGGGCGCGATGACGGGCGCGAGCACCGCGCAGAGCACGAAGACCGCGGCCATGACGAGGCCCGCGACGAGCATGCCGCGCTGCAGGCCCACGCTCTGACGGAGCTGGTGGACGACCGGCAGGCGATCCAGGATGCCGCGACGCGTGGCCATGTCAGAACCTCACCCTCGGGTCGATGAACGCCGCGATGATGTCGACGAGGAAGTTGGTGAGGGCGACGATGACCGCGATCATCGCCACGATCCCCTGCACGGCGACGTAGTCGCGCGCGGTGAGGTAGTGGACGAGCTGGAAGCCGAGACCCTTCCACTCGAACGTCGTCTCGGTCAGCACGGCCCCGCCGAGCATCATCGCGATCTGCATGCCGATGACCGTGACGATGGGGATGAGGGCGGGCTTGTAGGCGTGCCTGCGCACGAGCCGGTACTCCCCCACGCCGCGCGAGCGGGCGGCATCCACGTAGGGCATGTTGTAGGTGCCGATGACGTTCGTGCGGACCAGCCGCAGGAAGATGCCTGCGGTCAGGAGACCGAGCGTGAGCGCCGGCAGGATCGCGTGCAGCAGCACGTCCTGCACCGCGGCGCCGTTCCCCGACGCGATCGCGTCGACGATGTAGATGCCGGTGCCGCCGTCGCGCTTGAGCGCGATCTCGGTGCGCACGCTCGCGCGGCCGTTCACCGGCAGCCACCCGAGCCACACGCCGAACACGAGCTTGGCGACGAGGCCGGCGAAGAACACCGGCGTCGCGTAGAAGAGGATCGCGCTGACCCGCAGCACCGCGTCGGGCCAGCGGTCGCGGAGGGCCGCGGCGAGCATGCCGAGCGGGATGCCGACGACGAACGCGACGATCAGGGCGTAGAAGACGAGCTCCGCGGTCGCGGCGCCGTAGGTCAGCAGCAGCTCGACCACCGGCTGGTTGTCGGTGACCGACGTGCCGAAGTTCCCCGTGAACACCTGGCCGAGGTATTCGACGTACTGCACGAACACGGGGCGGTCGTAGCCCGCCTCGTGGATGCGCGCGGCGAGCTGATCGGCCGGCAGGCGTCCGCCGAGGGCCGCGGTGATGGGGTCGCCGGTGAGGCGGAGCAGGAAGAAGACGAGCGTGACGAGGATCAGCACCGTCGGGATCATCAGGACGAACCGCACCAGCAGGTAGCGGCCCAGCGAGCTGCCGCCGCCCTTCGCGCGCGGCACGGCGAGGGCGGGCGGTGGATCGGCGACGTCGATCGTCATGGGCGGGTCCTCCGCGGCATCCGGTCGCCGAGCGAGAGCCGTGCTCGCCCGGCGACCGGATGCCGTCCGGTGCTACTTCTTGGTGATCGGGGCGAAGCGGAGCTTGAACGACGCGTCGAGGATGACGCCGTCGACATCGGTTCCGGTCACCGCGACCTGCGCGCCCTGCAGCAGCGGCACGGTGGACAGCAGCTCGGCGACGCGCGCCTGGATGTCCTCGATCTCCTGCGTGCGCTTGTCGGGGTCGGTCTCCACGGCCTGCTGGAGGATGAGCTCCTCCGTCTGCGCGTCGCTGAAGTGGTTGCCCAGGAAGTTGTTCGTCAGGAAGAACGGGGTCAGGTAGTTGTCGGCGTCGGAGTAGTCCGGGAACCAGCCGAGCTGGTACGCCGGGTAGACGTCCGAGGTGCGGTCCTTCGAGTACTGCACCCACTCCGTCGACTTGAGGTCGACCTCGAACAGGCCGTCGGCCTCGAGCTGCGACTTCACGAGCGCGTACTCGTCGCCCGACGACGGGCCGTAGTGGTCGGGGCTGTACTGCAGGCTGAGCGTGACGGGGGTCGTGACGCCGGCGGCCTCGAGCGTGGCCTTGGCCTTCGCGGCATCCGGTCCGCCGTTCCCGTCGCCGTACAGGCCCTTGAGCACGTCGGTCGCGCCCGTGAAGCCCTCGGGCACGTACGAGTACAGCGGGGTGTAGGTGCCCTTGTAGACCTGCTCGGAGATCGCCTCGCGGTCGACGAGGTCGGCCACCGCCTGCCGCACCGCGAGCGCCTTCGCCGTGTCGGCCTCGGGCGTGGTCGCGCCGTACGGCTGCGTGTCGAAGTTGAACACGATGTAGCGGATCTCGCCGCCGGGGCCGTCGACGACCTTCACCTTGTCGTTGGTGCCGAGGTCCTCGACGTCGGTGGCCGAGAGACTGCGGGCCGCCACGTCGATGTCGCCCTCCTGCACGGCGAGCTTCATGTTCGACGACTCGGCGAAGTAGCTGAGGATCACCCCGCCGTTCTCGGGCGCCGCGAGCAGACCCTTGTACTCGGGGTTCGGCGTGAACTCGACGGCCTTGTTGAAGTCCCACGAGGTGATCGAGTACGGGCCGCCGAAGGCGTTGGCGTCGACGATGTCCTGGTCGGGGGTCACGGCGTCGGCCGAGAAGACCTCCTCGTCGACGATGGCGCCGGGGAAGCTCGTCAGGATGAACGGGAAGACCTGGTCGTTCGCGGTCTTGAGCGTGAACACGACGGTCTCGTCGTCGGGGGTCGAGACGCTGTCGAGGTTGTAGAGCAGGCTCGACGCGCCGTTCGGGTCGGCGATCTTGACGTTGCGGTCGAACGAGAACTTGACGTCCGACGAGGTGAGGTCGTTGCCGTTGGCCCACTTCAGCCCCTTGGGCAGCTTCACCGTGTACTCGGTGGGCGAGGTGAACTCGGCCGACTCGGCGAGGTCGGGCACGACCTCGGTGCTGTTGTAGTCGGTGTTGACCAGATAGGGGAAGACCTGCGTCTGGACGGCGAGCGAGCCGTTGTCGTACGAGCCGGCCGGGTCGAGGGTCGTGACCTTGTCGGTGGTGCCGACGACGATCTGGTCGCCGCCGCCGGAGGATCCTCCGTCGTTCGACGAGCCCCCGCCGGCGCAGCCGGCGAGCAGGATCACGGAGGCGCCGACCGCCCCGAGGGCGAGACCGGCGCGCCCGCGCGCGCTGTGGTGCAGTGACATGGGTGTTACCTCTGCTGTGAGATGGATGCCGGACCCGCCGGTGCGCGGATCCCCACCCGTCATCCTCACCCCGCCGCGCGGGCGCGCCGCACGATTCCGCCTTTTCGTGATGAGACTGCAACCCATGGGCCTCGGCACTCCGTCCCGCGAGTGCCGCTCTGGGCCCGCGCCCCCTCCCCCACCCCCCGCATCCGCCCCGCCGCTCCCACCCTCGCCCGCCGCTCCCACCTCGCCGAACCGCGAGAGTGCATCTGTGCACCGAGAATGCAGGCCGGGCACGCATTCTCGGTGCACAGATGCACTCTCGCGGTCTCGGGCGGGGAGCCGGCCGGGAGCGGCCCAGGCGCGGGTCAGCGGGTGGCGGCGGCGCGCAGCGCGTCGTCGACGGCGGTCGTGAGCGCGGCGAACCGCTCGTTCGCGACGAGATCCTCGACGAGCACGGGATGGCCGGCGGCGTCGGCGAGCGGCACCTGCCAGTTCGCGTACTCGCGATGCGTGCCGGGCTGGTTCTGCACGCGCCGCTCCCCCACCGCGTCGACGAGGGCGACGCCCAGGAGACGCGAGGGCGATGCCACGAGGTGCACGTACAGCGCCTCGACGATCTGCTGCTCGGTGGCGTCGGCGCCGATGAGCCCGCGCTCGCGCAGCACCGACAGCATCCCCTCGCGCTCGGTCGCGGCCTCGGCGAGCGCCTCGTCGACCGGCTGGGTGAGCAGGCCCAGCCGTGCGCGCAGGGCGACGTGCTCGTCCTGCAGATAGCCGGCCGTGGGCGGCAGGTCGTGCGTGTTCACGGTTGCGAGCACGGCCGCGCGGTAGTGCTCCGGCGGCTTCGGGCCGCCGTTCTCGGTCTCGAACCACAGCACCGACGTGCCGAGGATGCCGCGGCCCGACAGGTAGTCGCGCACCCACGGCTCGACGTTGCCGAGGTCCTCGCCGACGATGACGGCGCCGGCGCGGTGCGCCTCGAGCGCGAGCACGCCGATCATCGCCTCGTGGTCGTAGCGGACGTAGGTGCCCGCCTGCGGTCCGAGCGGGGCGGGGATCCACCACAGGCGGAAGAAGCCCATGATGTGGTCGATGCGCAGGGCGCCCGCGCCGCGCAGCATCGTGCGCACGAGGTCGCGCAGCGGCGCGTAGCCCGACTCGGCGAGCGCGGTCGGCAGCCACGGCGGCTGGCTCCAGTCCTGGCCCTGCTGGTTGTACATGTCGGGCGGGGCCCCCACCGAGACCCCCTGCGCATACATGGAGCGGAGCGACCAGGCATCCGACCCCTTCGGGTGCACGCCGACGGCGAGGTCGTGCATGACGCCGATGCGCATGCCCTCCTCGGTGGCGCGCCGCTGGGCGGCCGCGACCTGCTCGTCGGCGACCCACTGCAGCCAGGTGTGGAAGGCGACCCGGTCGGCGAGCTGCTCGCGCAGGCGCGCGACGAGCGGCGACGAGATGTCGGATGCCTCGTCCGGGAGCGGCTCGCCCGGGGCGAGCGTGGCGGCGAAGTGCTCCTCGAGAGCGCACCACAGCGCGAAGTCGAGGAGCGGCTGGCCCTGCGCCTCGATGTAGGCGTCGAGGCTGCGCTGGCGGGTCTTGAGACGGCGCACGCGGAAGACGAGCTCGAGCGCGACGAGCTTGGCGGTCCACGCGGCGTCGCGGTCGAGGCGGTCGGCGTCGAGATTCGCGTCGGCGACCGACGCGTGCGCGGCGACCAGGCGCGCGGCCTTGGTCTTCGGCAGCTTCGCGGCCTCGGGGATGTCTTCGGGGCGGATGTAGAGCGGCGCGAGAAAGCGACGCGTGGCCGGCAGGTAGGGCGAGGGCTCGATCGGCGGCACGACCTCGGCGGCGTGGATCGGGTTGACGAGCAGGAAGTCGGCGCCGCGGTCGGCGGCGACGGATGCCAGTTCGCCGAGGTCGGCGAAGTCTCCGATGCCCCACGAGGAATGCGATCGCACCGAGTAGAGCTGAGCCATGAGGCCCCAGGCCCGGCCACCGTTCCCCGGTCGGCTCGGGGTCGGCGGCAGCTGGTCGGGCGTCACGGCGAGCGCGCACTCGTCCACCGCGTCCGGCTCGTCGGCATCGTGCATGCGCTGTTCGGCATGGATCGTGTGCCAGCCGAGCGGCAGGTCGGCCGGGAGCGGGACGTGCAGACGCCAGCGCGCGACGCCGTCGACCTCGCGCGACTCGGGCTCCTGGTCGGGGATGGGCAGCTCTTGCGACGAGCCGTCCTCGAGTGTGAGGCTCAGGGACACGTCGTGCCCGTCCTCGACGTGCACGACGACGGCGCCGGTGCGCTCGCGGACGACGACCGAGGGCGGCAGGAGGCGGCGCCACGGACGGGCCTCGACCTCGGCGAGGGCGGCATCGATCGCGGCATCGGCCGGCGGCGCCGGAACGGCGGTCTCGGGACCCGTCTCGTCGGATGCCGGCAGGTCGACGCCCATCGCGCGCAGCACCGCGCACAGCGTGGAGGACGGCACGTGCACGTGCTCGCCGTAGAACGACCAGTACGTCGTCGCGATGCCGCAGGCCTCGGCCAGTGCGACGAGGGCGGGGGTGGGCGTGTCGTCACGCGTCTCAGTCACCCGTCAATCCTGCCGCACACCCGGCCCGGTTTCGTCGCGCCATCCGGGCCCTCGCCGCTCGCCGACGCTCCGGTGCGTGCCGGCCTCCCCGGTCCCCGCATCCGGCCGGCGCGCGCACGAACCCGTCGCACGACGCGCCTCGCACGACGCGCCTCGCACGCGAGCGTCAGGAGCGGTCGGCCCACCAGGCGCGCAGGCGCCGTTCCGCCTCCGCGTCGTCGAGCACGCCCTCGTCGAGCCGCACGTCGAGGAGGAAGCGGTACGCCTCGCCCACGACCGGACCCGGACGGATGCCGAGGATCTCCTGGATCCGGTTGCCGTCGAGGGCCGGGCGCATGGCGTCCAGCTCTTCCTGCGCCGCGAGCTCGTCGATGCGCCGCTCGATGTCGTCGTACGCCAGCCGCAGCCGTGTCGCCTTGCGGCGATTGCGGGTCGTGACGTCGGCGCGCGTGAGGATGTGCAGGCGTTCCAGCTCGTCGCCGGCATCGCGCACGTACCGGCGCACGGCCGAGTCGGTCCACGCCCCCTCGGCGTAGCCGAAGAAGCGGAGGTGCAGCTCGACGAGCCGGCAGACGGCATCCGTCGTCGCGGAGTCGAACCGCAGGGCCTGCAGCCGCTTGCGCGCGAGGCGCGCGCCCTTGACGTCGTGGTGGTGGAAGCTCACCCCGCCGCCCGGCTCCAGGCGGCGCGTGGCGGGCTTGCCGATGTCGTGCAGCAGCGCCGCGAGCCGGAGAGCGACGTCGGGCGCGTCACCGGGGTGGCGCGCGTGCTCGAGCTCGATCGCCTGGCGCAGCACGGTGAGCGAGTGCTCGTACACGTCCTTGTGGTGGTGGTGCTCGTCGACCTCGAGGCGCAGCGCCGGCACCTCCGGGAGGAACTCGGCCATGAGCCCCGTCTCGACGAGGATCCGGATGCCGCGATCCGGGGCATCCGTCTGCAGCAGCTTCACGAGCTCGCCCTGCACGCGCTCGGGGCTCACGATGCGGAGCGTCTCGCGCAGCTCGGTCATGGCGGCGAGGGTCGCCGCGTCGACGTCGAAGCCGAGCTGCGACGCGAACCGGGCGGCGCGGAGCATGCGCAGCGGGTCGTCGCCGAAGCTGACGTGCGGGTCGGCGGGCGTGCGCAGCGCGTGGGCGACGAGGTCCTCGACGCCGCCGGTGGGGTCGACGAGAGCGGGCCCCGGAACGCGCAGCGCCATCGCGTTGACCGTGAAGTCGCGGCGGGCGAGGTCGGCCTCGAGCGTGTCGCCGAACTCGACCGTGGGCTTGCGGGTCACGCCGTCGTAGCTGTCGGCGCGGTAGGTCGTGATCTCCACCTGCTCGCGCGCGACACGGGCCCCGATCGTGCCGAAGTCGCGCCCGATGTCCCAGTGCGCGCTTGCGTGCGGCTTCACGACCCGGAGGATGTCGTCGGGCCGGGCGTCGGTCGTGAAGTCGAGGTCGTGCGTGTCGCGGCCGAGCAGGGCGTCGCGGACCGGACCGCCCACGACGGCCAGCTCGAAGCCGGCGTCGGCGAAGGCGTCGGCGAGCGTGCGGACCACCGGCAGGTTCGCGAGCGCGCCGAGTCGGGCGAGGCCCTCGGCCATGTTGAGCATGGGTTCGAGCCTATCCGCGCGCCTCGACCCCACCCCACCGCGCGCTGGTGCTCGCCGACTCACTGTCTCGCGGTCGAGTCACTGGGCAGCAGCAGAGTGAGTGGGCGCGGGAGCATTGACTCGGCGAGCGAAGCGCGAGGCGCCGCGGCTCGCGAGAGGCTCAGGCGAACGCGAGGAAGCCCGTGAAGAGCAGCTCGCGCACGCGCGGCAGGACGTCGGCGCGGAGCGCGACGGCATCCACCTCGAGCAGGTCGGCGATCGCGTCGACGAGCGGACCTACGGCGAGATCGCCGTCGCACGCGCCGACGAGGGCGGCGAGCGCCGGGTCGACCTCGACGACGCGGCCGAAGCCGCCGCCCTGACGCAGCTCGATGACGCTCGGCGCCTCGGCGCCGGGCAGGTGGTGGCGCGCCTCGGTCACGTCCGCGGCGACGACGAGGACGGATGCCGCGAGCCGCTCGTCGTCGAGCTCCGCGAGGGTGTCGTGGGCCGCGAGCGCGGCGGCGAGGTGGATGCCGAGACCCTCCGGCACCGGCCGGGTGAGACGCTCGTAGCGCGCCAGGGTCGGCAGGCCGTGCGCGGGGCGGCGCAGCAGCACGTAGCCGAACCCGATCGCTGTCACGCCGCGCGCGGCGAAGTCGTCGAGCCACGCGCCGACCAGGTCCGCGTAGCCTGCGGTGCCGGGCGCGGTGCCGCCGTCGCGCACCCACAGCTCGGCGTACGCGAGCGGGTCGAGCACCTCGCGCTCGACGATCCACGCGTCCAGCGGCGCCGACGCGTCCGCCACCCAGCCGCGCACGCGGTCGAGGCCGTCCGCGTCGGCGCGGTACTCCCAGTTGCCGAGCAGCTGCGCGGTGCCGCCCGGAGCGAGCACGTCGCCGACGCCGTGCACGAACGCGGCGACGAGGTCGTCGCCGGCGAGACCGCCGTCACGGTACTCGTAGGCGGGCACGCCCGCCGCGCGCGGGGTGATCACGAACGGCGGGTTCGACACGACGCGGTCGAAGCGCTCGCCCGCGACCGGCTCGAACAGGCTCCCGTGCCGCGTCTCGATGCCGTCCAGGTCGTTGAGGAGCGCGTTCAGCCGAGTGTATTCCAGTGCGCGCATGGAGACGTCCGTGGCCACGACCTCGGGCGCAGCGAGCCGCGCGTGCAGGGCCTGGATGCCGCATCCCGTCCCCACGTCGAGCACGCGCGCGACCGGCCTCGCCAGCTGGAGCCCGGCGAGCGTGAGGGATGCGCCGCCCACGCCGAGCACATGCCCCACGGGCAATGGACCGCCCACGACCGCCTCGTCGGGGTCGGCGGCGATCCACCACTGCACCGATCCGGTCTCGGTCCCGGCCTCTTGCGGCCGGATCGTCGCGGTCGGGCGTACGGCGGTCTCCTCGAGCCCCGCGAGTCCCAGCGCGACCATTCCGGCGGCACGAGTGCGCGGCAGTGCGGCGTCCACCTCGGCGACCGGGGATGCCACGCCCAGGAAGAGCAGTCGCGCCAGGACCGCGAGCGCATCGGTGCGCGCTCCCAGCGCGGCGAGCGCCGGCCGCGCAAGGCCGTGCCCGATCGCGTCGTCGGCGAGCGGCCCCCACAGCTCCCGCACCGCGGCGGCCGTGTAGCCGGCGTCGAGGAGGTCGCCGCGCAGCGCGGCGCAGAGCGCGGGATCGGGGCGAGGCGTCACCCCGGGATCCTCCCACCCGGCGACCGCTCGCGCGGCATCCGTCCCCGTCCGACGGATCGCGCAGCGGTACGGACTGTGAACGGACGACGGAATCGAGCGAGCCCGGCTCGTCTCGGGGTGCGCTCAGGGGCCTCGCCCTAGAATCGCAGCTGATCGTGCGGTCATGGGATCGCAGAGGAGTCCAGCCCCGCCATGACCCTGACGTCCCCCTCTCCGGGCCCGCGCCCCGCGCGTCGGCGACGCGTCGCGGCGTGGCTCGCCGCCTGCGCGGCCGTGGCGGCGCTCGCGCTGACGC
>NZ_JBDIAB010000116.1:0-9538 GCF_039812165.1 Microbacterium sp.
GGGCCGGCACCGTGCACGGCCACCTCGGCGGCCGCCCGCCGGCCGTCGACCTCGCGAACGAGAAGCGGCTCGCACAGCTGATCCACGCGGCATCCCAGCAGTCGCTCGTCTCGAGCGCCCATGACCTCTCTGCCGGCGGACTCGGCCAGGCGCTCGCCGAGGGCGTGCTGCGCTTCGGCGTCGGCGCCCGCGTGTGGCTGCGCGAGATCATGGAGCGCGACGGGGTGGATGCCGCGACCGCCCTGTTCTCGGAGTCCACCGGCCGCGTCATCGTGACCGTGCCGCGCGAGGAGGACGTCAAGTTCCGGGGCCTCTGCGAGGGGCGTGGCTACCCGGTGCTCCGGATCGGCGTCACCGACCGGCCCGCGAACGAGGAGCCTTCGCTCCAGGTGCAGGACGTGTTCACGATGCCGCTGTCGGAGCTGCGCGCCCTCTCGACCACGACGCTCCCCGCCGTGTTCGGCGCCACCGTCGCCGAGCCCGTTTGACCCCGGCCTGACCGGCGAGAGGCCGTCATACCGAACCTGGCGCGGATCGCCGCCCGACCCGTTCCACACGACCATTCGGGCCAGGCCAGCGGATGCCGAGCACACCTGGCGCAGATCGTCGCGCAGGGCAGCTGACGCGACCATACGCGCCAGGTGAACGAGGCCCGTCACGCCGCACCTGGCCCATTCCGTCGCCCGACCCGTCAGACGCGACCATACGCGCCACGTCAACGCAGGGCGGCTGCCGCCGCCAGGCGCCCCAGCCCGACCTCGCCGGAGGCCGTCTCGAGCCGCCACCGTAGGATTGAGGCATGACGGATCAGGACGAGTACGCAGGCTACGCCGACGCCCGCACGCGACGCACCAAGATCATCGCGTGGGTCGTGATCGCCTCGCTGATCCTCGTCGGCGGCGGCGCGACGGTCCTCGCCCTGCTGTTCGGCTGACCCTGCCGACTCTCGGCCGGCACCCGGTGCCGCCGGATACGATGGCCGCGTGGATCCGCTCTGGGCAATGCTCACCGAGTGGTGGTGGATCGGACCGGCCGCGGTCGGCGTCGGCACCCTCGGGGTGATCGGTCTGCGCCGTTCACGGGACGGATGGCATGCGCGTCGGCTCGGCTACGACGCGGCTCGGCATGCACTGCGCGCCGCCCAGTCGCACCTCACGTCGTCGCGCATCGCGGTGCGGATGGCCCGCGCAGAGCTCGCGCGCGCGCAGGCGGAGCGCACGGCATCCCGCGCCACGTCGGCCGACGTGTCCACCGCACGCCAGCGTCTGCAGATCGCCCAGCGCGACACGAAGGCCGCCGCCGCCACGGTCCGCGTGTGGCGCACGCGCGTGAGCGCCGAGCGGGCCGTGCTGCCGCACGGCGGCGACCCCGACACGTTCCCGCTCGCCCGCCTGATGGCCGTGCACGACGCGATCACGGCGCGCTGGATGGAGTACGAGACCGACCCGGCGAAGCTCATCGCCTTCCCGACCATGAGCGACGGCCGCGTGCCCGCGGTCGCCGCATACCTCTCCGCCTATCGCGATGCGCAGCAGCTGCGCCCCGCGTCACCGCGCGAGCGGATCACGCCGGCGCAGTTCGCCGAGTACCGCGAGGCCGTCGCACGACAGGAGGCGGCGTTCGCCGTCGCCGAGCAGGAGGCGTGGCGGCAGGCGCGCGCGACCGGAGCGATCCCGCCGGATCCGGCGCCGGCATCGTGGACCGTCGTCGCCCAGACGATCATGACCCGCTCCGCGGAGGCGCTCGCGCGCGCCACCGAGGCCGCGACGAGCGCCTCCGGCAGGCGCGACGGTGCGCCGACGACGGATGCCGGGACTCCGCCCGCCCCGGCTCGCGCTCGGTCCGCGCGCTCGGCCGGACCGACGGATGCCGCTCCTGCGGGCGCGCCGGCCACTGGGTCTCCGTCAGCCGCGCCGCCGCGGTCCACCGCCGCCGGCACGGACTCCGGCTCACCCGGGACGGCGAACACGACGCCGACCACGACGCCGGGCGACGCCGCGCGACCGACGCCACGGCATCCATCGACGACCCCGCCGCCTGCCGTGTGGCCGGTCCCCTCCCGCACCGATCGCCGCCCTCGCCCTGAGCCGTAGCCGCTGCGCAGGGAGCCCGTCGTCCCCCGGGCTCAGGGGTCACTGCAGCATCTGGTCTCTGATACCGGCAGAACCTGCCGCCTGAACGGTGAGGGCCGAGGGGTGCTCTCGGGGAAAGCTGGCATCGGCCTTGGCGGGCGACGCACCGAAGGGGTGTCGCGTCGCCGCCGGAATGTCAGGGCGGAGGGATGCTCGTCTCAGGACAATCGGGGTGCCGCGAAGCGGCGGGGCCCCCGCTCTTGTCCTGAGACGAGCATCCCGGAGCCCGGTAGCCCCTTCAAGCCCGCAGCCCGACCCCGGAGCCCGACCACGCGGCCAGACCGCCGCGACACGGCGACTACCATGGCACCCGTGGATCAGTTCTGGATCTTCGCCGGGCACTACTGGTGGCTGGTCTTCCCGCTCGCGGCCGGCGTCGGGGGTCTCGTCACGCGCTGGGACAGCCTCGCCGGACGCCGCCACCGCCGCCGTCTCGAGATCCTGAAGGCCAAGGCCGAGCTGCGTGCCGCGAACCTCCAGCCCGTGGCGACGATGTCGGAGCCGAAGCCCATCACGCGCCCCTCGCCGATCCCGACGCAGCTCGAGCAGCTCTTCAAGGCGCACGACGCGGTGACCGCGCGCTGGCTCGACTACGAGCTCGACGTCGCGAAGCTCATCGCCTACCCCGCCATGAGCGACGGGCGCCAGCCGCTCACGGCGGCGTTCCTGCGGGCGCGCAAGGTCGCCGACGGTCTGCGTCCCGCCTCGACGGACGCGAGGATCACCGCAGAAGACCTCGCCGAGTACCGCACCGCCGTCACCGACTACGAGGTCGCGTTCGACCTCGCCGAGCGCGAGGCGCGCCGCCTCAAGGACTCGAACTTCACCGAGGTCGAGCGCAAGCGCCTCGACACCGCCAAGCACCTGATCACGGTCGCCGTCGACGAGGCCGCGACGCCCGCGGAGCGCCAGCTCGCCTACAAGCGGGTCCGCGACGAGCTCGACGGCCTGCTCGCCATCTCGGACGAGGCGCTCGTCATCCTCGAGGAGAAGGTCGCCCTCCCGCTCACCGCGCGTCCGTCGCGACCGGATGCCGCGGCCTCCGCGCCCGGCGACGACACCCGCGACGCCGGCGGAACGGCATCCGACCCCCGCCGCGACTGAGCCCGCACCGCCGACAGGGTCGCGCCGGGGTCTCGAGGCCGCGCACCTGCACCGCGCCGCGGAACCCCCACGCTGTGCTGCTTCACGCCCTCATCCGGAAAGCCGGTGCACAGGGACTTGACATGCGCGCAGAACCGTTGCATGGTTAGTTAGTCAAGTAAGTAACCAGTACACGGAGGCCGATGTGATCGACGAAGGCCGAGCGCTCTTCCTGCAGATCGCGGAGAGCATCGAGGACGCGATCATCGACGGCAGCCTGGCCGAGGACTCCCAGGCGCCGTCGACGAACGAGCTCGCCGCCTTCTACCGCATCAACCCGGCCACCGCAGCGAAAGGGATCGCCATGCTCACCGACAAGGGTGTGCTGTACAAGCGTCGCGGCATCGGCATGTTCGTCGCCCCCGGCGCACGCGACGTGCTGCGCGGCGAGCGCCGGGCGGCCTTCGTCGACCGCTATCTCGTGCCGCTCGTCGCCGAGGCGCGCACGCTCGGACTCTCCACCGACGACCTCACCGCGCTCCTGCGGGAGCAGGTCGAGGCATCCACCATCCGACCGGAAGGAGCACCGCGATGACCACCGTGATCGAGGTGAACGGCCTCACGAAGCGCTACAAGGACACGCTCGCGGCCGACGACGTCACCTTCTCCATCGAGGAGAACACCATCTACGGACTGCTCGGCCGCAACGGCGCCGGCAAGACCACCGTCATGTCGATCCTCACGGCGCAGAACTTCGCCACGAGCGGCCAGGTCCGCGTGTTCGGCGAGGATCCGTACGAGAACGCCCGCGTGCTCGGCCGCATGTGCTTCGTGCGCGAGAGCCAGAAGTACCCCGACGACGCGACCCCGCGGCACGCGCTGCGGATGGCGCGGCTGTTCTTCCCGCACTGGAACCAGGAGCTCGCCGACCGCCTGGTCGCCGACTTCCAGCTGCCGATGCGCAAGCGCATCAAGAAGCTCTCGCGCGGGCAGCTGTCGGCGGTCGGGGTCATCATCGGCCTCGCCTGCCGCGCCGAGATCACGTTCTTCGACGAGCCGTACCTGGGCCTCGACGCCGTCGCGCGGCAGATCTTCTACGACCGGCTGCTCGAGGACTACGCGGAGCACCCGCGCACGATCATCCTCTCCAGCCACCTGATCGACGAGGTCTCGAACCTCATCGAGCGGGTCCTCGTGATCGACCAGGGGCGCATCATCATGGACGAGGAGACGGATGCCGTCCGCGGCCGCGCCGCGACCATCGTCGGCGACGCCGCCACGGTCGACGCCTTCGTCGCCGGCCGCGAGGTGCTGCACCGCGAGACGCTCGGGCGCGTGGCATCCGTCACCGTGCTCGGCGCGCTCAGCGCCGACGACCACCGCCGGCTGGCCGAGGCGGGACTCGACGTCGCCCCGGTCTCGCTTCAGCAGCTGATCGTCCGCCTCACCCAACGCGCCGGCGACCCGGCGCCCTCCACCGAAGGAGCACTCCGATGAGCCGCACACTCAACGTCGTCCGCATGCAGCTGGTCAACCGCCAGACGTTCATCTGGATCCCGCTCATCATCCTCGGCGGCGCGGTCGTGCTCAGCATCGCGATCTACGCGATCCTCGCCGGCGCGGGCATCGACGCGGTCAAGGCCGGGGGCGCCGCATCCGCACCGCTGTGGTACTTCATGGCGCTGGGCATCGGGGCGCTCACGTTCACGTTCCCGTTCTCGCAGGCCATGAGCGTGACGCGGCGCGAGTTCTTCCTCGGCACGCTGCTCACCGCGGGCGCGGCGTCGGCCCTCCTCGCGATCCTGTTCGTGATCGGGGGGCTCATCGAGCAGGCGACGAACGGCTGGGGCCTGAACGGCTACATCTTCTACCTGACGTGGACGTGGGAGGCGGGGCCGCTCGGCGCGGGCGTCGCCTACTTCTCGGCCGCGATGCTGCTGTTCGTCGCCGGGTTCTTCTTCGCGACCGTCTACAAGCGGTTCGGTCCGCTGGGCCTCACGATCGTGCTGGTCGGCCTCTCGGTGCTCCTCGTGGGGCTCGTCTGGGTCTTCTCGTGGGCCACGGCGTGGACGAGCGTCTTCATGTGGGTCATGACGCAGGGCGCGCTCGGCCTCGGCCTGTGGGGCCTTCTGGTGACCGCCGCGGTCGCGGGGGTCTCGTACCTCGTCCTGCGTCGCGCGACGCCCTGAGCCGCATCCGTCAGACCTCCCGTCTGCGACGCCTCGCATCGAGCGCGTTGCGGCCGGGAGGTCTCGCGCATGCCGCGGTGGCGCGGAGCGCGCTGCGGTCCGGTGCGGCGTTGCGAACCCTGCGACGCCGCACGGGCGGCGGGGTCAGTGCTGCTCGGCGGCGGCGGTGTGGTGCCGGATGACCTCGGCCACCACGAAGTTGAACCACTTCTCGGCGAACTCCGGGTCGAGATCCGCCTCGATCGCCAGCCGGCGCAGGCGCGCGATCTGCTGCTCCTCGCGAGAGGGGTCGGATGCCGGCATCCCGTGCTTCGCCTTCAGCACGCCGACCTGCTTCGTGCAGCGGAAGCGCTCGGCGAGCAGGAAGATCAGCGCGGCGTCGATGTTGTCGATGCTGCCGCGGAACTCCCGCAGCTGGTCCGTGGCGTCCGTCATGGTTCCTCCCCGCCCCGAGACTACTCGTTCCGCGAGGGTGAGGCGGACAGGCGCCGCGCGCACGCCGCGTCCTAAAGTGTGAGGCATGAGACTCCGCAAGAGCGCCCGCCCACGCGTCGAGCCCGTGGTGACGACCGGGGAGACCGACCCGCCGACGACCGACCCGGTCGAGGCACCGGCGGCACGCACGTTCTGGGCCAACCTCAACCGCCCTTTCGCGATCGGGTTCGCCCTGACCCTGGGTGCGCTGGTCGCCATCACGCTGGGGCTCGCGGTCACCAACCTCATCACGATCATCATCTACGTCGTGTTCGCGCTGTTCGCCGCGCTCGGGCTCGACCCGGTCGTCCGCCGTATCGAGAAGCACCAGGTCTCGCGCACCTGGGGGATCGTGATCGTCTACTTCGGGTTCCTGATCGCCCTCGTCGCGGTGCTCTGGCTGATCATCCCGACCGTCGTGACTCAGATCGCGCAGTTCATCCGCGACATCCCGGGAATGGTCTCGGACTTCCAGAAGACCGACCTCTACAGCTGGGGCGTCGCCCAGTTCGGCGACCAGGTGCCGCAGCTGGTCGCCGACGTGCAGAAGTTCCTGACCGACCCCGCCAACATCGCGCTGATCGGCGGCGGCGTCGTGCAGGTCGGCGTCTCGATCGCGACGACGATCTCGGGACTGCTCATCGTCATCGTGCTGAGCCTGTACTTCGTCGCCACGCTGCCGCAGATGAAGCAGGCCCTGTACCGGCTCGCGCCGGCCCGCAACCGCGAGTTCATCGCGGGCATCACGGAGGAGATCACCGACTCGGTCGGTGGCTACCTGCAGGGGATGATCGTCCTCGCCTTCGCCAACTCGGTCATCGCGTTCATCCTGTTCCTGAGCCTGCAGCTCCCGTTCCCGCTGCTGATGGCGGTGGTCGCGTTCCTGATCACGATCATCCCGCTCGTCGGCACCGTGCTGTTCTGGATCATCGGCTCGTCCGTGGCGCTGTTCAGCAGCCCGACCGCCGCGCTCATCTTCGCAGCGGCCTACCTCGTGTACATGCAGCTGGAGGCATACGTCCTGACGCCGCGAGTCATGAACAAGGCGATCTCGGTGCCCGGCTCGCTCGTCGTGATCGGCGCGCTCGTCGGCGGCACGCTCATGGGCCTCCTCGGAGCGCTCGTGGCGATCCCGGTGACCGCATCCGTCCTGCTGATCATCAAGAAGGTCGTGATCCCCAAGCAGGACGCGAAGGTGTAGCGCACCGGCATCCCGCTCACGCCCCTCGCGGGCGCGGCGGGCGCGGCAAGCGACGCGCGGGCGCGGCGGGCGACGCGGCGGCGGTCAGTCGACGAGGTCGTGGCGCACGATCACCGCGTCGCGGGCGGCGCCGACGCCGATCACCGAGATGCGCGTGCCGCTCATCGCCTCGAGCGCGAGCACGTACTCGCGCGCTGCACGGGGCAGCTCGTCGAACGTGCGCGCGCCGGAGATGTCCTCCGACCAGCCCTCGTAGTACTCGAGGATCGGCTTCGCATGGTGGAAGTCGGACTGGCTGACCGGCACCTCCTCGACGCGAGTGCCCTCGACGTCGTACGCGACGCACACCGGGATGCGCTCGAGCCCGGTGAGGATGTCGAGCTTGGTCAGCACGAGGTCGGTGATGCCGTTGATCCGCGTCGCGTACCGCGTGATGGGCGCGTCGTACCAGCCCACGCGGCGCGGGCGCCCGGTCGTGGTGCCGAACTCGAAGCCGCGGCTGCGCAGCCAGTCGCCCTGCTCGTCGTGCAGCTCGGTCGGGAACGGACCCGATCCGACGCGCGTCGTGTAGGCCTTGACGATGCCGACGATGCGGTCCAGCCGGTTCGGACCGACGCCCGAGCCGGTCGAGGCGCCGCCGGCCGTCGCCGACGACGACGTCACGAACGGGTAGGTGCCGTGGTCGACGTCGAGCATGGTCGCCTGACCGCCCTCGAACACGACGACGTCGCCGGCGTCGAGCGCCTCGTTCAGCAGCAGCGACGTGTCGGCGACCATCGGGCGCAGCCGCTCGGCGTAGAGGAGCAGGTCCTCCACGATCTCGTCGACCGTGATCGCGCGGCGGTTGAAGACCTTGACGAGCAGGTGGTTCTTCTGGTCGAGGGCCCCCTCGACCTTCTGCCGCAGGATGTTCTCGTCGAACAGGTCCTGCACGCGGATGCCGACGCGGTTGATCTTGTCGGCGTAGGTCGGGCCGATCCCGCGCCCGGTCGTGCCGATCATGCGCTTGCCGAGGAAGCGCTCGGTCACGCGGTCGAGCGTGCGGTGGTACTGGGTGATGACGTGCGCGCTCGAGCTGACCCGCAGGCGCGACGTGTCGACACCGCGGGCGGCGAGCGCCCCGAGCTCCGAGAACAGCACCTCGAGGTCGATCACGACGCCGTTGCCGATCACCGCGTTGACGCCGGGGGTGAGGATGCCGGAGGGCAGCAGGTGCAGGGCGTACTTCTCGTCGCCGATGACGACGGTGTGGCCCGCGTTGTTGCCGCCGTTGAACTTGACGACCCAGTCGGTCCGCTCGCCGAGGAGGTCGGTGGCCTTCCCCTTGCCCTCGTCGCCCCACTGGACGCCGACGATCACGATTCCTGGCATGGCCACTCCCTTGTTCAGCGCGGGGGATTACGCCTCAGCCTATCGGAGCGGGCGTGTCGCGCCGTCGAGGCGCAGACCTCCGCGGCCGAACCGGCCGGGACGGTGCCGTCCCGTCGAGCGTCGCCCACGGCATCCGGCTTGCGGCCCGGATAGTGTGTGCGCATGTCAGCCTCTCGCGCGCTGTCCCCGACCTGGCCGTTCCTGCGTGCCGCCGCGGCCGCGCTCACGTTCGCCGCGATCGGCGCGCAGCTCGCGCGGACGGTGGGCAACGCCCTCGAGAGCACGACTCCGCACGGCTCGCACGTGCCCACGGTGGTGGCGAACTTCCTCAGCTTCTTCACGATCCAGTCGAACCTCGCGGCCGCGATCGTGCTCGCGATCGGCGCCGCCTGGGCGTGGACGAGGGGCCGGGATGCCGCGACCGAGCCGCGCTGGCTCGCGACTCTGCTCGCGTGCGCGACGACGTACATGATCGTGACCGGCGTGGTCTACAACCTGCTGCTGCG
The DNA here is from genome assembly GCF_039812165.1 of Microbacterium sp. Taxonomy (GTDB): domain Bacteria; phylum Actinomycetota; class Actinomycetes; order Actinomycetales; family Microbacteriaceae; genus Microbacterium. Next base: position 8,957 of record NZ_JBDIAB010000116.1, read on the forward strand.
GGACGTGGAGCTGCCGCAGGGGACGACCGTGCCGTGGTCGAACGAGGTGCTGCACGTCGTCACGCCGGTGTTCCTGCTGCTCGACCTGCTGCTGGCCCCGAAGCGGCGAGCGCTGCCCTGGTCGACCGTGCTGGTCGTGGTGGTCTATCCGATCGTCTGGGTCGGCTACACGCTCGTGCGCGGTCCGCTCGTGATCGCCCCGGGAACCGGCGACCCGTGGTGGTATCCGTACCCGTTCCTCGATCCGCACGGCCCCGGCGGCATCCCGAGCGTCGTGCTCTACGTGGTGGCGATCGCGGCGACGATCCTGCTGGTCGCGGCGCTGGTCGTCCGCGTCGGCCGCGCCCGCGCGTCGGTGTCGAGCTCAACGCATTCGTAGACACCGCTCACCGCGGGTCACTGCCCAAGCTGCCGCTCACTGCGCTGCAGCGCAGTGGGTCGGCGGGAGGACAGTGACTCGTGCGGGGCCTAGACCTCCGGGCGGAAGCGGATCGGGAACCGGACTGCTCCCGTGTTGCCCGAGACGGGCAGCCATTCGCCCGGTCCGTCGGGCTCGGCGCCCGGCATCCGCTGCGCCAGGAG
>NZ_JBDIAB010000117.1:0-9527 GCF_039812165.1 Microbacterium sp.
GCCCGCTCGATGCGGCGCTCGCCGACCTGACCGCGGTCGACGCGGCATCCGACTGGCCGGCCGCCGCCCGTGCGCACGCCGCCTTCCACCGCGCGCTCGTCGCGGCGGCCGGCAGCCCGCGCATCACCGAGGCGTACGCGCGGCTCGACTCCGAGATGCTGCTGCTCCTCACCCACCTGCGGCCCGGCTACCCCGCGGCCTCCCTCGGCGACGAGCATCGCGACTACCTGGCCGCCGTGCAGCGCGACGGGGGCGAGGCGGTGCGGGCGCACCTCGCCGGCTCGACCGCGCAGATCCGCTCCGCGCGGGCGGATGCCGGCGACGCGGGGCTCCCGGCATCGCGATCCGCGTGAGCGGACCTTCTAGCATGGGGGAGGCGCGGAGATCCGAGCGCCGCCGGCCTGCCGACGAGTGTTGAAGGAGACGCACATGACCTCGGAGACTCCCGCCTATCTCGACCCCGCGCTGCCGATCCCGAAGCGGGTCGCCGACCTGCTGGGACGCATGACGGCCGCCGAGAAGGCGGGGCAGATGCTCCAGCTCGACGCCCGCGAGGACCTCGACGACCAGGTGCTGCGCGTGAACGTCGGCTCGCTCCTGCACACGTCGCCCGAGCGCCTGGTGCGCGCCCACGAGCTCGTGGAGCAGACGCGGCTGCGCATCCCGATCCTGGTCGGCGAGGACTGCATCCACGGCCACTCGTTCTGGGAGGGCGCCACGATCTTTCCGACGCAGCTGGGCATGGCCGGCTCGTGGGACCCGGCGCTCATCGAGCGGGTCGCCCGCGCGACGGCGCTCGAGGTGGCGGCCACCGGCGTGCACTGGACGTTCTCGCCGGTGCTGTGCATCTCGCGCGACCTGCGCTGGGGCCGCGTGGGCGAGACGTTCGGCGAGGACCCGTTCCTGATCGGCGAGCTGGCGTCGGCGATGGTCCGCGGCTACCAGGGCGAGGGCCTCGACGACGAGACCGCGATCCTGGCGACCGCGAAGCACTTCGCCGCCTACTCCGAGACGCAGGGCGGGCGGGATGCCAGCGAGGCCGACGTCTCGCAGCGGAAGCTCCGCTCGTGGTTCCTGCCGCCGTTCGAGCGCGTCGTGCGCGACGGGTGCCGCACCTTCATGCTCGGCTACCAGTCGATCGACGGCGTGCCGATCACGATCAACCGGTGGCTGCTGTCGGACGTCCTGCGCGGCGAGTGGGGCTACACCGGCACGCTCGTCACCGACTGGGACAACGTGGGCCGCATGGTGTGGGAGCAGAAGGTGCAGCCCGACTACGCGCACGCGGCCGCGGCGGCGGTCAAGGCGGGCAACGACCTCGTCATGAACACGCCGGGGTTCTACGAGGGCGCGCTCGAGGCGATCGAGACGGGCCTCCTCGACGAGTCCGAACTCGACGCCGCGGTCTCGCGCATCCTGACGGTCAAGTTCGAGCTGGGCCTGTTCGAGAACCCGCGCCGCCCCGACCAGGACCGCATCGAGGCCGTGATCGGCACGGCCGACCACCGCGAGCTGAACCTCGAGATCGCGCGCCGGTCGCTCGTGCTGCTGCGCAACGAGGGCGTGCTGCCGCTCGACGGCGGCCTCGTCGCCGACGGCGACACCGGCGGTGCGAGGCGGACCGGACGCGACCCGAAGCGCATCGCCGTCGTCGGACCTCTCGCCGACGACGCGCAGACGCAGCTCGGCGACTGGGCGGGCGGCTCCGGCCAGGCGGGGTGGCTCGACTCGCAGCCGCGGGAGATGATCACGACCGTGCTCGACGGCCTGCGCGGCTTCGCGCCCGACGACTGGACGATCACGCACGCGCGCGGCGCGGACATCGTCACGCTCGCCTCCGATCCCGAGGGCTCGCACTTCCCCGACGGGCAGCCGCGCCCGCCGATCGGCCTGCCCTGTCCGCCCGACGAGGCCCTCATCGCGGATGCCGTGGCCGACGCCCGCCGCGCCGACTACGTCGTGGCCGTCGTGGGCGACCGCATCGAGCTGGTCGGCGAGGGCAAGTCCACCGCGACCCTCGACCTGATCGGCGGGCAGATCGCGCTGCTCGAGGCGCTCGCCGAGACCGGCACCCCGCTCATCGTGGTGCTCCTGGCGTCGAAGCCGCTCGTGCTGCCCGACTCGGTGCTCGACGCCGCGGCGCTCGTGTGGGTCGCCAATCCCGGCATGGAGGGCGGCCGGGCGATCGCCGAGCTGCTGCTCGGGCTCGTCGAGCCCAGCGGCCGGCTGCCGATCTCGTTCGCGCGGCACGCCGGGCAGCAGCCCACCTACTACAACCAGGTGCGCGGGCAGCACGGCGACCGGTACGCCGACCTCACCCAGGACCCCGCGTTCGCGTTCGGCGAGGGCCTCTCGTACACGTGGGTCGACTACGCCGACCTGCACCTCGACGAGACCGAGCTCACCGCATCCGACACCCTCGTCGCCGAGGTCACCGTCCGCAACGTCGGCCACCGGCCCGTGCGCGAGACGGTGCAGGCGTACGTCAGCGACCTCGTCACCTCGGCGAGCTGGGCCGACAAGGAGCTCAAGGCCTACCGCCAGGTCGACCTCGACCCCGGCGAGGAGGCCCGCGTGCGGTTCGAGCTCCCCGTCGCGGACTGCACGATCGTCGACGCCACCGGCACGCGCATCGTCGAGCCCGGCGAGTTCGAGCTGCGCGTCGGCCGATCCTCGCGCGAGGAGTCGCTCCTGCGCGCCGTCTTCACGGTGGCCTGAGCGTCGTGGCGACGGAGCGAGGCGCACGGGCATGACCGGGACCGTCGTCGAGCGGGCGCCCGAGCCGCCCGCCTTCGCGCCGCTCGGGCAGAGCGGGTTCCGTTGGCTGTGGCCGGCCGTCGTGGTCAGCTACGTCGGCATCTGGAGCCAGACCGTCGGCGCGCAGTGGCTGCTGGTCAACGGCCCCAACGCGAACGTGACGGTCGCGCTCATCCAGACCGCCGTCATGCTGCCGATGATGCTCTTCTCGCTCCCCGCGGGGGTGCTCGCCGACCGCTACGACCGCCGCTGGATCATGATCGCGATCCAGCTGTACGCCGCCGTGGTGTCGCTCCTGCTCGCGTGGCTGACCGCGGCGGGACTCGCCACGCCGCCGGTGGTGCTGCTGTTCACACTCCTCCTCGGCCTCGCCGGCGCGTTCATGCAGCCGGCGTGGCAGGCCACGCTCCCCGAGGTCGTGCCGCGCGACCAGCTGGGCGCCGCGACCCGCCTCGAGATGGTGGGCATGAACTTCGGCCGCTCGGTCGGGCCCGCCCTCGCCGGCATCGTGATCGGGCTCTCCGGCGTGCCGTGGGTGTTCCTCATCACCGTGGCCACGTCGCTCGTGCTGGTCGTGGCGCTCCTCACGTGGCGGCGGCCGGCGCCGACCGAGCCGCCGCGCACGCGCGAGCGGTTCCTGCCCGCGCTGAACGCCGGCATCCGGTACGTGCGCAACGACCGCGTCGTGCGGCGCATCCTGCTGCGCTCGGTGCTGTTCATCGCGCCGGCGACCGTGCTGTGGGCGCTCATCCCGATCGTCGCCCGCGAGCGCCTCGACATCGACGCGGGCGCGTACGGGGCGCTGTTCGGCGCCCTCGGCGTCGGCGCGGTCATCGCGGCCCTGTCGGTCGGCAAGCTCCGCAGGACCGTCTCGATCAACGGCCTGCTGGTCGGCGCGGGACTCGTCTACGCGATCGTGCTCGCCGTCATCGTGCTGGTGCCCGTGTTCGCCGTCGCGCTCGTCGCCCTGGTCGTCGGCGGCGCGGCGTGGACGACGTGCATCTCGATCCTCAACGCCGAGATGCAGGTCGTGCTGCCCACGTGGGTGCGGGCGCGGGGCCTGGCCGTCTACCTCGTCACGTTCACGGGGTCGCAGGCCGTGGCATCCCTCCTGTGGGGGCAGGTCGCGGCGCTCACCGGGATCGTGGTCGTGTTCGTCGCCGGTGCCGTGCTCGTCGCCGGCGCCGCGCTGAGCGGCTTCTTCCTGCGCATCCCCGAGGTCGCCGGCAGCGACCAGGAGACCTCGACCTACCTCGGCGACGTCAACGTGCCGGTCGAGCTGCAGCCGACCGACGGCCCGATCCTCGTGACCGTCGACTACACCGTGCTGCCCGAGAACGAGGCCGAGTTCCTCGCCTCGACCGCGGCGCTGCGCCGTTCACGGCTGCGCAGCGGCGCGAGCCGGTGGGAGCTGTACCGGGTCGCCGAGACGCCCGACCGCTTCGTGGAGACGTTCCAGGTGGCCTCGTGGGAGGAGCACCTCGCGCAGCACCGCGAGCGGCTGACCCAGGCCGACCAGCGCATCGAGGAGACCACGCGCTCGTACATCGCGGGCGTCGGCAACGTGCGCCACCTCATCCCGCCGGACTGATCCGCAGGCCCTGGCACAATGGTGCCCGTGGACACGGCCATCGACCCCGGGCAGCCGGCGCAGCTCTCGTTCGCGCCCGCGACCGAGGCGCCCGAGCTCCTGGCACCCCCGGTGGCCGCGGCGCTGGGCGGCATCGACCCGGCGCTGTCGGCGCGCATCCGGGTGGCGGCGATCGATCCGGGGCTGGCCGACACCGCCGCGTTCTGCGCGGCCTACAGCTGGGCGCCCGAGTCGGGCGCGAACTGCATCGTCGTGGCGGGCCGGCGCGGAGAGCGCACGACCTACGCCGCGTGCGTCGTGCTCGCCTCCACGCGCGCCGACGTCAACGGCGCGGTGCGGCGCCTGCTCGACGCGCGGCGCGCGAGCTTCGCGCCGATGGCGGATGCCGTCGCCCTCACCGGCATGGAGTACGGCGGCATCACGCCGATCGGGCTGCCCGCCGACTGGCGCGTGCTCGTCGACGCCCGCGTGCGCGACGTGCCGGACGCGATCGTCGGCGCCGGCATCCGCGCGGCGAAGATCGCCGTCCCGGGGGCCGTGCTGTGCGCCCTCCCCGGCGTCGAGGTCGTCGACGGCCTCGCCACCGGGTAGCGGCCGCCCGGCACGGGCCGGCCCGAGTCAGGCCAGGCGCAGGATGCGGGACTCCCAGGGCGCGAGCGACGCACCGTCGCCGTCGTCGCGGGTGCCGAGGACCAGGGTCGCCCCGTCGAGCGGAGGCAGCCCGTCGGGGGGAAGCGCGGCCGGCTCGGACGAGCAGTTCGCCACGACCAGGAGCACGTCGTCGCCGAGGGTCCGCGTGAACGCCCACAGCTGCTCGTGGTCGGGCAGCAGCAGGTCGAAGCGGCCCAGCCGGACCACCTCGTCCTCGTGCCGCAGCGCGATGAGCCGCTTGAAGTGCGCGAAGACCGAGTCCGGGTCGCCCTGGGCTGCCGCGGCGTTGATCTCGGCGTGGTTCGGGTTCGCCGCGATCCACGGGACGCCGTCGGTGAAGCCGGCGTGCTCGCTGGCGTCCCACTGCATCGGGGTGCGCGCGTGGTCGCGGCTCTTGACCTCGAGCGAGCGCATGACCGTCGCGGCATCCAGTCCGCTCGCCGTCGCGAGCGTGTGATAGTTGATCGACTCGATGTCGTGGTAGTGGCCGATCTCGGTGAGGGGCGCGTTCGTCATGCCGAGCTCCTCGCCCTGGTAGACGTAGGGCGTCCCCCGGTGCAGGTGCAGCACGGTCGCGAGCGTCTTCGCCGAGTTCACGCGGTGCGCGGGCGAGTCGTCGCCGAACCGCGAGACCGCGCGCGGCTGGTCGTGGTTGTCGAGGTAGAGCGAGTTCCAGCCGGCCTCGGCGAGCGCGTCCTGCCAGTGGGCGAGGTTCGCCTTCAGCACCGGCAGCGGGAGGTCGGCGAGGTCCCATTTGCTGCCGCCGGGGACGGCGTCGAGGCCTACATGCTCGAAGGTGAATATCATGTTGAGCTCATGCCGCTCCGGGTCGGTGGCGCGGATCGCGGTCTCGATCGTCGAGCCGGGCATCTCGCCCACGGTGAGCAGCCGATGCTCGTCGAAGCCGACCTCGCGGTTCATCTCGGCGAGGAACTCGTCGAGGCGGGGTCCGCCGCCGAGGCTGAACGTGCTCTGCCCCGCGTCGGAGACGGGGCCGCCGGAGGTGATGTCGTCGGGCTTGGAGATCAGGTTGATGACGTCGAGCCGGAAGCCGTCCACCCCGCGGGCGACCCACCAGCGCATCATCTCGTACACCGCCCGGCGGACCTCGGGGTTCTCCCAGTTCAGGTCGGGCTGGCCCGGGCTGAACAGGCCCAGGTAGTACTCGCCGCTCTCCGGGTCGTACGTCCACACCGACGGCGCGAAGGCGGCGGGATGGTCGCTCGGCTCGGCGCCGGGCGCGCCGCCCTCGTGCCCGGCCCGCGGGCTCCGCCAGAAGTACCAGTCCCGCTTCGCAGACGCCGGGTCGCGCGACTCGACGAACCACGGGTGCTCGTCGGAGGTGTGGTTGACCACGACGTCCATCACGATCTTGATGCCGCGCTCGTGGGCCGCGGCGAGGAGGACGTCGAAGTCGGCGAGCGTGCCGAAGAGCGGGTCGATGTCCTGGTAGTCGCTGATGTCGTAGCCGTTGTCGCGCTGCGGAGAGCGGTAGACGGGCGACAGCCAGACGACGTCGACGCCGAGGTCGGCGAGATAGTCCAGGCGGCTCGTGATGCCCGGGAGGTCGCCGATGCCGTCGCCGTCGCTGTCGCTGAACGAGCGGGGGTAGACCTGGTAGACGACGGCCGACCTCCACCAGTCGGCGGGGCGGAGGTCTTCGCTCACGGGTGAGTCCATGCATTGCATCCTGCCCTACCGCGGACCGGCACGGACACGGCTTGACATCCTCCCCGCTATACCTTGTACTTCTAGGTACATCGTTGTGCGAGGTATAGGAGTCGGGATGCGGATCGGAAAAGACCTGGTGGCGGCTGCGGCGACGCCGCTCGTGCTGGGCATCCTCGCGGAGGGCGAGTCGTACGGGTACGCCATCCTCCAGCGCGTGAGCGAGCTGTCGGACGGAGAGCTCGAGTGGCGCGACGGCATGCTGTACCCGCTGCTGCATCGCCTGGAGCGGCTCGGCCACGTCGAGTCGTCGTGGGGCGAGTCGCCCACCGGGCGGCCGCGCAAGCACTATCGGCTGAGCGCGAGCGGGCGCGCGGCCTTCGCCGAGCAGCGCCGCCAGTGGTCGGTCGTGAGCGAGGCGCTCGGGCGGGTGTGGGCGACGCGCGGCGACGGCTTCGGGTCGCTCGCGGTGGGAGAGGCCTGACATGGATGCCGCACGCACCGACCCCGTCGAGGAGCAGATCGCCCTCTGGCGCGCCTACGTGTCGCGGCGCGAGGCCATCGCCCACGCCGACGTGCACGAGCTCGAGGGGCACCTGCGCGACCGGATCGACCAGCTGACGGCATCCGGACTCGCCCGCGACGAGGCGTTCCTCGTCGCCATCAAGCGGATGGGGAGCCTCGACGAGCTCTCCCGCGAGTTCGCGCGCGAGCACTCCGAGCGACTGTGGAAGCAGCTGGTGGTGGATGCCGGGGCCGCCCCGGCGCGATCGCACCGGCTGACCGTCGCCGTGGTCCTCGCGGGCCTCGCCGCGCTCGCCGTGAAGGTCCCCGCGCTGTTCGGCATCGGCTTCGCGAGCAGCGGCGACTTCTACGGCCGCAACCTCGTCCTCCTCGTGCTGCCGTTCCTCGCGGCGCTCTTCCTCGTCCGCCGCCGCGCCGGTGCCGGCACGATCGCGGCGGTCGCGGCATCGTTCGTCGTCGCGGCGCTCGTCGTGAACGGCTACCCCTTCGCGCCCGAGGGGGCGACGCTGCTCCTGACCGTGGTCCACGTGGCGGTGGCGCTGTGGCTCGTGGTGGGGGTCGCCTACGCGGGCGGGGACTGGCGGTCGGGACGCGCGCGCATGGACTTCATCCGCTTCACCGGGGAGTGGGTCGTCTACCTGGCGCTCATCGCGCTCGGCGGCGCGGTGCTCGTGGCCCTCACGATGGCCGTGTTCGCCGCCGTCGGGGTCGACGCCGGCGGCTTCGTGCAGGAGTGGCTCGTGCCGTGCGGCCTCGCCGGCGCGGTCGTCGTCTCCGGCTGGCTGGTCGAGGCCAAGCAGAGCGTCATCGAGAACATCGCACCGGTGCTGACCAAGGTCTTCACGCCGTTGTTCACCGCGTTGCTCGTCGCATTCATCGTCGTCGGGCTCCTGCAGGGCGATCTCATCGACCCGGACGGCGGCGGGGTGAGCGTGTTCGGTCAGCGCGACCTGCTGATCGTCTTCGACCTCGTCCTGATCGTCGTGCTGGGCCTGCTGCTGTACTCGCTGTCGGCGCGCGACCCGCTCGCTCCCGCCGGCTGGTTCGAGCGTCTCCAGCTCGTGCTGGTCGTCGCCGCGCTCGTCGTGGACCTCATCGTGCTCGTCGCGATGGTCGGCCGGATCGGCAGCTTCGGCGCGAGCCCGAACAAGCTCGCCTCGCTCGGGCTCAACCTCATCCTGCTGGTCAACCTCGCGGGCGCCGCGTGGCTGCAGGTCGGGTTCCTGCGTCGCCGCATCCCGTTCGCGCGGCTCGAGGCGTGGCAGACCTCGTACGTGCCCGTCTACCTGGGGTGGGCCGTGGTCGTCGCGGCGGTCCTGCCGCCGACGTTCGGATTCGTCTAGACCGCCGGAGGGATGACGATCGCCTTGAGCGACTCGGGGTCGCGATGCGCGAGGGTCAGGGCGTCCTCGGTGTGCTCGAGGTCGAACCGGTGGGTGATGATCGCCGCGGCATCCACCCTGCCCGTGGCGATGAGCTCGAGGGCGGTGGGGTAGGTGTTCGCGTAGCGGAAGACGCCGCCGATCGTGAGCTCGCGGCCCTGCACGAGGGGCACGTCGATCGACACGGTCTCGGCGCCCATGCCGATCAGCACGACGCGGCCGGCACGGTCGAGGCGCCGCATCCCGCCGCTCAGCGCGGCGGGTGCGCCGGAGCACTCCAGCAGCACCGTGAACGTCGAGTCGCGCGGGGCGTCCGCGCGCTCGGCGTCGAGGCCGAGGGCCCGGGCCGCGTCGAGGCGGAAGTCGCTGAGGTCGGTCACGGTGACGGCCGACGCGCCCAGAGCGCGGGCCACCTGGGCGGCGTACAGCCCGATGGGCCCGGCGCCGGTGACGAGCACCCGGTCGCCCGCGGTGATGCCCGCCTTGCGGCCGGCCCACACGCCGACCGACACGGGCTCTGCCATCGCGGCCTCCTCGACGCCGAGCCCCTCCGGCGCGCGGTGCGCGAAGCGCGCGTCGATCGTGACGTACGCCGCGATCGAGCCGTCGATCGGCGGCGTCGCGAAGAAGGCCACGTCGGGGCACAGGTTGTACCGACCGGCGAGGCACTGCTCGCAGTGTCGGCACGGGATGCCGGGCTCGAGCGCCACGGTCTCGCCGACGCGCGCGGGGTCGACACCGGCCCCCACGCCGACGATCACGCCCGCCGACTCGTGGCCGACGACCATCGGGTGCTCGACGACGTACGAGCCGATGCGTCCGCGCTCGTAGTAGTGCACGTCCGACCCGCAGATGCCGACCGCGCGCACGTTGACGAGCACCTCGCCCGGCCCCGGCTCGGGGACGGGGCGGTCCTCGATGCGGAGGTCATGCGTGCCGTAGAGGACGGCGCT
>NZ_JBDIAB010000118.1:0-9506 GCF_039812165.1 Microbacterium sp.
CAGCGACGACGACCTGGGCCTCCTCGTCGATCGCGCCGTGTCCGATCCGCGAGGCCTCGCCGGTGAGGTCGCGCTCGACCCCGAGGCGCGCGCGGCGCTCGTGCGGCTCGCCTCGGGCGAGGCGCGGCGGGCGCTGGCGGCGCTGGAGGCGGCGGCATCCCTCGCCGGTCCCGCGGGCGAGCGCGACGCGGCCCCCGACGAGGAGGACGAGGACGGCGACGACGAGGCGGCCGACCAGGGCGAGCGCGACGGGGCCCGCGGTGACGCCGACGCGGCCTCCGGCTCCGACGCGGTCCCGATGGTCACCGCCGAGCACGTCGCGCAGGCCGTCGACCGGGCGCTCCTGCGCTACGACCGCCAGGGCGACGAGCACTACGACGTCATCAGCGCGTTCATCAAGTCGATCCGCGGCTCCGACGTCGACGCCGCGATGCACTACCTGGCACGCATGATCGAGGCGGGGGAGGACCCCCGGTTCATCGCGCGACGCCTGGTGATCTCGGCATCGGAGGACATCGGCCTCGCCGACCCGCAGGCGCTCGTGATCGCGGTCGCCGCGGCCGACGCCGTCGCCTTCATCGGCATGCCCGAGGGGCGCATCCCGCTCGCCGAGGCGACCGCGTACCTCGCGACGACCGCGAAGTCGAACGCGTCGTACATGGCGTTGGACAAGGCGATCGCCGACGTGCGCGCGGGCGGCTTCGGCCGCGTGCCGGTGCACCTGCGCGACGCGCACTATCCGGGCGCCAAGCGCCTCGGCCACGGCAAGGGGTACGTGTATCCGCACGATCTCGAGGTCGGCGTCGCGGCGCAGCAGTACCTGCCCGACGAGCTGCGCGGCCGCCGCTACTACGAGCCCACCGCTCGCGGCGGCGAGCGCGACGTCTCGGCGCGGCTGGAGAAGATCCGCCGCATCCTCGACCCGGGCCGCTGACCCCCGACTCTGGCATCCGCTCGCCGGGCGCATCACGGTGCCTGCCGGGGACGGCGACGATGCGCGTCGGGTTCCGCGGGATGTTCCCTTGAGGTATATTGATATCCCTCAAGGGAACATCATGACCGGAGGGTGCCATGCAGTACGTGATCCTGGGACTCCTGCTCGGCGGACCGCTCTCGCTCTACGACGTGCGGAAGCGCTTCAGCGCGGGCATCTCGCTGTTCTACAGCGCGAGCCTCGGCAGCCTGCAGCGCGCGCTGCAGCAGCTCGTCGCCGATGGCTCGGTGACCGTCGCCGACGCCGTCGGAGACGCGCGCGGCAAGAAGCTGCACTCGGTCACCGAGCGGGGCCGGGAACGCTGGCGGCGGTGGATGCTGGCGCCCGTGCCGGACGGCGGCGACGCCGAGAAGGTCGTGCTCGCGAAGGTCTACCTGCTCGGGCGGCTCGACGATCCCCGGGACCGCGCCGCCGTGCTGACGGCCCTCCGTGCCCGCGTCGCCGACGCCGAGGCCGGGCTGCGCACGCTCGAGCACGCCGTCGACGCGGCGGCCCACGGCGTCGCCGACGCCGACCGGGCGGTGTTCGCGTACCAGCGAGCCACGCTCGACTACGGCCTGCGCGCGCACGGGCTGCTGCTCGCGTGGCTCGACGAGCTGGCGGAGCCCCGCGCATGACCGCGCCCGCACCGGAGCCCCGCACCGCGACCGCGCGCCCGCGAGTCCGGTACGTCGTCGCCGCCACGATCGCTCTCGCGGTCACGATCGTCTTCGCGACCGTCGGCGACGGCGTCGAGGCGCCGGATGCCACGGGGCTCCGGCACCTCGTCGTCGAGTCCGGCCACACCGGGGTGTGGGCGCTGCTCACGGTCGCGTTCGCGGTCGCCGCCGTGCGGGCGCGCTGGGGTCGCCTCTCCAACGGCGTCGCGATCGCCGCGGGCGTCCTCTACGTCGTGTTCCTCCTGGCGGTGTTCGCGTGGAGGTGAGCGGCCCGGCCCTCGCGGCGGCGATCGTCGCGAGCCTGCTCCTGGCCGCCCTCGCGGTCGTCCAGATCGGCGTCGCCGCGGGCAAGCCGTGGGGACGGCTCGTGTGGGGCGGCCGGCACCGCGTGCTGCCGACGCGGCTGCGGGTCGCGAGCGCCGTGTCCGTCGTCGCCTACGCCGGCTTCGCGGCGGTGCTGCTGAGCCGCGCGGGCGCCCTCCCGGCGTCGGGCACTGCGTTCGTCGTCGTGACGACCTGGGTGCTGGTCGGCTACTTCGCGCTCGGGATCGTCATGAACCTCGCCTCGCGCAGCATCGCGGAACGCCGGACCATGGCGCCCGCGTGCACCGTGCTCACCGCCGCCGCACTGGTCGTCGCGCTCGCGCCCTGATCTCGCCGCGCGCACGCCGGAGCGTCGTAGAGTGACACGCGTGATGAACCCCTTCCTCAGCGCGGCCGAGCTCCGAGAGCGGCAGGATGCCGGTGAGCCGATCGTCCTCGCCGACTGCCGTTGGTATCTCGACGGCCGCTCCGGCCGCGACGCGTACCGCGCGGGTCACCTCCCGGGTGCCGTGTTCGTCGACATCGACACCGACCTCGCCGGTCCCGCGGACCCGGGCACGGGCCGGCATCCGCTGCCGGCGCCCGAGGCGTTCGCCGCCGCGCTCGGGCGGCTCGGGATCACCGCCGACGACACCGTCGTCGCCTACGACGACGCCGGCGGCGTCATGGCCGCGCGCCTCGTGTGGATGCTCCGGGCGATCGGCGTGGCATCCGCCCTGCTCGACGGCGGGCTCGCCGCGTGGGACGGCGAGCTCAGCACGGACGAGGTCGACCGCACCCCGACGACGTTCCGTCCGCAGCCCTGGCCGGCCGACCTGCTCGCCGACATCGACGATGCCGCCGACCCCGCCAACCTGGTCGTGGACGCGCGGCCCGCCGAGCGCTTCGCGGGCGAGGGGCCCGATCTCGACCCGCGCTCCGGACACATCCCGGGCGCCGTGAGCGTCCCGTGCCGCGAGAACGTGGGCGGCGACCAGCGACTGCTCCCTGCCGACGCGCTGCGCGATCGCTTCGCGTCGGTCGGCGTCACCCCCGACCGCGTCGCGGCGGGCGAGGTGGTGAGCTCGTGCGGCTCGGGGGTGACGGCGTGCCACAACCTCCTCACGATCGAGGCGCTGGGCCTGGGCCGCGCACGGCTCTACCCGGGCTCGTGGTCGCAGTACGCGGCCACCGACCGACCCCTCGCGACCGGCCGCTGACCCGGCCCGACACGGATCCACGAGGAGGCGGCGATGAGCGGCTACACGCACATCGTGATCGGCGCGGGCGCGATCGGCTCGGCCGCCGCGTACTGGCTGTCGCAGGAGCCCGGCGCACGCGTGCTCGTCGTCGAGCAGTTCGAGCTCGTGAACACGCGCGGGTCGTCCGGCGACCACTCCCGCATCATCCGCCACGCGTATCACAGAACCGACTACACGAGGCTCACGCCCGCGGCGTACGACGCGTGGCACGAGATCGAGGCCCGCTCGGGGTTGCAGGTGCTGCTGAAGACCGGCGGACTCGACCTCGCGACCTCGGACGAGGCGTCGGTGCGCGAGCTGGACGGCTATCGTGCGGCGATGGATGCCGTCGGCATCCCCTTCGAGGATCTCACCGCCGACGAGATCCGCCGCCGCTACCCGCAGTGGCGCATCGAGGACGACGTCACCGGCTTCCACCAGGCCGACGCGGGGCTCATCGACATCCGGCGCAGCGTCTCGGCGCACACGTCGCTCGCCCTCGCGGCGGGCGTCGAGTTCCTGCCGCACACGATGGTCACCGGCGTGGAGCTGCGTGCGGACAGCGTGACGGTGCGCACGACCGCGGGCGCCTTCGACGCCGGCGCGCTCGTGGTCGCGGCGGCGTCGTGGCTCGGCGACCTCATGCCCGACCTCGGGCTGACGTTCCGGCTGACGCTCTCGCAGGAGCAGGTGAGCTACTTCACGAACGCGAACCTCTCGCGGTTCGCGCCCGACGTCTTCCCGGTCTGGATCTTCCACTCCACCGAGACCTTCTACGGGTTCCCGGTGTACGGCGAGGCGGCGATCAAGCTCGCACGCGACATGCGCGGGCGCTTCATCGCGAGCGAGGAGCGCGTGTTCGAGGGCGACCACGACGAGGCGGCCGTCCTGCGCGGCTTCCTCGAGCGGCGGCTGCCGTCGGCCGTCGGGCCGGTGTGGGCGAACCGCACGTGCCTCTACGACATGCCCGCCGACCGCGACTTCGTGCTGGACGTGCTGCCGGGGCATCCGCACGTCGCGGTCTTCAACGGCGCCGGGCATGCCGGCAAGTTCGCGAGCCTCGTGGGCCGCATTCTCGCGGAGCTGCTGACCACGGGCACCAGCTCGCACCCGATCGACGCGTTCCGCCTGTCGCGCCCGGCGATCACCGACCCCGACTTCGAGCCGGTGTTCCGGCTCACCGGCCACTGACGCGGACTCTGACCCGGAGCCGTCAGAGCGGCTGCTGAGCGACCACGCGCCACGTGTAGACGCGGTCGTCGCGCCCGAGCTCGAGCAGCGACAGGCGCGGCCGCGCGATCGCCACGTCGTGCAGACCGACCGCCTCCACGGCGCGCACGAGGCCGGGCTCGTCGACCTCGCCGGAGAAGTACGCGAGCGAGACGTGCGGATGGAACGCGACCTCGCCGAGGTCGACGCCGCAGACGTCCTGGATCGCCTCGACCTGGATCCCGTTCAGCTCGCCGATCCAGCCGCCGGAGTCGGCCTTGAGCGCGAGCGCCTCGCGCACGAGGCTGAGCCGGTCGAATCGCAGTGGCGTCACGTCCAGTGTCCGCGCCGCCGAGAAGACGCGCTCGACGAGGTCGGCGGCCGTGACCTGCGAGACGTCCTGCGCGAAGCCGACGCCGGTCATCGTCAGGTGCAGCCAGGGAATCGGCACGACGTCCACCGACCCGAGACCCTGCAGGGCCTCGCCCATGCGCGCGGCCGCCGCGTGCAGCGCCGGCGCGTCCTCGAACGTGAGGTGGAACGTGAGATAGCGCGTGCCGGGGCCCCAGCCCGGGCGCCACCACCAATGATCCCGTGTGCGGTCGAAGTCCGAACGGTGCAGTTCCACGCCGCCGAGCCTAGCGACGCGATCGACGACGGCGCGGACCCGCGGTGCGGGCGCTCGCCCCGGTAGGGTGCAGTCCATCGCCGTCCCCCAGGACGACCCCGACGAGAGGAAACCCCATGTCCGTCACCCTCGAAGACGCCCGCCGTGTGATCGCCGCCGCAGAGAAGCGCGCCGACGAGATCGGCCAGCCCATGAACATCGCCGTGGTGGATGCCGGCGGCAACCTCGTGTCGCACGTCCGCCAGGACGGCGCGTGGATCGGCAGCATCGAGATCTCGATCTCGAAGGCGTGGACCTCGCGGGCCTTCGACATCTCGACCCAGGATCTCGGCGACAACTCGCAGCCGACGCAGCAGTTCTTCGGCATCCACACCACCAACGCCCACGGTCGCGGCGTCGCGATCTTCGCCGGCGGCGTGCCGCTCACGCGCGACGGCAAGGTCGTCGGCGCCGTCGGCGTCAGCGGCGGCTCGGGCGAGCAGGACCAGACCGTGGCCGAGGCCGGCGCCGCCGCCCTCTGACCGTCCCCGCGCCTGCGCCCCGACCGCCCGCCCGCCGCGCCCCGAGCGCGGGCGGTCGGGATGCCTCTGATAAGCTGGATCGGCTCGAAACCCTGTTTTCGGGCATCCCCTCTTCTCTGAACGACCTTCCGGCCTGCCCCGACGTGCAGTCCGGACCGGGCGAGGAGGGGGAGATACGTCCGTGAGCCGCGACAGTCGCGGCCACGTCAACGGAAGGATCGCTTCGTGGCAACGAAGTCCCAGGACCGTCGCAAGGTCCGTCTCTCGCGCGCACTCGGCATCGCGCTGACCCCCAAGGCAGCCAAGTACCTCGAGAAGCGTCCGTACGCTCCGGGTGAGCACGGCCGCACCAAGCGCAAGCAGGACAGCGACTACGCCGTCCGCCTCCGCGAGAAGCAGCGCCTGCGCGAGCAGTACGGCATCCGCGAGAAGCAGCTGCGCATCGCGTTCAACGAGGCCCGCCGCAAGGACGGCCTGACCGGTGAGAACCTGGTCGAGCTGCTCGAGATGCGCCTCGACGCGCTCGTGCTGCGCGCCGGCTTCGCCCGCACCACCGCGCAGGCCCGCCAGCTGGTCGTGCACCGCCACATCCTCGTCGACGGCCAGACCGTCGACCGCCCGTCGTTCCGCGTGAAGCCGGGCCAGGTCATCCACGTCAAGACCAAGAGCGAGGGCCTCGAGCCCTTCCAGGTGGCCGCGCTCGGCGGTCACGCCGAGGTGCTTCCCCCGGTGCCGGGCTACCTCGAGGTCGAGCTCGACAAGCTGCACGCGCGTCTCGTGCGTCGCCCCAAGCGCGCCGAGGTGCCCGTCACGTGTGACGTGCAGCTCGTCGTCGAGTACTACGCGGCGCGCTAGCGCCGCGGGGGACCTGCGCGAAGCGCCGCGTCCCGACGGGTACAGCGCGCTAGCGCCGCGGGGGACCTGCGCGAAGCGCCGCGTCCCGACGGGTACAGCGCGCTAGCGCCGCGACAGCGTCTCCTCGCACGACGGGCGCCGGGGTCCTTCCCCGGCGCCCGTCGTCGTTTGCGCCTAACATGGAATCCATGAAGAACGTGCTGTGGTTCCTGGTGGGCATCGTCGGCGGCTTCATCGTCGCGCACTTCGTCGACAAGGACCCGCGCGGTCATGAGCTCATGGCCGATGTCGACGCGCGCATCTCCGAGTTCACCGATCGCATCGCCGACGCCTACCGCGCCCAGGAGGCGCGGTTCGAGGGCATCGTCGCCGAGGTCAAGGATGCCGCGGCCGACGCGCTCGAGTCCGCGAAGGACACCGCGGGCGACGTCCTCGACGCCGCGAAGGGCACGGCCGGCGACGCGGTGGACGCCGTGAAGGACGCCGCCGCCACCGCGGCCGACAAGGCCTCCGACGCGGTGGACGCGGCGAAGGACGCCGCCTCCGACGCTGCGGACGCCGCCTCCGACGCCGTCGAGGAGGCCGCGGACACGGCATCCGACGCCGCCGAGAAGGCCACCGGCGACGACGCCCCGCACAACGACTGATCCCGCGCGGCCGCGGCGCCCGAGAGGGCGTGCGATCGCGCACGCACTGAGGACCCACGCATGAAGACCGCTGAGATCGCCCAGCGCTACCTCGACTACTTCGAGAAGAACGACCACGTCATCGTCCCGTCGGCGTCGCTCGTCAGCGACGACCCGACGCTGCTGTTCACCGTCGCCGGCATGGTGCCCTGGATCCCGTACCTCACCGGCGTGGTCCCGCCGCCGCACCCGCGCGTCGCCGACGTGCAGAAGTGCATCCGCACGAACGACATCGAGGAGGTCGGCAAGACCGCCCGCCACGGCACGTTCTTCCAGATGCTCGGCAACTGGTCGTTCGGCGACTACTTCAAGGAAGGCGCGATCCGCTACGCGTGGGAGCTGCTGACCACCTCCGACGCCGACGGCGGTCTCGGCTTCGACGAGAAGGACCTCTGGGTCACCGTCTACGAGACCGACGACGAGGCGGAGGCGATCTGGCGCGACGTCATCGGCCTCGAGCCCGAGCGCATCCAGCGGCTCGGCCGCGCCGACAACTACTGGCACACCGGCCAGCCCGGCCCCGGCGGCCCCGACTCGGAGATCTTCTTCGACCGCGGTCCCCGCTACGGGAAGGACGGCGGCCCCGCGGTCGACGACACCCGGTTCCTGGAGATCTGGAACCTCGTGTTCATGCAGGACTTCATCGAGAACGTCCGCGGCAAGACCGAGTTCGACATCGTCGGCGAGCTCCCGACGAAGAACATCGACACCGGCATGGGCCTGGAGCGCGTCGCGTTCCTCAAGCAGGGCGTCGACAACATGTACGAGACCGACCAGGTGCGTCCCGTGCTCGACCGCGCCGTCGCGCTCACCGGCCGCCCGTACGGCGCCGCGCACGACGACGACGTGCGGTACCGGGTCGTCGCCGACCACGTCCGCTCGTCGCTCATGCTCCTCTCCGACGGCGTCACCCCGTCCAACGAGGGGCGCGGCTACATCCTGCGCCGTCTCATGCGCCGCTCCATCCGCGCCATGCGGCTCATGGGCGTCGACGGGCCGACCTTCCCCGAGCTGTTCGCGGCGTCGCGCGACGCGATGAAGAGCGCGTACCCGGTGGTCGCCGACGACTGGCAGCGCATCTCGCAGTACGCCTTCGCGGAGGAGGAGACGTTCCTGCGCACGCTCGCGGCCGGCTCGACGATCCTCGACCTCGCGATCGCGCAGACGAAGGATGCCGCGGCCCCCGCGCTCGCCGGCGCCGAGGCGTTCCTGCTGCACGACACGTACGGCTTCCCCATCGACCTGACCGTCGAGGTGGCCGAGGAGGCCGGCCTCGAGGTCGACCGCGACGCGTTCGACCGCCTCATGCAGGAGCAGCGCGCCCGCGCCAAGGCCGACGCGCGCTCGCGCAAGCGGGCGCTCGCCGACCTCGGCGTGTACCGCGAGTTCCGCGCGGGGGGCGAGACGTCCTTCACCGGCTACACGGATCTCGAGACCGAGTCCACGGTGCTCGGCCTCATCGTCGACGGGCTCTCGGTCGACCGCGCGAGCGCGGGGCAGATCGCCGAGGTGATCCTCCCCGCGACCGCCCTGTACGCCGAGTCGGGCGGCCAGGTCGCCGACAAGGGCGTCATCGTCGGCCCCGGCTACGAGCTCGAGGTGCTCGACGTGCAGCGACCGGTGCCGGGTCTCATCAGCCACACGGTCGAGGTCACCACGGGCGAGGTCGCCGTCGGCGAGCCCGCGACGACGGTGGTGGATGCCGTGAACCGCCGGGCGGCGCGGCAGGCGCACTCCGCGACGCACCTCGTGCACGCGGCCCTGCGCGACACCCTCGGCAAGACCGCCACGCAGGCGGGCTCGCTGAACCGCGCCGGCTATCTCCGCTTCGACTTCGCGTGGGGCCAGGCGCTGTCCGCCGACACGAAGACCGAGATCGAGGAGATCGCCAACAACGCGGTGCGCGACAACCTCGAGGTCACCACGCGCGTGATGTCGCTCGACGACGCCAAGGCGGCCGGCGCCATGGCGCTGTTCGGCGAGAAGTACGGCGACCGCGTGCGCATGGTCGACATCGGCGGTCCCTGGTCGCGCGAGCTCTGCGCGGGCACCCATGTCGCCTCCAGCGCCGAGATCGGCCTCATCAACCTCGTGGGCGAGTCCTCCGTCGGCGCCTCGAACCGCCGCGTGGAGGCCCTCGTCGGTCTCGACGCGTTCCGCGAGCTCGCCGCCGAGCGCGCCATCGTCTCGCAGCTGACCTCGTCGCTGAAGACGCCGCGCGACCAGCTGCCGGCGCGCATCGCGGAGCTCGCGGCGAGCCTGAAGGCCGCCGAGAAGAAGATCGCGCAGTTCGAGGCGCGCGCCCTCGCCGACCGGCTGCCGGCGCTCGTCGCCGCCGCCCGCCCGGCCGGAGCGCACCTCGTCGTCGCCGAGTCGCTCGGCGTCGCGGCATCGGCCGACGACGTCCGCT
>NZ_JBDIAB010000119.1:0-9167 GCF_039812165.1 Microbacterium sp.
CCGGTCGAAGCCGGCGCCGCCGGATCAGCCGAACAGCGCCGACGCCTCCTCGTACCGGTACAGCGGCACCGTGTTGAGCGCGCCGAGCGCGTCGACGAACGGCACCTGCACGATGTCGGTGCCGCGCAGGGCCACCATCTTGCCCCACGCGCCGTCGACGACCGCGTCGGCGGCGTGCAGGCCGAGCCGCGTGGAGAGCACGCGGTCGAACGCCGACGGCGAGCCGCCGCGCTGGATGTGGCCGAGGACGGTCGCGCGCGTCTCGATGCCGGTGACGCGCTCGATCTCGGGCGCCAGGATCTCGCCGATGCCGCCGAGCCGGGGGCGGTTGAACGCGTCGAGCCCCTTGTCGCTGTGCGCCTCGGTCTGGCCGGTGAGCTTGAAGCCCTCGGAGACGACGACGAGCGGCGCGCGGCCGCGGTCGTGCGCCTTGGTCACCTGCTGGCAGATCTCGTCCATCGTCATCGGCACCTCGGGGATGCAGATGGCGTGGGCGCCCGCGGCGATGCCCGAGTGCAGCGCGATCCAGCCGACGTGGCGGCCCATGACCTCGGCGACCATGCAGCGCTGGTGCGAGTCGCCCGTGGTGCGCAAGCGGTCCATCGCGTCGGTGGCGATGTTGACGGCGGTGTCGAAGCCGAACGAGTAGTCGGTCGCGCGCAGGTCGTTGTCGATCGTCTTGGGGACGCCGAGCACCTTGATGCCGTCGTCGGACAGGCGGTTGGCCGCGGCGAGGGTGCCCTCGCCGCCGATCGCGATGATGCCGTCGACGCGGTGCCGGTCGAGCGTCTTCGCGATGTTCTCCGCGCCGCCGCGCGGGCCCTCGTAGGGATTCGTGCGGCTGGTGCCGAGGATCGTGCCGCCGATCTTGGCGAGCCCCTTCACCTCGTGCCGCGTGAGCGGGAAGAAGTCGCCGTCGACGACGCCGCGCCACCCGTCGCGGATGCCGACGAACTCGAGGTTGTGCGACGTCGTGCCGCGCAGCACGATGCCGCGGATGACGGCGTTGAGACCGGGGCAGTCGCCACCGCTGGTCAGGATGCCGATCTTCATGAGAGAGTGCCCTTCGGTGCGGGTTCGGGTCGGGTCCGGCGACGTCGCCACACCCGACCCTAGCGGCCCGCATGCGGCACCCGCCAGCCGTGCGCACGCGGCGGAGGCGACGCGCGAGCGCAGGTTCAAACCCGAAGCGGAAGCGGCTTTACCCGGGCGATCGTCCTGCCCTAGCGTGGGGCGATGACCACCGAATACACCGGAGCGTTCGACCCGACCGCCGCGCCCTTCCACCTCGACGACGACGCCGTCGCCTGGATCGAGGAGACGCTCGCGGGACTGACCGTGGAGCAGAAGGCGGGACAGCTCTTCGGCCTGCCCGTCCTGGTGCCGGACGCCTCCGCCGTCGACTCCGTGCTCGCCGTCATGGAGCCCGGCGTCATGATGGTGCGTCCGATGGCGGGCGAGATCGTCGACGAGATCGGCCGCCGGCTCCACGAGCGCTGCACGGTCCCCCCGCTCCTCGCGGCCAACCTCGACCAGGGGCCCGACGGCGCCGTCGCCGAGGCGACGTCGTTCTCGTCGCCGCTCGGCATCGGCGCGACCCGCAACCCCGAGCACGCGCGGCGGCTCGGCGAGGTCGACGCGATCGAGGGCGCCTGGAACGGCGTCAAGTGGAACTTCGGGCCGGTGGTCGACCTCGACCTCAACAGCTACAACCCGATGACGAACACCCGCACGTTCGGATCCGACCCAGGCGTCATCGCCGACCTCGCCGTCGCCGAGATCGAGGGGATGCAGTCCCACGGCATGGCCGCGTGCGGCAAGCACTTCCCCGGCGACGGCGTCGACGACCGCGACCAGCACATCCACCCGACGATCAACTCGCTGCCGCTGGACGAGTGGCGCGCGACGTACGGCCGCGTGTGGAAGCGCGTCATCGACGCGGGGGTGCTCAGCATCATGGTCGGCCATATCGCCCTGCCGGCGTACTCGCGGCAGGCCGGCGGCGCCGAGCCGCCGCTGCCGGGCTCGCTCGCGCCCGAGATCCTCCAGGGCCTCGCACGCGACGAGCTCGGCTTCAACGGCCTCCTGTCCACCGACGCGACCCTCATGGGAGGCTTCTCGATGGTCATGCCCCGCGCGCGGGCGGTTCCCGCCGCGATCGCCGCGGGCTGCGACCTGTTCCTGTTCTCCCTCGACCTGCCGACCGACTTCCGGTACATGCTCGACGGCATCCGCGACGGCGTCATCACCCCCGAGCGCCTCGACAACGCCGTGCGGCGCGTGCTCGCGCTCAAGGCGGCCGTGGGTCTGCACCGGTCGACGCCGACGGTCGACGCCGATCGCGACGCCGTGCGGGCCAAGCACCACGAGTGGGCGCTGGAGGTCGCGCGCGACGCCGTGACGCTCGTGAAGGACCTCGACGGCACGCTGCCGCTCAGCCCCGAGACGACGCGCCGCATCCTGGTCTACCCGCTCGACCTGCCGGGCCGCACGTCGCCGGCGAGCGAGCGACTGGCCGCGCGACTGCGCGACCGCGGGTTCGAGGTGACCGTCTACGAGTACCCGCCCGCGGACGACCCCGCCGCGATCGTCGGCGAGCTGTTCACCAACACGGTGTCGCACCTCAAGGAGACCTACGACCTCGTGATGTACGTCGCGGCGATCCCGCAGGTGAGCTTCGGACCCACCATCCGGCTGACGTGGTCGCCGGTCGTGGCCGCGAACACCCCGCACGGCATCCCCGAGATCCCGATGGTGTTCGTGTCGTTCGAGAACCCGTACCACCTGCGCGACGTGCCCCGCATGCGGACGTTCGTGAACGCCTACACCGACAGCGAGATGACGGCGGATGCCGTGGCCGACGCGCTCACCGGGGCGCAGCCGTTCCGCGGCCAGAACCCGGTCGACCCGTTCTGCGGGTACGAGGACGCGCACTGGTGACCCGCGCCGGCCGCTGAGCGGCGCCGCCGCTCGTCGCGGACACGATGCGGGCGGCGGCGCGCTCACGGAACTCGCAGAATCGCGCGGACGTCGGAGGTTCTCGGCGGAATCCTGCGAAGTCCGTCACGTTCTGCGAAGTTCGTGACCGCGCGCGGCCGCGCCTCAGGCGCCGAGCGCCTGCCGCAGCAGGTGCATGAGCGCCGACAGCTGCACCGAGTCGCTCGAGGCCGGGTCGACCGCGATGCCGTCGAGCGCACGCTGCGCGAGCCCCTGCTTCGAGTCGATGAGCTCGGCGATCTTGGTGTCGATCGTGTGCGCGGCGATGATCCGCCACGCCGTGACCGGCTCGTCCTGCCCGATGCGGTGCACGCGGTCGATCGCCTGCGTCTGCTCCGCCGCGGTCCAGCTCAGCTCGGCGAGCACGACGTTCGACGCGGCCTGCATGTTCAGGCCCACGCCGGCGGCGGTGAGCGAGCAGACAGCGATCGCGACGCCCGGGTCGTTGTTGAACGCGTCGATCGCCTGCTGGCGCGCCGACGAGGTCTGGTCGCCCCGGATCGACACCGTGCGCAGACCCGCGCCGGCGAAGTGCGCCTCCGCGGCGTCCATGACGTCGATGTGCTTCGCGAAGAAGACGACCTTGCCGACCGAGCGCTGCAGCTGCGCCGCGTAGTCGGCGGCCAGGAGGGCCTTGGCCTGCCCGATGCGCCGCACCATCGTGAAGACGTTCTCGGCGCCGTTGCCAGCGGCCTTGGACTCCTCGAGCTCGTTCTGCGCGACCAGGCGCACGATGTCGTCGTCGGCCTCGCCGATGCGCACGCGACCGCCACGGGCCTCGATGATGCGGCGGTACTTGGCCGCCAGACGCTCGCCCAGCTCGCGCTCGGCGCGCTGGATCGACCGGCCGTACTCGTCGTCGAGCTCGACCGGCAGGTCGGCGACGAACTTGTCGGGGAGATCGTGGGCGACGTCCTTCTTCTTGCGGCGGACCACGCCCATGGAGATCACGGCGTCGCGGGCCTCGGGATAGAACGCCTTGTCGGCCGGGGTGAGCCCCGTGGCGTCGAGCTTCGCCATCAGCTCGGGGCCGGGCTTCTCGCCGTTGGTCCAGCCGAGGAAGCGCCAGATCGCGTCGAAGTCCTCGACGTCGTTGATGAGCGGCGTGCCGGTGAGGGCCAGCAGCAGCGGGTCGCGCGTCTGCTCGCGCACGCGCGCGGCGAGCGAGAGCACGTTCTGCGACCGCTGCGAGCCGAGGTTCTTGATGAAGTGCGCCTCGTCGACGACGATGCCCTTCAGCCCGATCGAGCTCAGCCACGACAGGTGCCGGTCGAGGATCTCGTAGTTGACGATGAAGACGTCTGCGAACGCGTCGATGCCCTCGCCGTCGCCGTGGATGACCGTCGCGCGGCGCTGCGGCGTCCAGCGGGCCACCTCGCGCGCCCAGTTCATCTTCACGACGTTGGGGACGACGGCCAAGAGCGGATAGGCGTCGGCGACGGATGCCGCGAGCACCGACTCCGCGGTCTTGCCCAGGCCCGGCTCGTCGGCGAGCAGGAACGTGCGCCCGCCGGTGCGGACCGCCTCGAGGAAGCGCGACTGGTGCGGCATGACCTCGAGGCCCTTGGGCGAGAGCCGGTCGAACTCGGGCACCGGGGGCAGCTCCATCGAGGCCGCTCCCCCGCCGGCGCCCGACTCGAACGCCTTGTAGAGGGGCTGCATGAGCTCCCAGCCGTCGAGCCGGCGACGCGGGGTGGGGGCCGGGCGGCGGAGCATGAGGTCGGGCGCGAGGAAGGGGTTCGCCTCGCGGCGCGCCTCGATCTGCGGCGGCGTGACCTGACGCTCGGCGAGGGCGGGCGGGACGACGGTCGCGGCGGGGGCGGGCGCGGCATCCGTGATGATCAGCTCGTCGGGCGCGAGCTCGGCGCCCGACTCGAGCAGCCAGTCGCGGCGCATGCGGCGCGCCACCGGCGACGTGGCCTGGTCGACCTCGAGCAGGTGGATGAGCGACGTGTCGCGGGCGGCGGTCTTCGCGAGGATCGTCGCGACGCCGTCGAGGCGCTTGAGCAGCTCGGCGCGGGCCGCGACGTCGAGCGTGTCGTCGGCCTTGACGCGGGCGCGCTCCTCGCGCACCAGGAAAGCGATCACCTGGAACTTCACGCGGTTCGTGGGGCCCAGCTTGCCGCGCTGGGCCTTGGCCTCGACCTCGCGGACCTTGCGGGCGAGGATCGGGATGAGGGGCGCGTCGTCGTCGCGGCGCGCGGACGACGTCCTCCTGCGGTGCGGCGCAGTCCTCTGCGCGGCGGGTGCCGTGGTCGGCATGCTCCTCCTGAGCGTGTGGCCGGTGCGTCACCGGCGCGATCGCGGAACGATCTCAATTCGGTCGCCACGCGCGAGCGACGCGAGGCGGATGCGGCGGGGATCGGTCCTGCAGGCTGCGGGTACTGGCTTCAGCGAGCTGCGGCGACGGCGGAACGGTCCTCGCCGCCCATTCTAGCCGCACCGCGCGGCATCCGCTCGCGCACCGCGCGGCATCCGCCCGCGCACCGCGCGTCGTCCCGCGAATCACTGTCCGCCCGCGCCGGTCACTGGGCTCCGGGCGACTCACGGCGCTCCAGCGCAGTGAGTCGACGCGCGAGCAGTGAGCGGGCGCGGCGCCGGTCAGGTCAGCAGGCGCCGCACGTCCGCGACGTCGGCGGTCATCTGCGCGACCAGGGCGTCCACGCCGTCGAAGGCCGCCATGCCGCGCACGCGGTCGACGAACTGCAGCTCGACGAGGTGCCCGTACAGGTCGAGGTCGGTCTCGTCGAGCACGTACGCCTCCACCTGCCGCGCGTGCACGTCGTCGAACGTGGGGTTGGTGCCCACGCTGATCGCGGCCGGGTAGCGGATGCCGGGACGCAGGCCGTCGGCGGAGCCCTCGTCCACGAGCCACCCGGCGTAGATCCCGTCGGCCGGGATGAACCCCTCCAGGCCGGGCGACAGGTTCGCGGTCGGAAAGCCCAGGTCGCGCCCGCGCGCGAGCCCGTGCACGACCTCGCCCCACACCGAGTGCGGACGACCGAGGAGCTTCGTCGCGGTCGCCACGTCGCCCGCGGCGAGCACCTCGCGGATCCAGGTCGACGACACGCGGCGCCCGCCGTCGATCTCGCGCACGTCGCCCATCACGTCGACCTGGAAGCCGTGGACGGCGCCGAGCTCGCGCAGCAGGTCGGGCGTGCCGGCCCCGCCGCGGCCGAAGCGGAAGTCGGCGCCCACCAGCACGGTGCGGGCGTCGAGGGCGTCGACGAGGAACCGCTCGACGAACTCGCGCGCCTCGACGCGGGCGAGCTCCTCGTCGAACCGCAGCAGCATCGTCGCGTCGATGCCGGTCTCGGCGAGCAGCTGCAGCTTCTGGTTGACGCCGATGAGGCTCTCCGGGCACAGATCGGGTCGCAGGAGCGCGAGCGGGTTGCGGTCGAAGGTCACCGCCACGACCTTCGCTCCCCCGGCCGCCGCGTTCACGCGCGCGCGGCCGAGCACCGCGCGGTGACCGGCGTGGACGCCGTCGAACTTGCCGATCGCGACGACCGACGGGCCGAAGCCGGCAGGGACCTCGCTCGGTTCGTGGAAGACGATCATGACGCGACCGGCTCGGTCGCGGCATCCTTCTGCTCATCGGCGGAAACGGCGACGGGATGCTTCGCGAGCCACCACAGGCCGAAGAAGGGCAGCACGAGCGGCACGAACAGGTAGCCGCGGCCGAACCACGACCACACGGTCTGGTGCGCGAACAGGTCGGGCGCCGCGAACGACAGGGCGCCCACCACGATCACGCCGGCGAGCTCGAACGTGATCGCGAGCCACGCGACGATGTACCAGCGGCGCGTGCCGGCGAACACGAGCGCGAGCGTCGCGAGGATGTAGACGACGGCGGCGACGGCCGACAGCGTGTACGCGAGCGGCGCCTCGTCGAAGCGCTGGACGATCTGCACGAACGAACGGCCGGTCGCGGCGAGCGCCATGATGGCGTAGACGATCACGAGGACGCGACCGATGCCGGTCATGCGGGGGCGGGACGGAGTCATGACCCGTCCATGATAGCGACCCGGTCGACACGCCCGGACACGCCGGGACATCGCCCCGACCACGAGACTCCAACCGTGCGTCGAGACTGCGCGCCCGGCGCGCCGTCTCGACGCACCAGTGGAGTCTCGCGGGTCGAGCGGTCGCCGCTCAGGCGAGCTGGACGGTCCAGATGACGTGCATGCGCCAGACCATGACCGCCACGGCGAGCGCGGCGATGCCCATGATCACGGTGCTCCAGCGGCTGCGCTCGACGAGCGCCCACAGCACGGCTCCGGGGGGCAGCAGCACCGCCGAGACGAGGTACACCCAGTACTCGAGGAGGCTGCCGGTCGGGGGGTTGCCCGCGAGCGGGGCGACGATCGCGACGACCACCTGGGCGATCAGCAGCAGCAGCACGGCGGCCATGGCGCCGACGCTGAGGTCGCTGGGGCGCCGCCCGGCGAGCCCCAGCACGACGCACAGCAGGCCCGCGACGCTCGCGACGACCACCTGGACGATCGAGAACCACAGGATCACGAGGACTCCTCCGCCATGTTCATGATGCTCTTGACGTCGCCGCCGCGCCGCTCGACGACGCCGACGAGCCGGCCGGCCGGATCGATCGCGGCGGGCGTGGGCGACGGGAGGCGCGACGCCGCACCGGTCAGCCGTTTGCCGTGCCGGAGGTCGCGGGCCTCGTCGGCCGTCACCGGGAAGGCGCCGAGGACGGATGCCGCGACCTCCGCGGGGCTCCGCAGCGTCATGCCGGGCTCGAGGTCGGCGACCGCGTCGGCGACGTCGAACGGTCCGATGCGCGTGCGGCGGAGCGCCGTCAGGTGTCCGCCCACGCCGAGCGCCGCGCCCAGGTCGCGCGCGAGCGCCCGGATGTACGTGCCGCTGGAGCAGTCGACCACGACGTCGACGTCGAGCACGCCGTCCGCACGCCGGACGTCGAGCACGTCGAACCGAGACACGGTCACGCGCCGGGCCTCGAGCTCGACCTCCTCCCCCGCTCGCGCCAGGTCGTAGGCGCGCCGGCCGCCGATCTTGATCGCCGACACGCGGCTCGGCACCTGTGCGAGCTCGCCGGTCAGCGCGGCGACGCCGGCGCGCAGGGCGTCCGCCGTGACGGCGGCGACGTCCGCGGCATCCGCTCGGGCCGTCTCGACGCCGTCGGCGTCGTCGGAGTCGGTCGCCACGCCCAGGCGGATCGTCGCGGCGTACGTCTTGTCGAGGCCGACGACATAGGTGAGCAGGCGCGTCGCCGGCCCCACCCCGAGGACGAGCAGGCCCGTCGCCATCGGGTCGAGGGTGCCGGCGTGCCCGATCTTGCGCGTCTGCAGCGCGCGGCGCGCCCGCGCGACGACGTCGTGGCTCGTGATGCCGCCGGGCTTGTCGACGAGCAGGATGCCGTTCGGCGCCGGCATCCGATCGTTCGGCGCGGGCATCAGCAGTAGTCCCGGTAGACCCGCGCCGGGGCCGCGGGGTCGGTGTTGTCGACGATCGCCGAGGCCGCCGCGCGGGGATCGCCGTCGCGCAGGTAGAGCTCGAACCCCTGCCGGTAGCGCGCGTTGGACGGCGCGGACGGGTCGGGATCGGTGCCGTCGCGCTCGGCCATGCGCGCGTAGGCGACGTCGATCGGCACGTCGAGCCACACCGTCCAGTGCCACATGTCGCGCAGCTCGGGCCGGTTCACGAAGAGCCCGTCCACGAGGAGATAGGCGTCGCGCGGGGCGGTCGTCCACTCGGCCTCGGCGGGCGCGTCGCGGTCGAGGTCGAAGGCACGCAGCTGGAAGCCGGTGCCCACGTCGCCGCCGCCACGGAACGGGTCGACCAGCACGCGGCGGAACGTGCCGAGGTCGTACGAGTCGCGGTAGTGCCCCTCGGGCGACGTGCGCCCGCGCGCGTACCGCTCCGCACGGGGCCGGTGGAAGTCGTCGAGCGAGGCGCGGAAGACCGCGACGTCCTCCTCGGCGAAGGCCTTGGCGAGGTTGTCGGCGAACGTCGTCTTGCCCGCGCCGTCGATGCCGTCGACGCCGACGAGCACGCGGCCGCGGCGGTTGCGCTGCCGGATCTCGTCGCGCAGCGACCGCCACAGGATCGAGGCGGGCGTGGTGGGCAGACGCATGGCACAAGCCTACGGTCCGACTCGGGTGGTGCACCGGTGATCCTCGATGCCAGTG
>NZ_JBDIAB010000120.1:0-9031 GCF_039812165.1 Microbacterium sp.
TCGCGGCGCTGGTCGCGGTCGCGGCGATCGTGTTCGCGCTGCTCGCGGGGGCGGGCTGATGCGACGGCGCGTCGCCGTCGGACTGTCGGCCGGTGCGGCCGCTCTCGCCCTCCTCGTCGCGCTCGGCGTCGTCTGGCCCGGGCTGGACGCGCAGCAGACCCCGCCGCGCGACGCGTCGGTCTGGGTGCTGCAGTCCGACGGCCTGCGCTACGGGCGGGTGAACACCGCGATCGACGAGCTCGACACGGTGCGCAGCGTCAGCAACCCCAGCCGCCTGATCGACAACGGGGCGGGCGCGTACCTGTTCACCGACAGCGACACCAAGGTCGTCCGCATCGACGAGGCCTCGCCCGTCGACCTCGACCCGGCACGACTCGAGACGGCGCCGTCGGCTCCCGCGGGCACGGTCGAGACGTCGGCCGCGGGCGACTTCGTCGCCTACCGCACCGACACCGGCGCGGTGTTCGCGGGGCGGCTGTCGGCCGGGTCGGTCGCTCAGGTCGATCCCGGCGGATCGGGCGGCGAGACGCGGACGCCGTACACCGCGGACGCCGTCGCGGTGGACCGGAACGGGATGCTGTTCAGCTTCTCCCGTCGTGCGGGCGCGGTGCTGCGGTTCGACATCGCCTCGTCGGCCGTGCGCGGCGAGGACGCGGTGGACGCCCGGCCCGCGGCGCCCGCCATCACGGCGGGCGGCGGAGACTGGGTCGTGCTCGACACCGACGACGGCCGCTACTGGCGGCGCGGCGGGCAGGGCGAGGCATCCGTCGGCACCACGGGGGCGATCGCGGTGAGCCGCCCGGATCCCGACGCCGACGCCGTGTACGTCGCCGACGAGGTCGGGATCGTGCGCATCCCCGCCCGCTCCGGCGAGCCCGAGACCGTGCACTCCGGCGGCACGAGCACGCGCGGCACCCCGGCGCGCCCGATCGTGCACGACGGCACGGTCTTCGGCGCGTGGCTCCCGGAGGGCGCAGGTCCCGGTACGCTGTGGAGCTCGGCGGACGGGACGACCGCGCTCGACTACGGCGCCGGCACGCTGCCCGAGCAGCGCCGGCCCGTGTTCGTCGACACCGGCGACACGGTCGTGCTCAACGACGCGCGCTCCGGATGGGTGTGGACGGCGCCCGGCGGCGCGCTGCTGCCGTCGACGCAGGACTGGACGCTCGACGACCGCCCGCAGACCGCGCCGCAGCTCAGCGAGGAGCAGCTGCCGGTCGTGCTCGAGCCGAAGCCGCCGATCGCCGAGCCGGATGCGTTCGGCGTGCGGGCGGGGGCGCTCGTGGCCCTCCCCGTGCTCCTGAACGACCACGACCCGAACGAGGACGTGCTGAGCATCGACCCCGCGAGCGTCACCGGGCTCGACCCCGGCTTCGGCACCGTCGCCACGACCGACGACGACCAGCGGCTCGCGATCCGCGTCGCCCCGGACGCCACCGGCGCGGCGACCTTCAGCTATGCGGTCACCGACGGCACCGCCCCGGACGGCCTGGCCTCGGCGCCCACGACGGTCACCGTGCACGTGGTGGGCGCGGCATCCGAGTCGCCCCCGGAATGGTGCGGCGTGGTCGGATGCCGGCAGACCTGGCCCACCCCGCAGGTCACGCGCGGCGGGACGGTGACCGTCCCCGTGCTGGCGGACTGGGTGGACCCGGAGGGCGATCCGACCCTCCTCCTGTCGGTCGTGAACGAGTCGGGCGTGGGCTCGGTGGCCGCGACGCCGTCCGGCGACGTCGTCTACCAGCACAGCGACGACGGGTCGGGCGGCGACCAGACCGTCGACCTCACCGTCACGGTCGCGGACGCGCGCGGGGCGACCGCGTCGCGCACCCTCACGATCGACGTGCGCGCCGACGCGCGCCCGGCCGTGCACTCGTTCGCGGTCGTCGACACCGCGGGCGCACCCCTCACGGTCGACGTCGCGCCGCACGTCACCGGGGCGGCGGGCGACGTGACGGTCACGGCCGCGCGCGTGCTCGACGACGTCACCGCCACCACGACGATCGTCGGCGGCACGACGCAGTTCGACTTCTCGGCGCCCGAGCCCGGCGTCTATCGCGTCGCGATCACGGTGCAGGCGGGCGACCGCGAGGCCGAGGGGGTCGTGCGCATCACGCTGCTGCCCGCCGACGCGCCGCCGAACCTGTCCACCGCGCCGGTCATCGCGTTCGTGCGGCCCCAGGCCGACGCGACCGTCGACGTGTTCGCCGCGGTGTCGAACCCGACCCGCCGCGTGCTGCTGCTGAGCGACGTCGTGGCGCGCCCGGCGGCGGGGGCCACGCTGTCGGTGGACGCGGTCGGGCAGAGCCAGCTGCGGGTGTCGGGCACCACGGCCACGGGGGAGGCGGGCGTCCTCGGCACCGTGGCGTACCGGGTCAGCGACGGCACCGCCGACGCCGGCGCGTCGGTCGACGGCGAGGCGACCGTGTACCTGCTGCCCCCGGCGCCCGAGCTCGCGCCCATCGCGGTGGACGACACCGTCGTCGTGCGCGCCGGCGCCCAGGTCGACATCCCCGTGCTCGAGAACGACATCGCCCCGTCGGGCCTGCCGCCGCGCATCGACCCGGCCTCGGTGCGCTCGTCGTCCGACGAGGCCCTCGCCTTCGCGTCGGACGACCTCGTCCGCTACCTCGCGCCGAGCACGCCGGGCATGCACACGATCTCGTACTCGGTGTTCTCGGTGGGCGCGCCCTCGCTCGTCGACACCGCGACGGTGCGCGTGCGTGTGCTCGCCGGCGAGGAGAACCGCGCGCCGCTGCCCGAGAACCTGTCCGGGCGCGTGCTGAGCGGCCTGTCGACGTCCATCCCGTTCGACGGCTTCGGCGAGGACCCCGACGGCGACGTCGTGCGGCTCGACCGCATCCTGCAGCAGCCGGATGCCGGCTCGGCGGCGATCTCGGCCGACGGCACCGCGATCGTGTACACGAGCGTCCCCGGCGACAGCGGTCAGCACTCGTTCCGCTACCGCGTGGTGGACGCCTTCGGCGCGACGGGCGAGGCGACCGTGCGCGTCGGCGTGCTCGGCGGCGACGCGAACCCGAGCCCCATCACCTACACGGACTACGTGCACGTGCAGGCGGGCGCGGGCAACGTCGTGCGGGTGCGTCCGCTCGCCAACGACCTCGACCCGCGCGGCGGAGCCCTGGAGATCACCGGCGTCCGTCCCGACGTGCCCGAGTTCGCCCAGGACGGCTCGCCGACGCAGGAGTTCCGTCGCCTGGAGGGGCAGGTGCGCGGCGTCACCGCCCGCACGGTCACGATCGCCGCGGGCGACGAGCCGTCGACGATGTCGTTCCTGTACGACGTGGAGTCGTCGTCGGGCAACACCGCGCGCGGGCTCATCGTCGTCAAGGTGGTCTCGGAGCGCGTGCCCGACTATCCGGTGGTCGCTGACACGGTGCTCACCGCGGCCGATCGCGCCGACTTCGTCACCGGCGTCGACGTGCTGCGCGGCAAGGTGTCGTGGACGGGCGGCGACGACCGCGGCCTGACGCTCGGCCTGTGGGGGAGCCCCGACGACGTGCGCATCGACGGCGATCGCCTGCGCGGCACGCTCACGCCGCAGAGCCGCATCGTCCCCTTCTCGGTGACCGGCCGCGGCGTCGGGGGCGAGGAGGTCACGACCTACGCGTTCCTGCGCGTGCCCGCCGCCGCCGATCTGACCCTGGCGCTGCGCGGCGGCCTCGAGCCGATCGAGGTCGACGAGTCCGGCGAGGCGACCTTCGACATGGCCGACCTCGTCGCGCGCGAGCGCGGCGTCGGGCTCGAGGTGGGCGCCGAGGTGCGCGCCTCGGGCGCGCGACCCGCGGCATCGTGCGAGCGCGACGCCGGAACCCTGGTGCGCTACCGGGCAGGGCAGGGCGCCCCGTGGGCCGACTCGTGCCGCGTGCCGGTGCGCGTGGCCGGCGGCACGGACTGGACGTACCTGTCGGTGCCGATCGCGGTGTCGGCCGCCGAGCCGCAGCCGACGCTGTCGGCGGCGTCGCTCACGGTGGCCCCCGGCGAGACGGCGACGTACGATCTCGTGCGGCTCACCGGATGGCAGTCGCGCGCCGACTGGGCGGCGATCCGGTACCAGGTCGACGACGTCGCCGCGTCGTTCGACGTCGCCCTCGCCGGCAGCGTCCTGACGATCGTCGGCCACGACGACGCCGTCCCGGGCGCCGAGGAGTACGTCGTCGTGAACGTCACCAGCCACGCCGCGGTGGCGCCGGCCCGTCTGACCCTGCGGGTGGGTGCGGCGCCGCCGAGCCTGCCGGCAGGCGGATCGGTCGTGCAGCAGTGCACGCAGTCGGCCGGCGCGTCGTGCGCCGTCACGGTCGTGGGCGCGCTCGGCGAGGTGAACCCGCTCGCGGGCACGTCGCTCGAGCTCGTCGAGGTGCGCCCCACCGGCGTGTGCACGGGCATCTCGTTCGCGGTGACGTCGCCGTCGCAGGTGACCGCGTCGTGGACCCCGGACGCCCCCGGCGCCACGTGCACCGCGTCGTTCACGCTTCGCGACGCGCAGGGTCGGCGCACCACGGGGGAGCGCGACGGTCGGCTCGTGCTCGAGCTGCAGGGCTTCCCGCAGACGCCGGCCAGCGTCGCCCAGGCCGCCTACGGCAACGGCACGCTGACCCTGCACGTCGACCCGGGGGCGGCCGGCCTCGCGTTCCCGGCCGTGACGGGCTTCGAGGTGCGCAGCGCCGGCGCGGTCGTCGCGACCTGCTCGCCCGCGGGCGACTGCCCGGCCGTCGCCGCGCCCAACGGCGAGCAGCGCGAGTACGAGGTGGGGGCGGTCAACGCGATCGGCACGTCGCACCAGAGCGTGCGGACCGTCGCGTGGGCGTACGCGCCGCCGGCCGCCCCCGCCGCGGTGTCGGCGGCTCCCGTGGTCACCGCGGGCGGCGGCGGCATCGTCTCGCTCGCGATCGACGGGGTGGATGCCGCGGCCACCGGCTCGCTCGAGATCGTCAGCCCCGTCGGCGAGACCGCGGTCGTCGCCGTCGGCGCGGGGCAGACCCGCGTCGTGCTGCCCTCGTTCACGGTCGGCGCGAACACCGCGACGGCGGTCACGATCACGCCGCTCTCCCGGTTCCCCGTGCCGCCCGGGGTCGGGCCCGGCCCCGGCGGCGGGACCGTCGTGGTCCTCGCCGGCGGCGTCGGCGCGCCCGTCCAGGCCGCGCTCACGCTCACCGCGACCTCCGCCGGCGGCGGCCTCGCGGATGTCGACGCGGTGGCATCCGCCCTCCCCGGCGGCGACGGCGCGCAGCTGCGCTGGGGCATCGTGCCCGGGGGGCAGTCGTGCACGACCTCGCCGGACGGGCAGACCCGGCGCTTCGCGGGACTGCCGGACGGACGGCTCTACACGTTCGACCTGTGCGTGGAGTCCTGGATCGGCGGCCAGTCGTACGGGCGCGCCACCGTGAGCGCCGACGTCCGCGCCGTGCAGAGCGGCGCGGCGCCGACCGGCTACACGTTCGTCGTCGGACCGACGCCGCACTACGACGCCGGCGGCGGCCGCGCGGACTGGACGATCGACGTGCCGCCCGCATCGCCGGAGACGCCGCCCAACGAGAACGTGGTCGCCTTCTCCGGATACCCGTCCGGCGTGTTCGACGTCGATCCCGGCATCGGCGTCCGCTACGACCACGTGGCCGGCTGGTGGCAGTCCGCGTGGGGCGCCGCCACCCCCGCCCCCGGCAGCGCGCCGTACCAGGTGCAGGCGCGCTGGTGGGTCGACGCGTGCATCGGCGGCGGCAGGCTGTCGCCGCAGGCGACGTCGTCCGGAGGGCTCGCGAGCGTCGGCTTCACCGTCGACGCCGTCCAGTACCTCGACGCGGCGGGCACGCCGCTCGCCGCCCCCGACCCGTGGCAGGTGCCGGTGGGCGCGGCGAGCGTCGCCGGCATCGGGGTCGTCGTCGACTGGTCGGCCCAGGGCTGGGGCCTGCAGCCTGCCGTCACGACCTTCTCCGCCGTCTGCAGCCCCAACCTCCCGCCCGCACCGTGAACCGAGACCGAGGACCGAGATGACCATCACGCAGGAGCAGGCGACCTGGTTCGCGCAGACCTTCGCACAGCTCGCCGACAACGTCGAGCGCGCCGTGCTCGGCAAGCGCCACGTCGTCGAGCTGGTCCTGACCGCGCTCCTCAGCGACGGCCATGTGCTCCTGGAGGACGTGCCCGGCACCGGCAAGACCTCGCTCGCGCGGGCGATCGCGCAGTCCGTGCAGGGCACGACGACGCGCATCCAGTTCACGCCCGACCTGCTGCCCGGCGACATCACCGGCATCACGGTCTACGACCAGAAGAGCGGCGAGTTCGAGTTCCATCCCGGCCCCGTGTTCGCGACGATCGTGCTGGCCGACGAGATCAACCGGGCGAGCCCGAAGACGCAGTCGGCGCTCCTGGAGGTCATGGAGGAGTACCGCGTCACGATCGACGGCGTGAGCCGCCCGGTCGGGGCCCCGTTCCTCGTGCTCGCGACGCAGAACCCCGTCGAGCAGGCCGGCACGTACCGCCTGCCCGAGGCGCAGCTCGACCGCTTCCTGCTGCGCACGTCGCTCGGCTACCCCGACCACGCCGCGACGGTGCGCATCCTCGACGGCGCCGCCGTCGCGACCGAGCAGCTCCCGCCGATCATCACGCCCGACGCGCTCGTCGGCATGGCCGAGCTCGCCGGGACCGTCTACGTCGACGCCCTCGTGCTCGACTACATCGCGCGGCTCGTCGACGCCACGCGGTCGGCCGACCAGGTGCGCCTGGGCGTCAGCATCCGGGGCGCCCTCGCGCTCACGCGCGCGACCCGCACGAGCGCGGCCGCGCAGGGGCGCACCTACGCGACGCCCGACGACGTCAAGCGGCTGGCGATCCCGGTGCTCTCGCACCGGCTCATCCTGCACCCCGAGGCCGAGTTCGACGGGGTCACAGCCGAGGCCGTCGTCGGCCAGGTGCTGCTCGACGTGCCGCCGCCGACCCGTCAGGAGGGGCCGTGACGCCGGCCGGACATCGGATGCCGGGGGCCTCGCCGTGACCAGCGGAGAGACCCGCATCACGCGCGCGGCCGGCGTCGACGAGCGCACCGAGGTCACGTCGGCGCGCAGCCGTCGCATGGTCGGCGTGGTCGTCCGCGCGGCGGCGCTGTGGCGCTCGGCGCGTCGAGGGACACGTGCCGCGCTGCAGTGGGCCGCACGCACGATCCGCCCGGCCGGCGTGCTGGCGCTCGCCGCGGCGACGGTCGGCACCGTCCTCGGCCTCGTGTTCGGCTGGATGGAGTGGATCGTCGCGGGCGCCGTGGCCGGCGTCCTGCTGCTCATGAGCGTGCCGTTCCTGTTCGGCACGCGCTCGTACGACGTCGCGCTCGCGCTCGGGCACCGTCGCATCGTCGCCGGCGAGGGCGTGAGCGCGCGCGTCATCGTGCGCAACGGCGGACCGCGCATCGTGCTGCCCGGCCGCATCGACGTGCCCGTGGGCGACGGCCTCGTCGAGTTCGACGTGCCGATGCTGCGCGCGGGCCGTGAGACGGTGCGGATCGTCGACCTGCCGCCCCAGCCGCGCGGCATCGTCACGGTGGGCCCGGCGACCACCGTGCGCAGCGACCCGATCGGGCTGCTGCGGCGCGAGCGCTCGTTCGCCGAGGTGTTCGACCTCTACGTGCACCCGCGCACCGCCGTGCTGCCCAGCACCGGAGCCGGCATCGTGCGCGATCTCGACGGCACCCCGACGCGGCGCCTCGTCGACGCCGACATGTCGTTCCACGCGATCCGCGAGTACGCGCCGGGCGACGCGCGACGCCAGATCCACTGGAAGTCCACCGCCAAGACCGGCCAGCTGATGGTGCGTCAGTACGAGGAGTCGCGGCGCTCGCGCATGGCGGTCGTGCTGGGGCTCGCCGAGCCCGAGCACGCCTCCGACGACGAGTTCGAGCTGGCGGTGAGCTGTGCCGCCTCGCTGGCCCTGCGCGCCGTGCACGACGCGCGCGACCTCGACATCGTGGTCGGCGCGGACATCCCGCGGGTCGTGCGCAGCCGTCTGCGGGCGATCCGCCACCTGCCGTCCGGCGCGCCGCGGCTCCTCCTCGACGCCTTCAGCGGCGTCGAGCGCCTCACGAACACCATGCCGATCGAGGAGGTGTGCCGCCTGACCGCCGAGGCCACCGCGCGTCTGTCGATCGCGGTCGTGGTCGTGGGCTCCCGGGTCGGCCTCACGCGCCTGCGCCAGGCCGCGCTGTGCTTCCCCGACGACACCGTCGTGATCGCCGTCATCTGCGACGAGAGCGCCCACCCGCGCACGCAGGTGTTCGGCGGGCTCGCCGTCTTCACCGTCGGGGTGCTCGACGACCTCGCCGGTCTCCTGCTCAGGGGGGTGTCGTCGTGAACGCGCCGCGTCGCCGCATCCTCGTGGGCGCCGCTTACGCCGCCGCCTCGGTCGTCCTGGGCGCCGTCGCGGCGTGGCCGATCTATCGCTCCGGTGCCTTTCTGGTCCTCGTGGGCGCGGCATCGGTCGTCGCGGCGGGCATCGCCGTCGTGGTCGCGAGGCGGCGCTGGGGCGCGTGGACCGCCGCCGGGCTGATCGCCGCCGCCGTCCTCGTGACGGGCGTGCCGCTCGCCGTGCCCTCCCGGCTCGGCGGCCCCCTCGACCTGCTGCGGGGACTCGGCGACGTGGCACTGGGCGTCGCGGTGGGATGGAAGGACCTGCTCACGGTGACGCTGCCGGTCGGCTCGTACCGCAATCTGCTCGTCCCCGCACTCGTCGTCTTCCTCGCCGGGGTGTGCGCGACGCTCCTGCTGTCGTGGCGCGAGGGGCGGGTGTCGTACCTCGCCGTCGTGCCCGCGATCGCGATGCCGGTCTTCGGCCTGCTGTTCGGGCGCACCACGCTGAGCGCACCGCTGGGGTGGGGGCCGTTCGCGCTGCCGGCCCCGGCGGAGTCGCTCGTCGGGGCGACCGCGCTCGTCGCCGGCGTGCTGTGGCTCTCGTGGCGCCATCGCGAGGAGCGCGTGCTGGCGCTCCACCGCGCCGCGGCCGCCGGCGGACTGCGCGTGCGCCGCCGGCC
>NZ_JBDIAB010000121.1:0-9010 GCF_039812165.1 Microbacterium sp.
GTTCTACCGCGAGGGTCGTGTGCCGCTGCACACGCTGCGCGCGAACATCGACTACGGCTTCTACGAGGCCAAGACCACCTTCGGCCGCATCGGCGTGAAGGTCTGGATCTACAAGGGCGACCTCACCAACAAGGAGCTCGCGCGCGAGCAGGCGAACCAGAAGCCCGCTCGTGATCGCGGCGACCGTCCGCGTCGTGGCCCCCGCAACGAGGCCCCCGTCGCAGAAGGAGCATCGGCGTAATGCTTATCCCCCGCAAGGTCAAGTACCGCAAGCAGCACCACCCCAAGCGCGACGGCCAGGCCACCGGCGGCACGAAGGTCTCCTTCGGCGAGTTCGGCATCCAGGCCCTCACGCCCGCGTACGTGACGAACCGTCAGATCGAGTCCGCTCGTATCGCCATGACCCGTCACATCAAGCGCGGCGGAAAGGTGTGGATCAACGTCTACCCCGACCGCCCGCTCACCAAGAAGCCGGCTGAGACCCGCATGGGCTCCGGCAAGGGCTCGCCCGAGTGGTGGGTCGCCAACGTCAAGCCGGGTCGCGTCCTCTTCGAGGTCGCCGGCGTCAACGAGCAGCTCGCTCGCGAGGCCCTGACCCGTGCCATCCACAAGCTGCCCCTGAAGGCACGCATCATCAAGCGCGAGGAGGGCGACGCGTAATGGCCGTCGGCACCAAGACGCTCGCACCCAGCGAGCTGGACACGTTCGAAGACCAGCGTCTCGTCGAGGAGCTGCGCAAGGCCAAGGAGGAGCTGTTCAACCTGCGCTTCCAGTCGGCCACCGGCCAGCTCGAGAGCCACGGCCGCATCCGTGCGGTCAAGCGCGACATCGCGCGGCTCTACACGGTGATCCGCGAGCGCGAGCTCGGCATCCGGGCCACCCCGGCACCGGTCGAGGCCGCGCCGAAGAAGACGAAGAAGGCCAAGAAGGCGGATGCCGCCGACCAGGCCGCGAAGGAAGAGGCCGAGTGATGGCTGCAGAGAACACCGAGGTCGTGGCCGGCCACGAGGGCGCCGAGCACGACGTCCGCGACGCCGACGCCCGCGGCTACCGCAAGTCGCGCCGCGGCTACGTCGTGAGCGACAAGATGGACAAGACGATCGTCGTCGAGGTCGAGGACCGCGTGAAGCACCCGCTCTACGGCAAGGTCATCCGCCGCACCTCGAAGGTCAAGGCGCACGACGAGGGCAACACCGCCGGCATCGGCGACCTCGTGCTGATCAACGAGACCCGTCCGTACAGCGCCACCAAGCGGTGGCGCCTGGTCGAGATCCTCGAGAAGGCGAAGTAAGCAATGATTCAGACCGAGACCCGCCTCAAGGTCGCCGACAACACCGGCGCCAAGGAGCTGCTCACGATCCGCGTGCTCGGCGGCTCCAACCGCCGCTACGCCGGTCTGGGCGACATCATCGTGGCGACCGTCAAGGACGCGATCCCCGGCGGCAACGTCAAGAAGGGCGACGTGGTCAAGGCCGTCGTCGTCCGCACCGTCAAGCAGACCCGTCGTCAGGACGGTTCCTACATCAAGTTCGACGAGAACGCCGCCGTGATCCTGAAGAACGACGGGGAGCCCCGCGGCACCCGCATCTTCGGCCCGGTCGGCCGTGAGCTTCGCGACAAGAAGTTCATGAAGATCGTCTCGCTCGCCCCGGAGGTCATCTGATCATGGCGAAGATCAAGAAGGGCGACCTGGTTCAGGTCATCTCGGGCGCCAAGCCCGAGCGCGGCGGAGACCGCGGCAAGCAGGGCAAGGTCCTCGAGGTCCTCGTCGAGCAGAACCGCGTGATCGTCGAGGGCGTGAACTACGTCACCAAGCACACGCGCGTCGGCCAGTCCCAGCGCGGCACCAAGACGGGCGGCATCGAGACGATGGAAGCCCCGATCCACATCTCCAACGTCGCGCTCGTCGACCCCTCGTCCAAGAAGCCGACCCGCGTCGGCCACCGGGTCGAGGAGCAGACGAAGGACGGCGTGAAGCGCACGGTCCGCGTGCGCTACGCGAAGAAGTCAGGCAAGGACCTCTGAACATGAGCACCATCGCTGCCGCGGAGGCTGGCAAGATCCAGCCCCGCCTGAAGCAGAAGTACCAGGACGAGATCAAGAAGTCCCTGCGGGACGAGTTCGGCTACGCCAACGTCATGCAGATCCCCGGCCTCGTCAAGGTCGTCGTCAACACCGGTGTCGGTGAGGCCGCCCGCGACGGCAAGGTCATCGACGGCGCCGTGGACGACCTCGTCCGCATCACCGGCCAGAAGCCGGTCGTCACCAAGGCCCGCAAGTCCATCGCGCAGTTCAAGCTGCGCGAGGGGCAGGCCATCGGCGCCCACGTGACGCTGCGCGGCGACCGCGCCTGGGAGTTCCTGGACCGCCTCGTCAACCTGGCGCTGCCCCGTATCCGGGACTTCCGCGGCCTCTCGCCCAAGCAGTTCGACGGCCACGGCAACTACACGTTCGGCCTGCAGGAGCAGTCGGTCTTCCACGAGATCGACCAGGACAAGATCGACCGCGTCCGCGGCTTCGACATCACCGTCGTCACCTCCGCCAAGACGGATGCCGAGGGTCGCGCGCTCCTGCGTGCGCTCGGCTTCCCGTTCAAGACGGACGACGCGCAGTAACACCCACCCACCACAGGTCGGCGTCCTCGGAAAGGGCGACGAAACCTGGTGAACGAAGGAAAAACACATGACGATGACAGACCCGGTCGCAGACATGCTGACCCGTCTGCGCAACGCGAACACGGCGCACCACGACTCCGTGTCGCTGCCGAGCTCGAAGCTCAAGACCCACATCGCCGAGATCCTCCAGCAGGAGGGCTACATCGCCGGCTGGGAGGTCACCGACGCCCGTGTCGGCCAGACCCTCACGCTGTCGCTGAAGTACGGCCCGAACCGCGAGCGGTCGATCGCCGGCATCAAGCGCGTCTCGAAGCCCGGCCTCCGCGTGTACGCGAAGTCCACCGAGCTGCCGACCGTGCTCGGCGGCCTCGGCGTCGCGATCCTGTCCACCTCCTCTGGCCTCCTCACGGACCGCCAGGCCGAGCAGAAGGGCGTCGGCGGGGAAGTCCTCGCCTACGTGTGGTGATCTGACATGTCGCGTATCGGACGTCTTCCCATCGACATCCCCGCCGGCGTGACCATCTCGGTCGACGGCCAGGACGTCGCGGTCAAGGGCCCCAAGGGCGAGCTCACGCTCACCGTGGCGCGCCCCATCGAGGTCGCCGTGGAGGAGAACCAGGTCCTGGTCACCCGCCCCGACGACGAGCGCGACTCGCGCTCGCTGCACGGCCTCACCCGCACCCTCATCAACAACAACATCATCGGCGTGACCCAGGGCTACTCCAAGGGCCTCGAGGTCGTCGGCACCGGTTACCGTGTGGCCCAGAAGGGCACCTCGGTCGAGTTCGCCCTCGGCTTCTCGCACCCGGTCCTGGTCGAGGCGCCCGCGGGCATCACGCTCACGGTCGAGGGCAACAACAAGCTCACCGTCAGCGGGATCGACAAGCAGGCGGTCGGCGAGGCCGCGGCCAACATCCGCAAGATCCGCAAGCCCGAGCCGTACAAGGGCAAGGGTGTGCGCTACGCCGGCGAGGTCGTTCGCCGCAAGGCCGGAAAGGCTGGTAAGTAATCATGGCTGTGACGTCGAAGTCCGGCGCGCGTGCGCGCCGCCACGCGCGTCTTCGCAAGAAGGTCGTGGGCACCGAGGCGCGTCCGCGTCTGGTCGTGACCCGTTCGGCCCGCCACGTCTTCGTCCAGGTCGTGGACGACAGCAAGGGTCACACCGTGGCATCCGCGTCGACCCTCGAGAGCGACCTGCGCGCGTTCGACGGTGACAAGACCGCCAAGGCCCGCAAGGTCGGCGAGCTCGTCGCCGAGCGTGCGAAGGCCGCCGGTGTCTCGGACGTCGTGTTCGACCGCGGCGGCAACCGCTACGCGGGCCGGGTCGCGGCGATCGCCGACGGCGCCCGCGAGGGAGGT
This sequence comes from Microbacterium sp., assembly GCF_039812165.1. Lineage (GTDB taxonomy): Bacteria > Actinomycetota > Actinomycetes > Actinomycetales > Microbacteriaceae > Microbacterium. The sequence continues at coordinate 3,975 of NZ_JBDIAB010000121.1, forward strand.
CTGAACCTGTGAGTGAGAACAAGGAGAACGAAGTGACCGCAGAGGCTCCGGCCACCGCGCCCGCCGAGCGCGAGACGCGCGAGCCCCGCCGCGGCGGTCGCGAGCGCAACCCCAACCGCGACCGCGGCGGCCGTGACGCCGACAAGAGCCAGTTCCTGGAGCGCGTCGTCACGATCAACCGCGTGTCGAAGGTCGTCAAGGGCGGTCGCCGCTTCAGCTTCACGGCGCTCGTCGTCGTGGGCGACGGCAACGGTCTCGTGGGCGTCGGCTACGGCAAGGCCCGCGAGGTGCCGCTGGCGATCTCGAAGGGCGTCGAAGAGGCGAAGCGGAACTTCTTCCGCGTGCCGCGCGTCGCCTCCACGATCCCGCACCCGGTGCAGGGCGAGGCCGCCGCCGGCGTCGTGCTCCTGCGTCCGGCCGCGGCCGGTACCGGTGTCATCGCCGGTGGCCCGGTGCGCGCCGTGCTGGAGTGCGCCGGCATCCACGACGTGCTCTCGAAGTCGCTCGGCTCGTCCAACACGATCAACATCGTGCACGCGACCGTCGAGGCGCTCAAGCAGCTCGAGGAGCCCCGTGCGGTCGCCGCGCGCCGAGGCCTGGACTTCGACCAGGTCGCGCCGGCCCGTCTGATCCGTGCCGAGGCAGAGGCGGCACAGAAGGTAGGTGCCTGATGGCCGAGCGTCTGAAGGTCACGCAGATCAAGTCCAAGGTGAGCGAGAAGCAGAACCAGCGCGATACGCTGCGTTCGCTCGGTCTCAAGCGGATCGGCGACTCGGTCGTCCGTCCCGACGACGCGCAGACGCGCGGCTACGTCAAGACCGTCGCCCACCTCGTGAAGGTTGAGGAGATCGACTGATGGCTGACAAGTCCGACAAGAAGAAGGATGCCCCCGCGGCGCGCCCCGGCGTGCTCAAGGTGCACCACCTCCGCCCCGTCCCGGGCGCCAACACCGCCAAGACCCGTGTCGGCCGCGGTGAGGGCTCGAAGGGCAAGACCGCCGGTCGCGGCACCAAGGGCACGAAGGCCCGCTACCAGGTGAAGGCCGGCTTCGAGGGCGGCCAGATGCCGCTGCACATGCGTACGCCGAAGCTGCGCGGGTTCAAGAACCCGTTCCGCGTCGAGTACCAGGTGGTCAACCTCGACAAGCTCGCCGAGCTCTATCCGGCCGGCGGCGACGTGACGGTCGACGACCTCGTCGCCAAGGGTGCGGTCCGCAAGAACGAGAAGGTCAAGGTGCTCGGCACCGGCGACATCTCGGTCAAGCTCAACGTGACGGTCGACCGGGTCTCCGGCTCGGCGGCCGAGAAGATCGTCGCCGCAGGCGGTTCGGTCTCGTCGTGATCCGAGAGGGGTCGGGGTTCTCCCCGGCCCCTCTCGATCGCCTCCCGGCGCTCGTTCGCACCTGCTGATCAGGTCGATCCGGACGCGCTGGGCTACCCTGGAGGACGGTGCCCTGTCGAGGCACCGGTCGTCCCACTGGAGGAATCCCTTTGTTCAGCGCCATCGGGCGGATCTTCCGCACCCCGGATCTGCGGCGGAAGATCGCCTTCACCCTGGGGATCCTGGTCCTGTACCGCTTCGGTGCCCACGTCCCGACGCCGTTCGTGAACTTCCCGAACGTGCAGTCCTGCCTTCAGCAGTCCGGCTCCACCGAGGGCCTGCTCTCGCTCGTGAACCTCTTCTCGGGCGGCGCCCTCCTGCAGCTGTCGATCTTCGCCCTGGGCGTCATGCCCTACATCACGGCATCCATCATCGTGCAGCTGCTGCGCGTGGTGATCCCGCACTTCGAGACCCTCTACAAGGAGGGCCAGTCGGGCCAGTCCACGCTCACGCAGTACACGCGCTATCTGACCATCGCGCTCGCGCTGCTGCAGTCGACGACGCTCGTGACCGTGGCCCGGTCGGGTCAGCTGTTCGGCGTCACCGGCATCCCCGAGTGCGACACCCTCCTCACCAACGACGCGTGGTGGGCGCAGCTGCTCATGATCATCACGATGACCGCCGGCACCGGCCTCATCATGTGGTTCGCCGAGCTGGTCACCGAGCGCGGCGTCGGCAACGGCATGTCGATCCTCATCTTCACCTCCATCGCGGCCACCTTCCCGGCGGCGATGTGGGGCATCGCGGTCGCGCGCGGCTTCGAGACGTTCCTGCTCGTCCTCGCCGTCGGCCTCGTGGTCGTGGCCCTCGTGGTGTTCGTCGAGCAGTCGCAGCGCCGCATCCCGGTGCAGTACGCCAAGCGCATGGTGGGACGGCGCACGTACGGCGGCACGAACACGTATATCCCGATCAAGGTCAACATGGCCGGCGTCATCCCGGTCATCTTCGCGTCGTCGCTGCTGTACATCCCGGCGCTCATCGCGCAGTTCAACCAGACGCCGGGCGCCAACGGCGAGGTCCCGGGCTGGGTCGCGTGGATCCAGGCCTACCTCACCAAGGGCGACCACCCGCTGTACATGCTGGTGTACTTCCTGCTCATCGTCGGGTTCACCTACTTCTACGTCGCGATCACGTTCAACCCGGTCGAGGTCGCCGACAACATGAAGAAGTACGGCGGGTTCATCCCCGGCATCCGCGCCGGCCGACCCACCGCGGAGTACCTCGACTACGTGCTCACGCGCATCACCCTTCCCGGCTCGATCTACCTGGGCCTCATCGCCCTGCTGCCGCTGATCGCGCTCGCGACGGTCGGCGCGAACGCGAACTTCCCGTTCGGCGGCGCGTCGATCCTCATCATCGTCGGTGTCGGACTCGAGACCGTGAAGCAGATCGACGCGCAGCTCCAGCAGCGCCACTACGAAGGGCTCCTGAGATGACCGCGCACGAGCACCACACCCGCCACGAGGGTCACCTCGCCTTCGCGCAGGAAGAGCAGAGCCGCGAGGGCGTCGCGCATCGCGAGGCGGAGCGTCCCGCCCGGCAGGCGCCGCGCCTGCTCATCGTCGGCCCGCAGGGCTCCGGCAAGGGCACGCAGGGTGCGCGGCTGGCGGAGCTGTTCGGCATCCCCGCCATCTCCACCGGCGACGTCTTCCGCACCCACATCAAGGACGAGACCGAGCTCGGCCGCAAGGTGAAGGCCGTCATCGAGTCGGGCGACCTGGTCTCGGACGCCCTCACGTTCGAGGTGCTGCGCGATCGCCTGAGTCAGGGCGACACGGGCGAGGGCTTCCTCCTCGACGGCTTCCCGCGCAACATCGCCCAGGTCGGCCTGCTCGACGACTACCTCGGCCCCCGCGACGAGGCGCTCACCGCGGTGATCGAGCTCGACGTGCCGCGCGAGGTGAGCATCGCCCGCATCGCCGAGCGTGCGCGCGAGCAGGGCCGCACCGACGACACCGAAGAGGCCATCGCGAACCGTCTCGCGATCTACGAGCGCGAGACCGCCCCGATCCTCGCGGTCTACCGTGACCACGGCCTCGTCGACGCCGTCGACGGCGTCGGCTCGCTCGACGCGGTCACCGAGCGCATCGTCGCGGCCCTCGCGGCGCGCGGCATCGTCGCCTGACCCGTGGCGCTGCGCCGCTGGATGTACAAGACGCCCGCCCAGCTGCGGGCGATGGTCGAGCCCGGTCTCATCACGGCCGCCGCGCTCGAGGCCGTCCGCGACCTCGTCGCGCCCGGGGTCACGACCCTCGAGCTCGACACCGCCGCGGCTGCCGTCATCGCGACCCGCGGCGCGGAGTCGAACTTCAAGCTCGTGCGGGGCTACCGGCACACCACGTGCGTCTCGGTCAACGAGCAGGTGGTGCACGGCATCCCGTCCGATCGCGCGCTCGAGCCGGGCGACATCGTCTCGATCGACGCGGGCGCCCAGTACAGGGGCTGGAACGGCGACTCGGCGATCACGGTCGTCGTGCCCGACCCGTCGCGCCCCGAGCTCGTGGCCGCGCGCCGGCGTCTGTCGGAGGTCACCGAGGGGTCGCTGTGGGCGGGCATCGCCGCCCTCGCGCACGCCTCGCACGTGGCCGAGGTCGGCGACGCCGTGCAGTCGCACATCGAGGCGTCCGGCGAGGGCTACGGCATCCTCCGCGACTACGTGGGCCACGGCATCGGCCGCAAGATGCACGAGGCGCCGAGCGTGTTCAACTACCGCGTGGCCGACCTCGGACCGCAGGTGCGTCCGGGCCTCTGCCTCGCGCTCGAGCCGATGGTCGTCGCCGGCTCCGAGTCGACGCTCGTGGAGGACGACGACTGGACCGTCTCGACGGTCGACGGCGGCGACGGCTCACATTGGGAGCACAGCGTGGCCGTGCACGATGAAGGCATCTGGGTGCTGACCGCGCCCGACGGGGGAGCCGCGGGACTGGCGCCGTTCGGGGTCGTCCCGGTACCGATAGGGAGTTGAGGGTGATGGCAGGTTCGACGAAGACCAACTGGTTCGCGATCTGGGTGAGCGTCGCGATCGTGGTCGTGGTGGCCGTGGTGATCGGCGTCGTGGTGTGGATGAACAACGCCGCGACCGACCCGGGAACACGCCCCGAGGCGTCGAACGTGAACGTCGAGACCGGTGCCATCACGGTCGGCGAGGGGACCGGCACGATCGCCACGTACGTGGACTTCATGTGCCCCATCTGCAACCAGTTCGAGCAGCTGTACGGCGACGCGATCGACGAGGCGCTCGCCGACGGCTCGGCGTCGCTCGACATCCACCCCATCGCGATCCTCGACTCGCGGTCGCAGGGCACCGCGTTCTCGACGCGCGCCGCGAACGCGATGTACTGCGTCGCGGTCGAGGACGAGGACAAGTCGCTGCCGTTCCTGCGTGCGATGTTCGAGAACCAGCCCGCCGAGGGGACGGCCGGCCTCACGGACGCCCAGATCCTCGACATCGCGAAGGGTGTGGGTGTGAGCGGCATCGACTCGTGCGTGACCGATGGCACGTACTCCAAGTTCGTGACCGCGATGACGCAGAAGACCCCCGCGAACCCCGAGACGGGCCGCGTCGGCACCCCGACCGTGCTGGTCGACGACGAGATCATCTCGCTGACCGGCGACCCCGCGACCGACATCACCGCGCGCCTGAAGTAGCCCCGGCC
>NZ_JBDIAB010000122.1:0-8999 GCF_039812165.1 Microbacterium sp.
GCCCTCGGCGGCCTCCGCGGGCGCGTCGGCGGCGGGCGCCTCGGCGGCGGCGGGCGCCTCGGCCGGCGTCTCGGCGGCCGCGGCGGCGGCGCCGCTGCTCTTCGCGCGGCGCGGCGCGCGCTTGCGCGGCGCGGTGACGACCGGGGCCTCCTCCGCGGGCGCGGACGTCTCGGCGGGGGCGGCGTCGGCGGCCGGAGCGGCGGGCTCCTGGGCCGCGGCCTCCTCGACCGGGGCCTCCTGGGCCGGAGCCTCGGCGGGCGTCGGCTGTTCGGCGGGCGCCTCGACGGACGCGGCGGCCTCGACCTGCTCGGCAGCCTCGGCGGGCGCCTCCTCGGCGGCGGCCTCGTCGACCGGGGCCTCCTCGACGGGCGCGTCCTCGACGGGCTCCTCGGCGGGCGTCTCGTCGGCCGGGGCGGCGGCCTCGACGACGACGTCGGTCTGGGTCTGGGGGTGGCCCTCTTCGCTCTCGATGTCAGAGGCGTCGACGGTCTGGGTGTCGGAGATGGACTCCACGAGTTCTCCCTTGCAACAGATGGATGTGACAGCACCGCGGCGCGGTCCACGAGGGGACGCCGTGCTCCCGCGCGCTGGTCGCGTCCGGATAGGACGAAAGACGCTGAGCGAGGGGCTATGCGGTGGTTCGCAGAATTGCGACGGAGGCCAGATTCACGTTGATCACGTGGAACCCTCCGTATACTCCCTCACTGTAGCACCCTTGAAATCGACGGCCAGCATGAGGGCTTCCCACGGAGTGTCGGCGACGGATGCCGCGACCTCGGCGGCTCCCAGGCGACGTCCCGGTCCGTCGGCGAGCACGAGCACGCTCGGCCCCGCACCGGAGACGACCGCCGCGTAGCCGCGCGCGCGGAGCGCGCGGACGAGCCGGTCCGTCTCGGGCATCGCCTGCGCCCGATACGACTGGTGCAGCTTGTCCTCGGTGGCGGCGAGCAGCAGCTCGGGGCTCTGGGTCAGCGCGGCGATGAGGAGCGCGGAGCGTGACACGTTGAACACCGCGTCCTCGCGCGTGACCTGCAGCGGCGCGAGCTCGCGCGCGGCGCTCGTCGACATCGTGAACTCGGGCACGAACACGAGCGGCGAGACGCCGCGGTGCACGAGCAGCTTCTTGTGACGCGGGCCGTCCTCATCCATCCACGCGATCGTCAGGCCGCCGAACAGCGCCGGCGCGACGTTGTCGGGGTGACCCTCCAGCTCGGTGGCCAGGCGCAGCAGCGCCTCGGGCCCGAGCTCGACGTCGCCGGCGAGCAGGCCCTTCGCGGCGAGGAGGCCGGCCACCACGGCGGCGCCGGAGGAGCCGAGGCCGCGCCCGTGCGGGATGACGTTGCGGGCCGCGAGGTGCACGCCCGGCATCTTGCGGCTGCACGCCTCGTACGCGTACGCCATCGCGCGCACGACGAGGTGCGAGGCGTCCTTCGGCACGGCGTCCGCGCCCTCGCCCACGACGGAGATCTCCACGCGGCGGTCGGGCAGGGTCGTGACGGTGAGCTCGTCGTACACGCTCAGCGCGAGCCCGAGCGTGTCGAATCCCGGCCCCAGGTTGGCGCTCGTCGCGGGCACGCGCACCGCGACGGTGCGCCCCCCGTCGTGCGTCACTCGCTCGCCTGGACGGGCGCGAGGTCGAGGAGCGAGGCCACCTCGCTCGTCGACGCGTCGACGACGGTGGGCTCGACGGTCGAGCCGTCGGCGTTGCGCAGCGCCCACTGGGGGTCCTTGAGGCCGTGGCCGGTGACCGTCAGCACGACGCGCGACCCGGCCGGCACGACGCCCGCCTCGGCGCGCTCGAGCAGGCCCGCGACGCTGATCGCCGAGGCGGGCTCGACGAACACGCCCACGGTGGCGGCGAGGAGCTTCTGGGCCGCGAGGATGCGGGTGTCGTCGATCGCGCCGAACCAGCCGTTCGTGGCATCCCGCGCCTGCAGCGCGAGGTCCCACGAGGCGGGGTTGCCGATGCGGATCGCGGTGGCGACCGTCTCGGGCTCCTTCACGACCTCGCCGCGGACGATGGGTGCCGACCCCTCGGCCTGGAAGCCGAACATGCGGGGCACGCGCGTGGCGGCGCCGCGGGCGGCCTCCTCGCCGTAGCCGCGCGAGTACGCGGTGTAGTTGCCGGCGTTGCCGACCGGGATGAAGTGGAAGTCGGGGGCGTCGCCGAGCTGGCTGACGATCTCGTACGCGGCGGTCTTCTGGCCCTCGATGCGGTCGGGGTTGACCGAGTTGACCAGGTGCACCGGGTAGTTCTCGGCCAGCTCGCGCGCGATCTCGAGGCAGTCGTCGAAGTTGCCGCGCACCTGGATGAGGCGCCCGTCGTGGGCGACGGCCTGGCTGAGCTTGCCCATCGCGATCTTGCCCTCGGGCACGAGCACAGCGGCGGTGATTCCCGCGTGCGCCGCGTATGCGGCCGCCGACGCGGAGGTGTTGCCCGTGGAGGCGCAGATGACCGCCTTCGCGCCGTGCTCGACCGCGCGCGAGAGCGCGACCGTCATGCCGCGGTCCTTGAACGAGCCGGTGGGGTTCATGCCCTCGAACTTGACCCAGACGTCCGCGCCGGTCAGCTGCGAGATCGACCGCGCCGGGATCAGCGGCGTGCCGCCCTCGCCCAGGGTCACGACCGTCGAGGCGTCGGTCACGCCGAGCCGGTCGGCGAACTCGCGCATCACTCCGCGCCATACATGTGCCATGTCAGTCTCCTTCCACCCGCAGGACCGAGACGACGCGTCGTACGACGCCGCTCGCTCCGAGCCGGTCAACCGTGTCGCTCAGATCCTGCTCCCGAGCGGTGTGCGTTCCGATGATGATCCGTGCGCGGCCCGCCGTGTCGGCATCCGCTCCCGCCGGGTCGGCCGGCAGGATCGTCTGCTCGACGGTCGCGATCGACACGCGTCCCTCGCTCAGGATGCCGGCGACGGTCGCCAGCACGCCGGGACGGTCGTCCACGTCGAGCGAGATCTGGTAGCGGGTCGTGACGTGCCCGATGGGCGCCGCGGGCAGGTTCGCCCGCGTGGACTCCCCCACCCCGACGCCGCCGGCGATGTGGCGGCGCGCCGCCGAGACGACGTCGCCGAGCACGGCCGACGCGGTCTGCACGCCGCCGGCGCCGGCGCCGTAGAACATGAGGTCGCCCGCGGCCTCGGCCTGCACGAACACCGCGTTGTTCGCGCCGTGCACGCTCGCGAGCGGGTGCTCGCGCGGCACGAGCGCCGGGTAGACGCGCACCGAGATCGCCTCGCCGGTGGGCGAGACGTCGGTCTCGCCGGTGAGCCGCTCGCACACCGCGAGCAGCTTGATGACGTAGCCGGCGTGGCGTGCGGCATCCATCGTGGTCTTGTCGATCGCCGTGATGCCCTCGCGGTGCACGGCCTCGAGCGGCACCGCGGTGTGGAACGCGAGGCTCGCGAGGATCGCGGCCTTCTGCGCCGCGTCGTAGCCCTCGACGTCGCTCGTCGGATCGGCCTCGGCGTAGCCGAGCGCCTGCGCGTCGGCGAGGACCTCGGCGAAGCCGGAGCCCTCGCGATCCATGCGGTCGAGGATGTAGTTGGTCGTCCCGTTGACGATGCCCATGATCCGCTGCACGCGGTCGCCGGCGAGCGAGTCGCGCAGCGGCCGGATGATCGGGATCGCGCCGGCGGCGGCGGCCTCGTAGTAGACGGACGCCCCGACCTGGTCGGCCGCGTCGAACAGCTCGGACCCGTGCGAGGCCAGCAGCGCCTTGTTGCCGGTGACGACGTCGGCACCGGAGTTGAGCGCCTGCAGGATGCGGGTGCGCGCCGGCTCGATGCCGCCCATCAGCTCGATGACGATGTCGGCGCCGACGATGAGCGCGTCGGCGTCGGTCGTCAGGAGCTCGCGCGGCAGGTCGGTGTCGCGCGGGGCGTCGACGTCGCGCACGGCGATGCCGACGAGGTCGAGCGCGGCGCCGGCGCGGTCGGCCAGCTCGTCGCCGTGCTTGAGCAGGAGCGCGGCGACCTGCGACCCGACGGATCCGGCGCCCAGCAGTGCCACGCGGAGGCGGCGGTAGTCGATCATGCGTTGTCCTCGGTCGGGATGCCGGCGTCGCGCGCCAGCAGATCGGGGATGGTCTCACCGCGCACGATCACGCGCGCGGCGCCGTCCGCGACGGCCACGACGGGCGGCCGCGGGACGTAGTTGTAGTTGTTCGACAGCGAGAAGCAGTACGCGCCGGTGGCGGGGACGGCGACGAGGTCGCCGGGGGCGACGTCGCCGGGCAGGTAGTCGGCGTCGACGACGACGTCGCCCGACTCGCAGTGGCGTCCGACGACGCGCACGAGCGCGGGCTCGGCGTGCGAGGCGCGCGAGGCGAGGCGCACCGAGTAGTCCGCACCGTACAGGGCGGGTCGCGCGTTGTCGCTCATGCCGCCGTCGACGCTCACGTAGACGCGCTCGAGCTCGTCCGACACGCGGACCGGCTTGACCGTGCCGACCTCGTAGAGGGTCACGCCGGCCTGGCCGACGATCGTGCGTCCGGGCTCGAAGGCGAGGTTCGGCACGGGGATGCCGCGCACCTCGCACTCGCGCGCGACGGCGCCGGCGATGCCCGCGGCGAGCTCCTCGATGGGCGTCGGGTCGTCGACGGACGTGTAGGCGATGCCGAAGCCGCCGCCGAGGTTCAGCACCGGCACGTCGCCGCCGGCGAGGAGCTCGGCGTGCAGCTCCACGACGCGCGCCGCGGACTCCTCGAAGCCGGCGGTGCCGAAGATCTGCGAGCCGATGTGGCAGTGCAGGCCCACGAACCGCAGCGACGGGAGCTCGCGGATGCGGGCGACCACGGCCGCGGCATCCGTCAGCGCGAAGCCGAACTTCTGGTCCTCGTGCGCCGTCGCGAGGAAGTCGTGCGTCTCGGCGTGCACGCCGCTGTTGACCCGCACGAGCACGTCCTGCACGACGTCGCGGCGCTCGGCGACGACGGCGAGCCGTTCCAGCTCGATGGTGCTGTCGAGGACGATCGAGCCGACGCCGGCGTCGACGGCCTGCTCGAGCTCGGCGACGGACTTGTTGTTGCCGTGCACGCCGATGCGGGCGGGATCCGCGCCCGCGGCGAGCACCACGGCGAGCTCTCCCCCGGTGGCGACGTCGACCGCGAGCCCCTCGGCGGTCACCCAGCGGACGATCTCGGTCGACAGGAACGCCTTGCCCGCGTAGTACACGCGCGCCTGCACGCCGTGCTCGGCGGCGGCGGCGCGGAAGGCCGCGAGGACACGGCGCGCGCGGGCGCGCACGGCCTGCTCGTCGAGGACGTACAGCGGGGTGCCGAACCGCTCGCGCAGCGCGGTCGCCGGCACGCCGCCGATCGAGACGACGCCGTGCGCGTCGCGTGCCGCCGACGGCGGCCACACCGCGGCGTCGAGGGCGTTCGCGTCACCCGGCACCACGAGCCAGTCGGGCACGAGCGGACGAGCGGAGGACACGGGTGGTAACCAATCGGCGGAAAGTCGGGGCCTGCGGCGCTTTCGGGGCCCGGGCAGTCTTCAAAGTCTAGGACACCGCGCGGCAGGTGCCCTTCTCCTGCAGCGCGGGGTCGCTGACGATCCCGCCGTCGATCGCGACCGCGGCGCGCACGACGCCCTGCGCGACGGAGACGTCGGTCAGCGTCACCCCCGCCGGCAGGTACGCCGCGACGCACACGCGCCAGTCGCGCAGCACCGCGGCGGCCACCGGGCCGAGCTGCTGCACGACCGCGGTCGCCGGCACCTCTGCGCCGCCGATGCTCACCGTCCACGGCGTCAGGACCAGGTCGCCCTCCTGCGCGCTCGGCGTCAGGGAGACCCCCACCGGCACGGAGAAGCCGAACAGGCTCAGGTCGAAGACCACCGACAGGTTCGGCGGGGTGAGCGAGACGGTGTCCGACGGCATCCCGTCGATCGTCTTCAGGAGCGCCCGCAGCTGCTTCTCGGTCAGGGTGAGCTCGGCGGTGGCCGACGTCACGTCGGCGGTGCCGCGCGTGGGCACGCCCGTCGCGTGCACGACGACGTCGCCGGTGATCTCGCCGAGCGTCACGTCGTCGGACGAGATGGTCAGCTCGTCGAGCCGGCCCACGATGAGCTGCGGGAGCACCTGGCCGGGGATCTCGACGTCGACGACCTGGTCGGCCGGGAGCGCGAGGTGCTGCACGACCTGGTCGCGCACGATGCCCGTCACGATGCCGCGCGCGAGCTGCTCGCCGAGGAGCCACGCGCACACGGCGAGCACGCCGACGACGAGCAGCGCGACGAGCCAGCGGAGCCCTCGGCGCCCGCGCCGGGCGCGCGAGGCCGGGTTCGCGGCGATCCACTGGGCCGCGGGGTCGGGCAGCGGCTGCGTCGGCCGCGTGTCGCCGCTCATGTCACATCCGTTCCGGGGCGCTCACGCCGAGGAGGCGCAGGCCGTTGCGCAGCACCTGGCCGGTCGCGTCGTTGAGCCACAGGCGCGTGCGGTGCAGGTCGGTGACCGGGTCGTCGCCGAGCGGCGTGACGCGGCATGCGTCGTACCAGCGGTGGTAGAGCCCCGCGAGCTCCTCCAGGTAGCGGGCGACGCGGTGGGGCTCGCGCACCTCCGCGGCGAACGCCACGACGCGCGGGAACTCCTGCAGGGCGCCGAGGAGCGCCGACTCGGTCTCGTGGTCGAGCAGCTCGGGGGCGAACGCGCTGCGGTCGACGCCCGCCGCCACGGCGTTGCGGGCCACGTTGTGCGTGCGCGCGTGCGCGTACTGGACGTAGAACACCGGGTTGTCGTTCGTGCGCCGCTGCAGCACGTCGAGGTCGACGTCGAGGTTCGAGTCGGTCGAGCTGCGCGTGAGCGCGTAGCGCGCGGCATCCGTCCCGACGATCTCGACGAGATCCTCGAGCGTCACGACGGTGCCGGCGCGCTTGGACATGCGCACCGGCTGGCCGTCCTTGACGAGGTTGACCATCTGGCCGATGAGGATCTGCAGGTTCACGTTCGGCTCGTCGCCGAACGCCGCGCACATCGCCATGAGGCGCTTGACGTACCCGTGGTGGTCGGCGCCGAGCATGATGATGCAGCGGTTGAAGCCGCGCTCGCGCTTGTCGAGGTAGTAGGCGAGGTCGCCGGAGATGTAGGCGGGCTGCCCGTCGGACTTGATGACGACGCGGTCCTTGTCGTCGCCGAACGCGGTCGTGTCCAGCCACGTCGCGCCGTCGCGCTCGACGATGTGGCCGAGCTCGCGCAGCCGCGCGACCGCGCGCTCGACCGCGCCGGAGTCGTGCAGGTCGTTCTCGTGGAAGTAGACGTCGAAGTCGACGCCGAACTCGTGCAGGCTCTGCTTGATCTCGTCGAACATGAACCCGACGCCGAGCTCGCGGAACGCCTCCTGCTTCGCATCGGCGTCGAGGGCGTCGAGGTCGCCCCGGTAGGCGAGCGCGACGCGGCGAGCGATGTCGGCGATGTAGCCGCCGCCGTAGCCGTCCTCGGGCGTGGGGAGGCCCTCGTGCGCGGCGACGAGGCTGCGCGCGAAGCGGTCGATCTGCGCGCCGTGGTCGTTGAAGTAGTACTCGCGCGTCACGTGCGCGCCCTGGCTCGCGAGGATGCGGGCGAGCGCGTCGCCGACCGCCGCCCACCGCGTGCCGCCGAGGTGGATCGGCCCCGTCGGGTTGGCGCTCACGAACTCGAGGTTGATCACCTCGTCGGCGCGGCTGTCGTTGGTGCCGAACGCCGCGCCCGCCTCGACGATCGTCTTCGCGAGCGCGCCGGCGGACGCGGCATCCAGACGGATGTTGATGAACCCGGGGCCGGCGACGTCGACGGATGCCACGCCCGGCGTCTCGGCGAGCGCCGCCGCGATCTCGGCGGCGAACTCGCGGGGGTTCGCGCCGACGGCCTTGCTGAGCTTGAGCGCCGCGTTCGACGCCCAGTCGCCGTGGTCGCGGTTGCGCGGACGCTCGAGGGCGAAGTCGGCGGCCGTGAGCCCGGCGCCCGCGCCGGGGCGGCGCGCCTCGGCGAGCGGGGTCACGACGGCGAGGAGGACTTCGGAGAGGGCGTCAGGAGTCATAGCCGAACCAGTCTACGTTTCGCCGCCGGGGACGCCCCGCGGCGGGGGCGGCGGATCAGGACAGCTGGACGAGCTGCGTGTAGTCGTCGGCGGGGGCGGATGCCGTGGCGTCCGGCTCGGCGGCGGAGGCCGTCGCGGCATCCGCGGTCGCGGGTCCGGCGTCGCCGGCGGCCGTCGCGCCTGCCCCGCCCGCGGCATCGGCCGCCACGCCTGCTCCGGCCGGGTCGGAGACGGCGACGGCGTCGACGCGCATCGCCGAGAGGCCCACGTAGCCGCCGTGGTAGCTGAGGAAGGCGCAGTCAGCGGCATCCCGGCCCGTCGCGATGCGCACGAGCGACCGGCGGTCCGACAGCCGCGTGGCGTCGATGACGTGCCACGCGCCGTCGAGGTACGCCTCGGCGACGGCGTGGAAGTCCATCGGCTGCAGGCCCGGCGCGTAGCACGCGGCGTAGCGGGCGGGCACGTCCATGGCGCGCAGCAGCGCGATCACGACGTGCGCGTAGTCGCGGCACACCCCCTGGCCGGTCATGAGGGTCGTGACGGCCGAGTCGGTGCCCTGGCTGAGCCCCGGCGTGTAGGTCGTGCTCGTGGCGACGAACTCGTCGACGGCCTTGATGAGCTCGGCGCCCTGGAGCCCGCCGAACTGGCGCCGCGCCTGCGCGAACACCTCGTCGGACTGGCAGTAGCGGCTCGGCCGCAGGTAGGTGATCGCCTCGAGGTCGCTCGTGGAGCGCGCCGGGATCCGCGGCCCGACGACGGCCTCGTAGCGGACCTCGAGCAGCCCCGCCTCGCCGGTGAACCGGTGCAGGCGGGTGCCGGACTGGTCGACGATCTCGGTCGGCGTGTAGACGCGCCCGCCCTGCGTGAACGTGAGCTCCTCGTGCACGAGCGGGACGTGCTGGGCCGCCGTGATCTGGAAGATGAGGTCGACCGACGACCCCAGTTCCAGGTCGAGGTCGGCGGTGACGGAGCGCAGCAC
>NZ_JBDIAB010000123.1:0-8900 GCF_039812165.1 Microbacterium sp.
GTCGTTCGGCAGCCTCGACCTCGCGACGTCCTTCGTGATGCACGGCCGCCGGCTCATCTTCGCGGGCCTGCGCTCAGCGGTGCGCTCGGGTCGCCCGGGCGACGTCTTCGACTGGTCGGAGCGCGCGCGGCACCTCAGCCAGCAGGTGGTGCCGCTGCGTCCGCCGCCCGACGCCGCGCTCGCCGCCGATCTCGCCGCGCTGCGGCGCCTGCGCGACGAGGACGGCACGGGCGACTGGCTGTCGGATCCCCGCGCGGTCGAGCTGAGCGAGCGCGTGCGCCGCCGTCAGTGGTCGGCGACCCGGGCCTCGGGCGTGCGCGAGCGGATCTCGCTGGAGGGCCTGCGCGCCGCGCTCCCCGGCGACACCGCGTTCGTGACCTACGTGTTCGACGAGACCGGGCTCGCCGTGCTCGCGGTCACCGGCGACGTCGTCCGCTTCCAGCGCGTCGACACGTGGCAGCGGATCGTCGCGACGATGGCGGGGCTCCGCGCCGACCTCGACATCGCGGCATCCGTGCGGTCGGGACCGATGGCCGCGCTCGTCGGCCGCACGCTCGACGATCGGCTCGCGGCCCTGTCGGCCGCGCTCGTCGAGCCCATCCTCCCTGTCCTCGCGGACCGGCGCGTGGTGATCACCGTCCCGGGCATCCTCGGCGGCATCCCGTGGGGCATGCTGCCGGCGATGCGCGGTCGCGTGTTCACGGTCGCGACGTCGGCGACGCAGTGGATCTCGGAGCGCGCGGCGCGGCCCGCCCCGGGCACCGGCTTCGTCGTCGGGCCGCGCGTGGCCCGCGGCCACGAGGAGGCGGCGCTGGGCTCGGCGGCGTGGGGAGGGGGCGAGCTGCTCGACGCCGAGCACGCGACGGTGCGCGCCGCGACGGCGCTCGCCTCGCGCGTCGGCGTGCTGCACGTCGCCGCGCACGGACGGCACGCGGCCGACCACCCGCTGTTCTCCGGTCTCGAGCTCGCCGACGGCGCGCTGTTCGGCTACGACATCGACCTCATGCCGCGCGTGCCCGACACCGTCGTCCTCTCCGCGTGCGAGGTCGGCCGCTCGTCGGTGCGGTGGGGCGAGGAGGCCGTCGGGATGACCCGGATCTGGCTGCACGCCGGCACCCGGTGCGTCATCGCGGCCCCGGTCGTCGTCGCGGACGACGTGGCCTGCGAGCTCCTCGGAGCCGTGCACGAGCGCCTCGCCGCGGGCGAGTCGCCGAGCGCGGCGCTGGCCGCGGCATCCGAGCTCACCGGCGTCGTCGCGCCGTTCCAGGCGCACGGCGCGGGCTTCTGACGCGTCGGGCCCTCCGTGGCCCGGTGCCGCCGCGGCCGCCGCGGCGGTTCTTCGGAGATCGGCACCTGGTCGGAGGGATGTGCGCGGAGGCATCCGACTTCGCGCAGATCTCCGATGATGTGCGGCGGGATCCCCAGCGGAGTGGCCGGCGAGGGGCCGAGGACTCCTCCACATCGGCCCTGTGCGCCGAGTGATCCACGGATCCGCCCGAGCGGGCCCTGTCGTCGGGGATCTCCTGGCACGGTGGCGGGATGTCGCATCCTCAGACCCGACGGAGGACCGCCGTCGCCGCGGCGGTCCGGGCCGTCGCCGCCCGCGGCGGCGTGGCCTCGGCGACCCGGTTGCAGCGCGAGGGGCACACCCGCCACTATCTCGCGCACGCGGTGGCCGGAGGCGCTCTGATACGCGTCTGCCGTGACCGGGTGGCGCTTCCCGGTGCGGATGCCGAGCTGGTCGCGGCCGCGAAGCACGGCGTCGCGCTCACGTGCGTCTCGCAGGCACGGCGTCTGGGCCTGTTCGTCGTGAGCGAGGACCGCTGCCACGTCGCGGCGCATCCCGGTGCGCGCGGGGGCAAGCCCGCGGGGTTCGCCGTGCACTGGGCGAAGCCGATCGTGCCGCGGGAGCCGGGAGCCCTCGTGGACCCCGTCGAGAACGTGCTGGCGCTCGTCGCCGTGTGCCAGCCGCACGATGCGGCCCTCGTCGTATGGGAGTCCGCCCTGCGGAGAGGGCTGGTCGACCGCCAGACGTTGGCTCGACTCCGGCTTCCCGCGTCCGCGCGGGCGCTGCTGGAGGAGGCGACGCCGTTCTCGGACTCGGGGCTGGAGACGATCTTCGCGGTACGGCTGCACTGGCTCGGGCTGCGCATCCTGCCGCAGGTGTGGATCGACGGTCATCGCGTCGACTTCCTGATCGGCGAGCGTCTCGTGGTGCAGATCGACGGCGGCCATCATGTCGGCGCGCAGCGCACCAGCGACATCGCCCATGACGCGCGGCTCATGCTGATGGGCTACCACGTGCTGCGGTTCTCCTATCCGCAGATCATGGCGGACTGGCCCGCCGTGCAGGATGTCATCGCCCGCGCGGTGGCACAGGGGCTGCATCGTGCACGCTGAGGCGAGCGGCGCGTCCGCCCGCGGCGGTTGGTCGGAGATCGGCGCATGGTCGGAGGGATGTGCGCGGAGGCATCCGATCTCGCGCAGATCTCCGACGATGCGCCGCGGAAGCTGGCCGGGCGAACGCAGCCGAGGAGGATCAGGCGGGCGGCACCGGCTCGAGGAGCCCCCGGTTCGCCTCGGACCAGGCGAGGTGCCGCTCGGCGGCGGGGACGAAGCCCTCGGCGACCCACGTGTGCTGCGGCTCGACGCCCCGCGCGGCGAGATCGCGCAGTTCGACGATCGTCGCGCGGCGGCGCGCCAGGATCGCGTCCACGATCCCGGCCGGATCGATCCCGTACGCGTCGGTCCCGTATGCGTCGGTCCCGTATGCCTCCAGGAAGATCCGGACGCGCGCGCGGCGGTCGGGCGGCACGTCGAATCCGTGCCAGCGCACGCAGTCCTCGTCGCTGCGGAGCGGCGCGAGGTAGTCGAGCGCGTACGCGACGTCGTCCAGCGCGGGAGCGGGCCGGGCGAGATCCCAGTCGATGAGCCCGACGGCCTCTCCATCGCGCCACACCATGTTCCAGGGTCCCGGGTCGCCGTGACACACCGTGCCGGACGGCGTCGACGGCACAGCCCAGACGGCATCGGGCGGCGGGGTCCACGAGCGGGTCGCGTCGTGCACGCGTCGCAGCAGCCGCGCGGCGGAGCGCAGCCCCTCGTCGGTCGCCTGCAGGCGCCAGGCGTCCCCGCCGGAGACGCCGGGCACGAAGCGGACCGTCTCGACGCCGATCGACGCGCCGTCCGAGGCGGGGGCCGACACGTCCACGCCGACCGGCTCGGGCACGACCAGTCCCGAGGCGTGCAGATGCCGGAGGAGATCGTGCACGGTGGCGGTCCACGGGTAGGCCGGGCGCCGCACCAGGCCGCCGTCGATGCGCACCCGGTCGGCGGTCACGACCTCGCGCCGGCGGGGACCCGTGCCTGCCACGGGCTCAGACGGGCGACGGGCGGTCGGAGACCGGGCGCTTCAGCTTCAGCACCACGACGGTGTAGGCCGCGGCCGACAGCGCCGCGAGCACCATGTGGATGCCGACGAGCACCTCCGGCAGCCCGGTGCGGGCCTGCCACACCCCGACGCCCACCTGCACGGCGATCGCGAGGATCAGCACGAGCAGCCACACGCGGGGACGCAGGCGCAGCACCCAGGCGGCGACGGTCAGGGCGAGCACGAGCACGGCGAGGATGTAGCCGGGCCAGGAGTGCACGTGCGCGAGGAGGCTCGCGTCGAAGCCGGTGCGGATCACGTTCGCGTCGCCGGAGTGCGGGCCGTTGCCGGTGGTCAGCACGCCGAAGAAGATGGTCAGGGCCAGGGCGAGCCCCGTGACGTGGCTGAGGATCGCGAACCAGGCCGGCACGGCCCTCTCGCGGGGGCCCACGGGCTCGCGCATCCGCACCAGGAACGCCGCCGTGACGCACACGAGGACCAGCGACGCCGTGTAATGGAAGCCCACGACGAAGGGGTTCAGATCGCTCAGGACGGCGAGCCCGCCCACGACGGCCTGCGCCATCACGCCGGCCAGCACGATCCAGGCCAGGAGCGGGAGGTCGCGCCGCTGGAGCGGGAGACGGAGGGAGTCCGCCGTGGCCGCCACGACCGCGACCAGCAGCGCGCCGGAGAAGAACCCGAAGGCGGGGAGGCCCAGTGGGGCGGTGATCAGGTAGGCCGCGACCGCGGCGACGATGCCGCCGCCGGCGAACCACAGCGCGCGGACGACCGGGCGACGTCCCCCCACGGCGTGCAGCGTCGTCAGGACGACCAGGAGCGCGATGAGCCCCACCACGCCCGTCATGGTGCGGTTCCCGAACTCGATGATGCCGTGGTAGCCCTGCTCCGGCGTCGGCACCAGCGACTCGGGCGTGCACATCGGCCACTCCGAGCAACCGAGCCCGGACCCGCTCAGGCGCACCGCGCCGCCGGTGCCGATGATCGCGACCTCGGCGAGGAACGACAGCCACGCGAGCACGCGGACGCGCCCGTCGACGCGCTCCGGCAGCCATCGCCAGAGGCGCGGCCGCGGACCCGACGCGGCGGGTGCGGCACTGGTCGTCGGACTCGCGGACATGGCTGGCGCCTCCTGGCGATGAGTGCGAGACGGGATGGCACGCCGGCCGTCAGGGGTTGCCTGTAGACTCGAACGGTCGGGATGCCGCGCCCGGCGCGGCTGGACCCTGACAGTCTAAGCGCGTGCGCAGCACCCACTGAGCGGGCCCCAAGGAGCGGCATCCATCCTCGAAACTCCACGAGGAATCCGGAATGCCGGAGCGGATGACACCGCCCGGGGCTCAGAGGAGGAAGAACGACATGTCGGATGTGCTCATCGACCGTCCGGAGCTCGAAGGCCTCGGGGTCTACGAGTTCGGCTGGCACGACCCGGATGCCGCGGGGGCCAGCGCCAGGCGAGGCCTGAGCGATGCCGTCGTCCGCGACATCTCGGCGCTGAAGTCCGAGCCGGAGTGGATGCTGAAGACCCGTCTGAAGGGCCTGCAGCTGTTCGAACGCAAGCCGATGCCGACGTGGGGCGCCGACCTCAGCGACATCGACTTCGACAACATCAAGTACTTCGTGCGCTCGACCGAGAAGCAGGCGCAGTCGTGGGAGGACCTCCCCGAGGACATCCGCAACACGTACGAGAAGCTCGGCATCCCCGAGGCCGAGCGCCAGCGCCTGGTCGCCGGCGTCGCCGCGCAGTACGAGTCCGAGGTCGTCTACCACCAGATCCGCGAGGACCTGGAGGCGCAGGGCGTCATCTTCCTCGACACCGACACGGCGCTGCGCGAGCACCCGGAGTTCTTCGAGGAGTACTTCGGCACCGTGATCCCCGCGGGCGACAACAAGTTCGCCGCGCTCAACACCGCGGTGTGGTCGGGCGGCTCGTTCGTCTACGTCCCCCCGGGCGTGCACGTGGAGATCCCGCTGCAGGCGTACTTCCGCATCAACACCGAGAACATGGGCCAGTTCGAGCGGACGCTCATCATCGCCGACGAGGGCTCGTACGTGCACTACATCGAGGGCTGCACGGCGCCGATCTACAAGAGCGACTCGCTGCACTCGGCGGTCGTCGAGATCATCGTCAAGAAGAACGCGCGCGTGCGCTACACGACCATCCAGAACTGGTCGAACAACGTCTACAACCTCGTCACCAAGCGCGCCGTCGCCCACGAGGGCGCGACCATGGAGTGGGTCGACGGCAACATCGGCTCCAAGGTGACGATGAAGTACCCGTCGATCTTCCTCGTCGGCCCGCACGCCAAGGGCGAGACGCTGTCGGTCGCCTTCGCCGGCCCCGGCCAGCACCAGGACGCCGGCGCGAAGATGATCCACATGGCGCCCTACACGCAGTCCTCGATCGTCTCGAAGTCGATCGCGCGCGGCGGCGGACGGGCGGGCTACCGCGGCGAGGTGCGGGTCGACGCCAACGCGCACCACTCCGCGAACACCGTGCGCTGCGATGCGCTGCTGGTCGACACGATCTCGCGCTCCGACACCTACCCGGCCATCGACATCCGCGTCGACGACGTGCAGCTGGGCCACGAGGCCACGGTGTCGAAGGTGAGCGCCGAGCAGCTGTTCTACCTGCAGAGCAGGGGCATGCCCGAGGACGAGGCGATGGCGATGATCGTGCGCGGCTTCATCGAGCCGATCGCCCGGGAGCTCCCGATGGAGTACGCCCTCGAGCTCAACAAGCTCATCGAGATGGGCATGGAAGGATCCGTCGGCTGATGACGACAGCGACACAGGCCCCCGCCACCGGCGCGAAGGGCCACATCGACCCTGCGGCCGCGTTCGTGCCGGTGCAGACGCGCTCCGAGCGCGCCACGTCGTTCGACCCGGACGACTTCGGCATGCCCACCGGGCGCGAGGTGAACTGGAAGCACACGCCCGTCGACCGCCTCCGCTCGGTCCTCGTCGACGAGCCCGTCGACGTCGACGACGCGCTGTGGATCGACGTGACCGCCCCGGCGATCTACCGGCTCGCCTCGCAGGGGCACGACGCCGCCGTGCGCGGCGAGGTGTTCCGGCCCGAGGACCTGCCCAGCGCCCTCGCGTGGAAGCACGCCGAGAACGCGCGCCACATCCGCATCCCGGCGGACGAGACGGCCGACGAGCCGATCCGCATCGACATCTCGGGCCGCGGCGGGCACGCCTTCTCGCACATCGTCGTCGAGGCGATGCCGCACTCGCGGGCCACCGTGCTGCTGTACCACGACGGCTCCGCGCAGTACGCGCAGAACGTCGAGATCATCGCGCGCGACGGCTCCGCCCTCACCGTCGTCACGGTGCAGCGGTGGGACGACGACGCCGTCCACCTGGCATCGCACCAGGCGCGCGTCGACCGCGACGCGTCGCTCACGCACGTGGTCGTGAGCCTCGGCGGCGGTGTCGTGCGAGTCAACCCGTCGGTCACCCTCAGCGGCTCGGGCTCGAGCGCGAAGCTGTACGGCCTGTCGTTCGCCGACGCCGGCCAGCACCTCGAGAGCCAGGTGTACCTGCACCACGAGGGCCCGCACACCGTCGGCGACGTGCTCTACAAGGGAGCGCTGCAGGGCGCGAGCGCGCGGAGCGTGTGGATCGGCGACGTCCTGATCGGGTCGGATGCCGTGGGCACCGACTCGTACGAGGCGAACCGCAACCTCGTCCTCACCGACGGGGCGCGCGCCGAGTCGATCCCGAACCTCGAGATCGAGACCGGCGACATCCTGGGCGCCGGGCACGCGAGCGCCACCGGACGCTTCGACGACGAGCAGCTGTTCTACCTGCAGGCGCGCGGCATCACCGAGAGCGAGGCGCGGCGCCTGGTCGTGCTGGGCTTCCTCGGCGAGATCGCGCAGAAGACCGGCATCCCGGCCCTCGAGCAGGAGATCGTCGCGGCCATCGAGGCCGAGCTGGCCCTGGGGGAGGGCGCATGACCGCGCAGAAGGCGTTGAGCCTCAGCGAGCTCGAGCAGGACACCCCGGTGCGGGTCGAGCTCGACGGCGTGCCGATCGCGGTCGTCCTCGACTCCGAGGGCGAGGTGCACGCGATCGGCGACACCTGCACGCACGGCGACATCTCCCTCTCCGAGGGCTTCGTCGAGGGCGACACGCTGGAGTGCTGGGCGCACGGCTCGGCGTTCTCGCTGCGCACCGGGCACCCCCTCAACCTGCCGGCGTACGAGCCGGTCCCCGTCTACGAGGTCACGATCGACGGCGACGACGTCATGATCGACCCGTCCGTGACCAAGATCGTGAAGTAAGGAAGTCTGAATGTCTGTGCTCGAGATCCGCGACCTGCACGCCACGGTCGAGACGGATGCCGGTGAGATCCCGATCCTCAACGGTGTGACCCTCACGGTCCGCACCGGTGAGACCCACGCCATCATGGGCCCGAACGGCTCCGGCAAGTCGACGCTCGCCTACGCGATCGCGGGCCACCCGGCCTACACGATCACGGGCGGCTCGATCACGCTCGACGGCGAGGACGTCCTGGAGATGGCGGTCGACGAGCGCGCCCGCGCGGGCCTGTTCCTCGCGATGCAGTACCCGGTGGAGATCCCGGGCGTGAGCGTCACGAACTTCCTCCGCACCGCCAAGACCGCGATCGACGGCGAGGCGCCGCCCATCCGCACCTGGACCAAGGAGGTCAAGGAGGCGATGAAGAACCTGCGCATGGACGGCAAGTTCGCCCAGCGCAACGTGAACGAGGGCTTCTCGGGCGGCGAGAAGAAGCGCCACGAGATCCTCCAGCTCGAGCTCCTGAAGCCCAAGATCGCCGTGCTCGACGAGACCGACTCGGGCCTCGACGTCGACGCGCTCAAGATCGTGTCGCACGGCGTGAACCGCGCGCGCGAGGCCACCGACCTCGGCGTGCTGCTGATCACGCACTACACGCGCATCCTCCGCTACATCACGCCCGACTACGTGCACGTCATGGTCGCCGGGCGCATCGTCGAGGAGGGCGGCCCCGAGCTCGCCGAGCGGCTCGAGGACGAGGGCTACGACCGGTTCCTCGCCGAGGTCGAGGCGGCGGCCGAGTCCGGCGCCCCGGCGCAGGCTTAGCGCTAGGTCGCCTCGCGACCGCCCTCCAGCGGCCGCTCACCCGCATTCCGAATCACTCATTTAGGATCGAGCCATGGCCGAGACGCTCACGCCGGAGAAGTACGACGAGGTCACCGAGGCGCTCAAGGACGTCATGGATCCCGAGCTCGGGATCAACGTCGTCGACCTCGGGCTCATCTACGACCTCGGCTGGGACGACGAGAACGACGCGCTCGTCATCCACATGACGCTGACGTCGGCGGGCTGCCCGCTCACCGACGTGCTCGAGGAGCAGACCGCGCAGGCCCTCGACGAGGTCGTGGACCGGTTCCGCATCAACTGGGTGTGGATGCCGCCGTGGGGGCCGGAGCGCATCACCGACGACGGCCGCGACATGATGCGGGCGCTCGGCTTCGCCATCTGATCCGGGCCGGCCGGGA